>NZ_JACLYY010000010.1:0-126595 GCF_016900595.1 Faecalicatena fissicatena
TTCTAACAGCTTAAGCAACAAGATGGGTAATTCCTTACTGGCGGTAAGGGGTATTAACCATAAATATATTGTAGTAGGAAGGAGATTATATGGATAGGAAAATTAAAAATTATTTAAAAGACAGTGGCATTTCAGTCATCGTCCCCCAAAACACAGGAGCTGTTCAACATTCTTTTTCTCAGCCTGGTGATCCATCCAAACAGCCAATCTCCCCTTCCGTTTTCAGCCTGGGTTCAATGAACAGTGCTTTAGACAATATGTCCCTTAAAGCAGGTCAAGAATAAAAACTTATGCCTTGTAATACAAATCAGAAGATGAGTTCATATTACAAGGCATTTTCTATTATGTTCTCAACCGGCGTGATACAGCGGAGACCTAGCTGGAAGGCGGCTGCTGTAGCTTTACCAATAATCTTCG
The DNA here is from genome assembly GCF_016900595.1 of Faecalicatena fissicatena. NCBI lineage: Bacteria > Bacillati > Bacillota > Clostridia > Lachnospirales > Lachnospiraceae > Faecalicatena > Faecalicatena fissicatena. The sequence continues at coordinate 418 of NZ_JACLYY010000010.1, forward strand.
CAAGAATGCGAGCCGCCGTATCATATTCTCAATAGCTCTGGCTTCTTATACTGCTTTCCAGTAAATTTTTTTATCTCCATCTCTTTTCATTCATCTGTCAGTATCAGCCAGCCACTTCTCCACCACAGCAGCCTTCTCTTCCACTGCCTTAGCGATCTGCTCCACTGTCATGTCCATTTTTGCCAGATTGAGAGCTATACTCTGCTTTTCTTCCTGTCTTCCCTTCTGTATTCCTTCCTGTTTGCCTGTCTGTCTTCCCTCTTCCCAGGCCTCTTCCCGCTCCTGTCTTATATGCCTCGCCTGATCATACTCGTATATACTCATCCTCTTTGCCTCCGCTCGATATTTCCTTAAAAACTCTTCAAGGATCCCCTCCCGGATACATTCCGTGATCGTGCGCTCCACCGCCTCTTCTATGGGCATCTTTGCGGCATACCTTCTTATGCGGGCTGTGTACCGGGCATAGTCCGCCAGAGTCTTGCACGCCCTCATAAGCTCCGGATTGTGGCCCGCGTTGATGTTCAGCATCACCGCCTCCAGTTCCAACTTATGCTCTTCTTCCTCCACCTCATACAGATCCGACAACCGCAGTATCCTTCTGTCAGGCTGTTTCTCCTCTCCGTTGTAGAAAATAATAAACTGGGGCGGCGGAAGCATTACCTTTTTCCTTCCGTACAGGTTTTCATTCTTTGTCAGGTCCGCATACAGATCTGCCAGATACAAAAGCATCCGCAGCGGAAGATTAGGGCTGTAGGTGGACTGATGCTCGTACAGGGAGAGCCGGGAGTCGATCACAAAGGACAGGTCATTTTTGATGGCCATGTAGATGGCGTTCTCCAGCGTGTTGACGCTCAGCGCCCCGGGATCCTTATACTGTTTTCCGCTTACCGCATTATAGAGTCCCAGCAGCTCTTTCCTGTCGCTGAACACCATGGTAAAAAGCGAAGATTTGTAGTTCCGGTCAGGAACGGGATACACCTTCGTTTTCCCGTCTTGCTTCTTCCGGTTCTGTTTCTTTTGTTTTCTGCTCATAGGTACCTCCTTTTTCAAGAATCGCAGGAGGCAGCCTGTAAAGACGAAAACATAAGCTTCAGAACATAGCTTTCAGGAAACCTCTCTGCTTTGTCGATGGGGATAAAAAGCATCGAGATTTCTTTTAGATCTTCTTATCAGACTTGCAGACACGGCAGACGCCGCAAATGAAAAAAACTGCCAGAAATATAATGCTTTGTAACTATAGTAGCACATATTCCTGGCAGTTTCCATAAGATTTTATATAAGATTTTTGAACCTATTTTTTAAACGATTGCTGGCGTCAGATGGATTACCTATTACGTATTACCATTTCCTCCACACCATCTTATCCACCACACCGGTGTAGCTCTGGATGATCTTCACCACCTTGGTGCTCACGTTCTCCTCCACATAGTCCGGCACCGGGATCCCGTCGTCCCCGCTACGGTTCATCTCCACCGCTGTATCCACCGCCTGGAGCAGGGACTTCTCATCGATCCCTGCCAGGATGAAGCAGCCCTTGTCCAGCGCCTCCGGCCTCTCCGTGGAGGTCCGGATGCACACCGCCGGGAAGGGATGTCCCACGGAGGTGAAAAAGGAGCTCTCCTCCGGCAGGGTCCCGGAATCCGACACCACTGCGAAGGCGTTCATCTGCAGGTGGTTGTAGTCATGGAAGCCCAGGGGCTCATGGCGCACCACCCGCTCGTCCAGCTCAAAGCCCGACTCCTCCAGCCGCTTCCTGGATCTGGGGTGGCAGGAGTACAGGATGGGCATGTCATACTTTTCTGCCAGCTTATTGATCGCGGTAAAGAGGGAGAGGAAGTTCTTCTCCGTGTCGATGTTCTCCTCCCTGTGGGCGGACAGGAGGATATAGCGCCCCGGCTCCAGCCCCAGCCTCTCCAGGATGTCAGAGGCTTCGATCTCGCTGAGGTTCCTGTGCAGCACCTCCGCCATGGGGCTTCCGGTCACGTACACCCGCTCCTTGGGCAGCCCGCACTCGTGGAGATATTTCCGGGCATGCTCCGAGTAGGCCAGGTTCACATCAGAAATGATGTCCACGATCCGTCGGTTGGTCTCCTCCGGCAGGCACTCGTCCTTGCACCGGTTCCCCGCCTCCATGTGGAAGATGGGGATGTGAAGTCTCTTGGCCGGGATGGCCGACAGGCAGGAGTTGGTATCCCCCAGGATCAGGAGGGCATCCGGCCGGATCTGGGCCATCAGCTTGTAGGAGGCATTGATGATGTTCCCCACCGTCTCTCCCAGGTCATCCCCCACGGCGTCCATGTACACCTCCGGGTCCCCCAGCTTCAGGTCCTTAAAGAAGACCCCGTTCAGGTTATAGTCATAGTTCTGTCCCGTGTGGGCCAGGATGCAGTCAAAGTATTTCCTGCACTTGTCGATCACCGCGCTCAGCCGGATGATCTCCGGCCGGGTCCCCACGATGATGAGAAGCTGAAGCTTCCCGTTCTCTTTAAATCGGATATCTGTATAGTCTGTCTTCATTTTTCTCCTCCATGCTCTTACACCGGCTCCGCAAAGGTGTCCGGGTGCTCCGGGTCAAAGGGCTCGTTGGCCCACATCAGCGTCACCAGGTCCTCTGTGTCTGACAGGTTGATGATGTTGTGGGTGTAGCCGGGGATCATCTCCACTACCGTGATCTCCTCCCCGCTGACCTCATAGTCCACCACCGGGTAGGGGTTTCCGTTCTCATCCACCCCGATCTTCCGCAGCTGGATCAGGCCCCGTCCGGATACCACCACGAACTTCTCGTTCTTGGTATGGTGCCAGTGCTGCCCCTTCGTGATGCCGGGCCTGCTGATATTGACGGACACCTGCCCCCGGTCCGCGGTCCGCAGGATCTCCGTAAAGCTGCCCCGCACGTCCCGGTTCATCTTCAGCTTATAGGAAAAGCCATCCAACGGCAGGTAGGACAGGTAGTTGGCGTACAGCCGCTTCGTAAAGCCATCGCTCATGTCTGGCACGGACAGGTCACTGCGGCTCTCCTGAAAGGAATACAGCAGGTCCACGATCTCCCCCAGGGTCTTCCTAAAGGTCACAGGGCAGTAGCAGTAGCCCTTCTCATCCCGGTGCTCTTTGCCGCTTAAGGCCAGGAGCATCTCCTCCACCAGGTCGTCTATGTACAGAAGCTCCAGCTCTGTGCTCCTGTCATTGACCTGGATGGGCAGGCCGTTGGCGATGTTGCTGCTGAAGGTGGCCACCGCGGAATTGTAGTTGGGGCGGCACCATTTCCCGAACAGGTTGGGGAAGCGGTAGATCAGCACCTTCGCGCCGGTCTCCTTGCTGTATGCCTGAAACAGCTCCTCCCCGGCCAGCTTGCTCTTGCCGTACTCACTGCCGGCAAAGCGGCCTGTCAGGCTGGCCTGGATGCTGCTGGAGAGCATGACAGGGGCTTTGTTCCCGTGCCTCTTCAGCGTGTCCAATAAGGTGGAGGCAAAGCCGAAGTTCCCCTTCATGAAGTCCTCCTGGTTCTTGGGCCGGTTCACCCCTGCCAGGTTGAAGACAAAATCCGCATCCTTGCAGTAGGTGTCCAGCTCCTCCGGGGTAGAATCGATATCATAGGTATAGATGGTCAGCTCTGACGGATCCTCCAGGCCCTCTATCCTGTGCACCCGGTCCTTGCCGTCCCGGATGCTCTCCAGGGAGGCGGTCAGGTTCCTGCCTACGAAGCCCTTGGCTCCGGTGATCAGTATGTTCATCTTGTTGCCCTCCTTCTATGGTAACAGTCTATAGGAACAATCTATGGTTTCCCTTTACTTTGTATCTTTCTCTGTCTCAGCTGTCTCAAACAGCTCCAGTCTGGCGTAGACAGACCGCCTGGCGGCGGCTCCCTCCACCAGTCTTCCCGGATGGATCGCGGGCCTTTTGCCCCGGAGCATCCGGATCAGATAGCGGCCTCCGTAAAAGGCCCAGCCCACCGGGAGCAGCAGCGGCATCCTCCGGGATAAGGGAAGCTTGGTATACACGACCTCATTCAGAGAGCGGATGAACTGCCGCCCCAGGGAGATGTGTCCCACACCGTCCTTCCCTCTGCTGGATATCAGGTACACCTCATGTCTCCGGCTCTCGTCCTTCCGTCCAAAGTTCCCGCCGGCAAACACATCCCGGATCAGGGCCTGTGTCAGCTCCCGCTCTTCCTCCCCCGCCTTCCCCGGCCAGCTCCTCTCTGGCATGCCCAGATAGCGGATGCACACCTGGGTCAGGAGCTGGGCAAACCGCCACATCCCGATGGCCTTCAGCTTCTCCTCAAAAAGCGCCCGGAACTCCTGGTCTGACAGGGAGGACGCAAAGACCGCCCAGTCACAGAGGTGGCGCAGGCCGATGCCCTCCCCCACCAGATGATGGCTGGTATGCAAAAGGAGCACCAGTCCGTGGTGAAAGGGGGAGGGAATGCGGAGCTTTCCGCCTTCCAGCTCGATCTCCCTGCCCTGTTCCATGATGTCCTTCAGGTATTCCCGGACCAGCTCCCCGGGCCTTCCATGGGGCACGCCGGCGGGCTCAAAATGCATCTCCAGATGCGCCCGCTCCTTCCGGTAGACCACGTGGCAGATATGCTCCTCCTCCCAGGGCACGAACCCCTCTGCCTCCAGCACCTGCCCGGCCCGCTCAAGGTCCGCAGGCCGGACCAGGAAGTCCACATCCCCCATGGTCCGCTCCAAGGGCGCCGGATAATAAGCTGCGGAGGCGCAGCCCTTTAGGATGACATAGGGGATCCCGGCTTGTTCCATCAGCTCATGGACCTGCCGATGCTGCCAGGTCACCTGCAGGCTGTGGTAGGCCTGGGCGACCACAGTGTCCTTCCATCTATCGGCCAGCTCCTTGGGCAGCTCCTCCTTGTCCACGCTTTTCCAGGCAAGGGCAGGGACAGCCTGCTGGCGGCATTCCTCATAGATCCCCTGCCAGTCCGCGTCCCGCGCCGGCATCCTTTGCTCTGTCTGAAATAAGCTTTTTCCTGACAGTGCCAGCACTGCCTGCTCCCTGCCGCTTTTCACCTTACTGCTCCCACTCCTTTAATTCGTCCTGGATGTACTTCAGGGACAGCAGCTTCTCCTTCACCTGCTCCACGTTCAGCAGCTCCGTGTTGCTGGAGTTGAACTCGGTCAGGGTGTTCCTCTGCACATCCCCGTCCTTGAAATATTTGTCATAGTTCAGGTCCCGCTTGTCACAGGGTACCCGGTAGAAATTCCCCATGTCAATGGCATGGGAGCACTCCTCGTTGGTCAGCAGGGTCTCATACATCTTTTCCCCGTGGCGGATGCCGATGACCTTCACCGGGTTGTCCGCATGGAACACCTCCTCCACAGCCCGGGCCAGCACCTCGATAGTGCAGGCCGGCGCCTTCTGTACCATGATATCACCGCTCTGGGCGTTCTGGAAAGCGAAAACCACCAGTTCCACCGCTTCTTCCAGGCTCATGATGAACCGGGTCATGGTGGGCTCTGTCACGGTCAGCTCCTTCCCCTCCTTGATCTGGCTGATGAAAAGAGGGATGACCGAGCCCCGGGAACACATGACATTTCCGTATCGTGTACAGCAGATGGCTGTCTTCTCCGGAGAAACCGTCCTTGATTTGGCCACGATCACCTTCTCCATCATGGCCTTGGAGGTGCCCATGGCGTTCACCGGGTAGGCGGCCTTGTCCGTGGACAGGCAGATGACCTTCTTCACCCCGGCCTCGATAGCCGCGGTCAGCACGTTCTCCGTGCCCAGCACATTGGTCTTTACCGCCTCGACGGGGAAGAACTCACAGGAGGGCACCTGCTTCAGGGCCGCTGCGTGGAAGATGTAGTCCACGCCGTGCATGGCATTTTTCACGGACTGGATATCCCGCACATCGCCGATATAGAACTTCAGCTTGTCGCTGTACTCGGGGAATTCCCGCTGATAAAAATGCCGCATATTGTCCTGCTTTAGCTCATCGCGGGAAAATATGCGGATCTCCCCTATATCTGTCTTTAAGAACCGGTCCAGGACGGCGTTCCCGAAGGAACCGGTGCCTCCGGTGATCATTAAGGTTTTACCTGCAAATATACTGCTCATTGGTTTGATCTCCTTTGTTTTTTATTTGAAATATGTTAGTCTCTCCTGAACAAATCTCTTGTGTACACCTTCTCCTCCACATCGTCCAGGCAACTGTCATACCGATTGGCGATGATGGAGTCGCTCATCTCCTTGAACTTCTCCAGGTCGTTGACCACTCTGCTTCCGAAGAAGGTGCTCCCATCCTCCAAAGTGGGCTCGTAAATGATCACCGTGGCTCCCTTTGCCTTCACCCGCTTCATCACTCCCTGTATACTGCTCTGACGGAAGTTGTCGGAATTGCTCTTCATGGTCAGGCGGTACACGCCGATCACCACTTCCTTCTCCTTACTCTCATCGAACTCGCTGTTGGCTCCATATCCTCCTGCCAGCTCCAGCACCCGGTCCGCGATAAAATCTTTCCTTGTCCGGTTGGACTCCACAATCGCGGTCATCATATTCTGGGGCACATCCTCATAGTTGGCCAGAAGCTGCTTCGTATCCTTTGGCAGGCAGTATCCGCCATAGCCGAAGGAGGGGTTGTTATAGTGAGAACCGATCCTTGGATCCAGGCAGACCCCATCGATGATCTGCCTGGTATTCAGCCCCTTCACCTCCGCATAGGTATCCAGCTCATTAAAATAGGAAACACGCAGCGCCAGATAGGTGTTGGCAAAGAGCTTCACAGCCTCCGCCTCTGTAAATCCCATGATCAGCGTGGGGATGTCCTCTTTAATGGCCCCCTCCTGCAGAAGGGCAGCAAACGTATTGGCAGCTTTGACCAGACGCGCGTTCTCCACATCGGTCCCCACGATGATGCGGCTTGGATACAGGTTGTCGTAGAGCGCTTTCGACTCCCGCAGGAACTCCGGGCTGAAAAGGATATTGTCGCAGTGGTATTTCTCCCGCGCCTGGGCTGTGAATCCTACCGGGATAGTGGACTTGATGACCATGACCGCATCCGGGTTGCACTGGATGACAAGCCTGATCACATCCTCCACTGCGCTCGTGTCAAAGAAATTCTTCTTGCTGTCATAGTTGGTAGGCGCAGCGATCACCACGAAATCCGCATCGCTGTAGGCCGCCTCCCCGTCCAGAGTGGCGGTCAGGTCCAGATTCCTGCGAGCCAGGTATTCCTCTATGTACTCATCCTGTATAGGCGACTTTTTTTGGTTGATCAGTTCCACCTTTTCCGGCACAATATCCACCGCTGTGACCTGATTGTGCTGTGCCAGGAGCGTGGCAATAGACAGCCCCACATAGCCTGTCCCGGCGACTGCGATCTTCATCTTTTCATTTTTGTTTTCCATTTTTACCCATCCTTCCTTTTCCTCGTCTCTTTTCCCACAGCTCAAACAGGATGTTCCCCAGCAGGCAGCCCGCCATGCAGCCAATGCTGTTGTGCAGGATGTCATCCCACTCGAACAATCCCCTTTTGAAGACAAACTGCATGCACTCAATGGATGCGGACATCAGTCCCCCTGCGAAAAACCCTTCCTTCCAGCCCGTTTTCCTGTCCAGGACAAAAGGCAGCAAAAACCCCGCCGGAAGGAGCAGGAGCATATTTAAAATATTTTCCTTCAGCATCTCCCTGCTGTGGCGGACAAACACTTCATACCAGGACCAGAGCGGGACCAGCTTGTACTGGTACTCTGTCACACTTCTGGTAAATACCGTGGAGCCGTACACGATCCCCGCAAAAAGCAATAAAAAAAGGCCTGCCACAGCCTGTCTCAATCCAATCTTCTTTTGATAAACCAACCATGCCAGCACAAGCACTGTGATCACAACGATCACAGAGAAGGCAAGCATTTCCCTCTCCGTCCAGGGCCGGTTGTGGGTTTCTATGATCTGATAAATATCCATTCACATCAGTCCATGTAAAATTCTCTGTACCACTCGGCAAATTTTCTCAGTCCCTCCCGGAGGGGCATGGACGGCTTAAAGCCAAAATCCCGCTCCAGCGCGCTGGTGTCCGCATAGGTGACCGGCACATCTCCCGGCCGCATGGGCACAAGCTTCTTGTGGGCCTCAAAGTCATAGTCCTTGGGCAGGACTCCCGCTCTGATCAGCTCCTGCTGCAGGATATCTACAAAGTCCAGCAGGTTCTCAGGCTGGTTGTTGCCGATATTGTAAATAGCATAGGGCGGGACCGGCAGGCCGTCCTCCCCTGTCTCCTTTTCCGGAGGGGACTGCATCACTCTTTTTACACCCTCTACAATATCATCCACATAGGTGAAATCCCTCTTGCAGTTTCCATAGTTAAAGATCTGTATGGTCTCCCCAGCCAGCAGCTTATTGGTAAAGCTGAAGTAGGCCATGTCCGGCCGGCCCGCCGGCCCGTAGACGGTAAAGAACCGCAGCCCCGTAGAGGGGATGTTATACAGTTTCGCATAGGCGTGCGCCATCAGCTCATTGCTCTTCTTGGTAGCCGCATACAGGGAAACCGGATTGTCCACCTTGTCCTCCGTGCTGTAGGGGATCTTCTTGTTAGACCCGTACACACTGGAAGAGGAGGCATAGACCAGATGCTCCACGCCTGTCTCCCCGTTGTCGTAGGAGTGACGGCATGCCTCCAGAATGTTGTAAAATCCGATCAGATTGGACTCAATATAGGCGTCCGGGTTTGTAATGGAATACCGCACGCCCGCCTGGGCCGCCAGGTTGACTACAATAGAGGGCCTGTGCTCTTCAAACACCTTTCCGACCAGCTCTCTGTCTGAAATAGAGCTCTTAATAAAAGTCCATACGCTCTCCGGATGGGAGGATGCCATGGACCTGATCTGCTCTAATCTGTATTCTTTTATAGAGACATCGTAATAATCATTCATGTTATCGATGCCTATGATGCGAACCGGCGAGGCGGTCCGCAGAAGCTTCAAGACTAGGTTGGAGCCGATAAAGCCGGCTGCGCCAGTGACAAGGATAGTCTTGTCCTGCAGTTTAACGCGCATATGCTCTCTCCTTTTCTCTTCTATTCTTCATTGCTATAAAATGATATAAAAAATTTCCTCTTACACGGCCTGGCCATGTAAAAGGAAATTTAAAATTTTCAGAAAATATTTTTATACCAATTTCGTTCATTTATCAGTATCAGTCATCCCTACACGTTCCGCACCCTTTCCACTTCCACCTCCGTGGCCCCGGTGAGCCGTTTAATCTCTTCCAGGCTGGTGCCGCCCTCCAGCATCCGGCGGACTATGGACAGCCGCCCCTGTTCCATGCCTTCCTGTTTGCCCTCTTCCCAGGCCTCTTCTCTCTCCTGCCTTATATGCCTCGCCTGATCATACTCATATATGCTCATCCTTTTTGCCTCCGCTCGATATTTCCTTAAAAACTCTTCAAGGATCCCCTCCCGGATACATTCCGTGATGGTGCGCTCCACCGCTTCTTCTATGGGCATCTCCGCGGCATACCTTCTTATGCGGGCGGTGTTCCGGGCATAATCCGCCAGAGTCTTGCACGCCCTCATAAGTTCCGGATTGTGGCCCGCGTTGATGTTCAGCATCACCGCCTCCAGCTCCAGCTTATGCTCTTCCTCCTCCACCTCATATAAGTCGGACAGCTTCAGTATCCGCCTGTCAGGCTGTTGCTCCTCCCCGTTGTAGAAGATGATAAACTGGGGCGGCGGAAGCATTACCTTTTTCCTTCCGTACAGGTTTTCGTTTTTCGTCAGGTCCGCGTACAGATCTGCCAGATACAGAAGCATCCGCAGCGGAAGGTTAGGGCTGTAGGTGGACTGATGCTCATACAGGGAGAGCCGGGAGTCGATCACAAAGGACAGGTCATTTTTGATGGCCATGTAGATGGCGTTCTCCAGCGTGTTGACGCTCAGCGCCCCGGGATTCTTATACTGTTTTCCGCTTACCGCATTATAGAGTCCCAGCAGCTCTTTCCTGTCGCTGAACAGCATGGTAGTTTCTTTTGTTTTCTGTTCATAGGTACCTCCTTTTTCAAGAATCGCAGGAGGCAGCCTGTAAAAACAAAAACATAAGCTTCAGAACATAGCTTTCAGGAAACCTCTCTGCTTTGTCGATGGGAATAAAAAGCATCGAGATTTCTTTTAGATCTTCTTATCAGAATTGCAGACACGGCAGACGCCGCAAAAGAAAAAAACTGCCGGAAATATAATGCTTTGAATATAGAATAGCATATATCCTAGAAAGTTTCCATAAGTATTTCTTAAATATAGACTATAACCTTCTTTGGTTGAATTTAATGTAACAAACATAAAGTCAAGATGATTTCTCCGAATTTCTTCAATCCTGCTCATACAGTCATCAAGAAGAATATCTGACAAATTAATCTTCAGACCTTTTTCTGTCACCGCCTGTACTAAACCATGATACTTCTCATCCAGCGCAAAGCAGTTAATATGTACAGCGCCACCTATTTTCCGAGTAATGCCGGTATCAAACTGTTCAATATATCCCATCCCAAGATTATAGTATCCTATGATTGTCTGATTATCATCAGACAAAAACACATAAGTTTTTCCAAAATTATCATCTAAAGAAATGGAATTTTTCAAGAAACGCTCAAGATAATCATTGCCCAAATAGTCTCATTTTTACCTGATTTTTGAGCGTATCTCCTATCCGGTCTGTTTACTATACGCTTTTTTAAGAAGTATTCATCTCAAAATCCTCATTCTTTCAATATTTACAAGGCTTTGCGTCTCTTTGTCACCAGGCTATTTAGAAGAACCAGAAAAGCCGGATTTTTCGTCCGGCTAAAATAGTTTCAAAATTTTCTCCACACCATCTTATTCACAACACCCGTATAACTCTGGATGATCTTTACCACCTTTGTGCTTACATTCTCCTCCACATAATCCGGCACCGGAATCCCATAATCCCCATTCAGATTCATCGTAACCGCGGTATCCACCGCCTGCAGCAGACTTACTTCATCGATGCCGGCAAGGATAAAGCAGGCCTTGTCCAGGGCTTCCGGGCGCTCGGTGCTTGTCCGGATACATACCGCCGGGAAGGGATGCCCCACAGAAGTAAAGAAGCTGCTCTCCTCCGGAAGCGTTCCGGAATCCGATACCACCGCAAAAGCGTTCATCTGCAGATGGTTATAATCATGGAATCCCAGTGGTTCATGCTGAATCACGCGCCGGTCCAGTTCAAATCCGGAAGCGGCCAGACGGTTCCGGCTTCTGGGATGGCAGGAATACAGGATCGGCATATCGTACTTTTCCGCCATCTTATTGATTGCCGTGAACAGGCTCAGGAAATTCTTTTCCGTGTCAATGTTCTCCTCCCGATGGGCGGAAAGCAAAATATATTTTTGCGGTTCCAGTCCCAGTTTTTCCAGAATATCCGACTTTTCAATCTCAGCAAGGTTCTGGTGCAGCACCTCTGCCATGGGGCTGCCCGTTACATACACTCTTTCCTTCGGCAGTCCGCACTCATGGAGATATTTCCTGGCATGCTCGGAATACGCCAGGTTCACATCGGAAATGATATCCACGATCCTCCGGTTCGTTTCCTCCGGCAAACACTCGTCCTTACAGCGGTTTCCCGCTTCCATATGAAAAATCGGGATATGCAGGCGCTTTGCCGCAATGGCTGATAAGCAGGAATTGGTATCCCCCAGGATCAGCAGCGCGTCCGGCTTGATCTGCACCATCAGTTTATAGGCGCAGTTGATGATATTCCCCACCGTCGCGCCAAGGTCATCCCCTACGGCGTCCATATAGACCTCCGGATTGTCAATTTTCAGGTTTTCAAAAAAGATCCCGTTCAGGGTATAGTCATAGTTCTGCCCGGTATGGGCAAGCACTACATCGAAATATTTACGACACTTATTGATCACTGCCGCCAGGCGGATGATCTCCGGACGGGTACCGACAATGATGAGAAGCTTCAGCTTCCCGTTATCTTTAAAATGGATCTCAGAATAGTCTGTTCTTATTTCACTCATCGTTCTTACGCTCCGTTCTTTGGATTACACACTTATACCGGTTCAAAAAAGGTGTCCGGCCGCTCCGGGTTAAAAATCTCATTGCAGGTCATCACCGTCACCAGGTTTTCCGTCTCGCTCAAGTTGATGATATTATGCGTCCAGCCCGGAATCATATGTACCGCCTCGATCTTATCCCCTGACACTTCAAACTCCACGGTCTCGCCTGTATGGATATTCCGCTCCCGGATCAGTCCATGCCCGGCCACAACAATAAACAGCTCCCATTTGGAATTGTGCCAGTGCTGGCCCTTGGTAATGCCCGGTTTGCTGATGTTGATGCTGACCTGGCCGCAGTCTGCCGTGTGTACCAGCTCCGTGAAAGAACCTCTGTCATCCACATTCATTTTCAGCGGATATTTAAACTTCTCCGCCGGAAGATACGTCAGATACAAGCTGTACAGCTTCTTCGCGAAAGAGCCCTCCGGCATCTTCGGCATCATCAGGGTGGACGGCTGCTCCTTAAACTGCTCCAGCAGATCTACGATCTCCCCCAGAGTTACTTTATGGGTTACCGGTACGCAGCAGTAGCGTCCCTTTGGATTTATGACCGTATCCACACCGTCAAACTCACAATGGACTTCTTTTCCTTCCAGAAGATCGAACATCCCTTCCACCAGGTCGTCAATATAGAGAAGCTCCAGTTCGGTGCTCCGGTCATTTACATGGAACTCTTCATCGTTGGCCACGGCCCAGCAGAAGGTGCTGACAGCGCTGTTGTACTTCGGCCTGGAATGCCCCATCAGGTTTGGAAAACGGTAAACGGCCACCTTTGCCCCGGTTTCCTCGGCATAGGAGAAAAATAATTCCTCCCCTGCTTTCTTGGAACGGCCGTATTCGCTGTCGCCAAAACGTCCGGCCAATGTGGCCTGGATGGAGGAAGACAGCATAATAGTGGCCTTGTTATTGTACTTCTTCAAGGTGTCCAGAAGCGTACTTGCAAAGCCGAAGTTTCCCTTCATGAAATCTTCCGGATTTTCCGGACGGTTCACACCGGCCAGATTGAATACGAAGTCTGCAGACCGGCAGTAAACGTCTAACTGTTCTGGGGTTGAATCCAGATCGTATTCGTAGATCTCATTGATCTGTATGTTTGACCTTGTCCGGTTCTTTCCTTCTTTGATATTTTTCAGATTGGCTACTAGGGCGGCTCCTACCATGCCCTTTGCACCGGTTACTAAAATGTTCATAAACTAGCACCTTTCTTTATTTTTCTAGTTATATTCCCCTAGTATGTTTATGAAGTTCTTGCACACCAAATTTTTTCTTAACACTTCCACGCATGGCTGTGTGTACGACATAAACCCGTCCTTATTCGTATCGTACCATCTAACGCAGGTTTCTGTAAGCAATTATGTGTAACAGTTCGTGTGTCCGTTTTATGTATCCCACATCTGCCATGGTTCTGCTTTACGCCTCCACGCTATGCGGCCTTCCTTCCAGTTCTTCCTTCACATAGTCTGTTTCCATGATCTTCTTCACCACGCCATCCACATCCAGACGGTTCGTATTATGTGAAGTATATGCCTCATCGCCCTCTGTGGTCACAGTGCCTTCCACATAGAATTTATCGTAGTTCAACCCTCTCGCATCAGGTGCAATCCGGTAGTAATGGCCCATATCTACAGACCGCAGCATCTCTTCCCTTGTTACCAGCGTCTCATACAATTTCTCACCATGACGAGAACCAATGATCTTACACTCTGTTTCTCCAAATACCTTCATGACCCCTTTCGCCAGATCCCCAATCGTGCTTGCGTCTGCTTTCTGCACAAACAGATCTCCCGGCTCGGCGTGCTCAAAGGCAAAGGCCACAAGGTCAACTGCTTCGTCCAGGTTCATAAGAAAGCGGGTCATGTTCGGGTCGGTAATGGTGATCGGAGCCTTCCGCTTGATCTGATCGATAAACAGCGGGATCACGGATCCTCTGCTGCACATTACATTGCCGTAGCGGGTACAGGCAAGGACGGTACCGCCCCGTTCAAAGGCTTTCTGCGCCCTGGCCTGTACCACCTTCTCGCCGACCGCCTTGGTCATGCCCATGGTATTGATGGGATACGCCGCCTTATCGGTGGATAAAAATACCACTCGCTCTACATGATTTTCTACAGCCGCAGTAATCACGTTATCGGTTCCGATAATATTAGTGCGTACAGCTTCCATAGGGAAGAACTCGCAGGAAGGGACCTCCTTTAAAGCTGCTGCATGGAATACGTAATTTGCTCCATACATCACGTCACGAACGGAATCAACGTTTCGGACGTCTCCCACATAGAACTGCACTTTTCCGGCGTAGTCCGGATATTGCGCCTGCAGCGTATGCCGCATCCAGTCCTGCTTTTTCTCGTCACGGCTGATAATGCGGATTTCTCCGATGTCGGTGGTTAAGAAGTGCTTTAGGACAGTTGACCCGAAAGAACCGGTGCCACCGGTGATGACTAGAGTTTTGTTTTTGAATGCTTCTGTGATATGCATGGTAATATTGCCTCCTCGCTCATACTTTCTGCTATGTTGGTTTTTAATCGCGACAAAAAATATCGCGAGTGTATACTTTATCTTTTACATCGTCCAAGCAGGGATCGTATCGATTTGCAATGATTGCTTGAGATGTGTCCTTAAACTTCTGTAAATCATTTATGACTTTACTTCCGAAGAAAGTGCTTCCATCCTCCAGTGTCGGTTCATAGATAACCACAATGACCCCCTTCGCCTTGATGCGCTTCATGACACCTTGAATAGACGACTGACGGAAGTTATCGGAGTTTGACTTCATAGTAAGGCGGTAAACGCCAACAACCACTTCTTTCTCTCTGCTGCTATTATACTCGTCATTGCTTCCGTAAGCACCTGCGATCTCCAACACACGGTCTGCGATGAAGTCTTTTCTCGTCCTGTTTGATTCTACTATCGCTGACATCATGTTCTGAGGAACATCCTCATAATTTACTAATAACTGCTTCGTATCCTTCGGCAGACAGTATCCACCATAACCGAAAGATGGATTATTATAATGAGAGCCGATTCTCGGATCCAGACACACACCATTTATAATCTGTTGTGTATTAAGTCCTTTCATCTCAGCGTAGGTATCAAGTTCATTGAAGTAGGAAACACGAAGAGCTAAGTAAGTGTTGGCAAAAAGTTTTACCGCTTCTGCCTCCGTGAATCCCATAATAAGGGTATCAATATTCTCCTTGATAGCACCTTCTTGCAGAAGTCCTGCAAATGTATTCGCTGCCTTCACCAGTCTGGCATTCTTCGTGTCAGTACCAACGATGATTCTGCTTGGATACAAATTATCATAAAGTGCTTTGCTTTCCCGCAAAAACTCGGGACTGAAAATAATATTATCGCAGTGATATTTCTCCCGAACGGATGCTGTATAGCCAACCGGAATTGTGGATTTGATAACCATAATGGCATCCGGATTATACTGGATCACCAACTGAATCACAGCCTCTACAGCGGATGTGTCGAAGAAGTTTTTCTTTGGATCATAATTCGTGGGTGCTGCGATTACAACAAAATCCGCACCTGTGTACGCCACTTCTGCATCAAGTGTTGCTGTAAGATTCAGCGGCTTGTTAGTGAGATACTCCTCTATATAATCATCCTGTATTGGAGATTTTTTCTGATTAATCAGATCCACCTTCTCCGGTACGATATCCACAGCCATTACCTGATGATGCTGGGATAGCAGTGTGGCAATAGAAAGACCGACATATCCTGTACCAGCAACCGCAATTTTATACTGTCCCTGTTTGTCCAACTTCTTCTACCTTCTTTCTGATCTAAGTATTTACATATAGAAATCCTTGTACCATTGCGCAAACCGCCGGAGACCTGTTCTCAGATCTGTACTTGGTTTAAATCCAAAATCTGCTTCTAATGCACTGGTATCTGCATAGGTAACCGAAACATCTCCAGGTTGCATTGGTACTAATTCCTTATGAGCATCGAAATCGTAATTTGCATCCAACACTCCAGCCCGAATAAGCTCCTGCTGCAAGATGTCCACAAAGTCTAATAAGTTATCTGGCTGATTGTTTCCGATGTTATATACAGCATACGGAGCTATTGGTAATCCATCCTCTCCAGTAATTTTTTCTGGCGCAGCCTGCATCACACGGATCACGCCTTCCACAATGTCATCTATATAAGTAAAGTCGCGTTTACAGTTTCCGTAGTTGAAGATCTGGATATTCTGACCAGCTCTCAGCTTGTTTGTGAATCCAAAGTACGCCATATCCGGACGTCCTGCTGGACCGTAAACGGTAAAGAATCGGAGCCCTGTGGACGGTATGTTGTAAAGCTTACTGTATGCATGAGCCATGAGCTCGTTGGACTTCTTAGTAGCTGCGTAGAGTGACACAGGATTGTCCACCTTATCGTCTGTGCTGTATGGAACCTTCTTATTGGAACCATACACAGAAGAACTGGATGCGTAGACTAAGTGCTCCACACCAGTAGCTCCACCGTCATAAGAATGCCTACAGGCTTCCAAGATGTTATAAAACCCTATCAAGTTACTTTCTATATAAGCATCTGGATTTGTAATGCTGTATCTTACACCAGCCTGGGCAGCGAGATTCACTACAATGGATGGTTTATAATCTTGGAATATCTCATCCACAGTAGACTTATCAGCTATAGATCCCCTTACAAATGTCCACGATGATTCTGGATGTCGAGCTACAGCATTATCAATCTTTTTTAATCTGTACTCTTTAATCCCCACATCGTAGTAATCATTCATATTGTCGATACCGATAATTTGAATAGGATTAACTGTGGCAAACAGCTTTAAAGCCAAATTGGCTCCTATAAAGCCTCCCGCGCCTGTCATGAGAATTGTTTTGTTTTCTAAAGATATATTTTTCTGTTTCATCGTTACCTCCACCCGCTTCATAGCCTAATTGGCGGATGAAGCTTTTATTTTTCACCAACTAAAAATCGTATTGTTTAAATCTCATCATTAATGCCCAACTTATGAATGCCATTAGTCTTGTGCCCTTATTCATCATAAATAGTTTATAATGTGTGTACCCTCTCCGCTTATTTTGTAAACAAACATGAAGCCAGACACTATAACAAACGAATAAATGGTCAACAAATCAGATTAGGGGAGTCATACCAAGCCATCCAAACAGTCTGATACAGTATTGCTACTACCATTTCTAGCAAAATAAAGATTATCTACATTGAAACTTATTAATGCTCTGGTCTATAATAGTCCCTTGGCGAATCACGATAGAATCCCTCAACACCTGACCACATTTATCCTCAATCAACTCATTTAAGTAAGGAACTAACAACTCTGAGTTAGCCCATGAAAATGTCTTAAAAAATAAAGAAGGGGTGTGATCAACAGCATAGTGCAAAATGCCATCAACCTTATAAGTCGGGTCTTCGAAAGTAGTTGGAATACACGTTTCTACACCGCCATTTCGATCACAGCTTATGTCTACAATCATTGCATTCTGTTTCATCCGAGACAAATCGCTTCTATATATGATATGATCAGAGCGGGTCACATCCCAGAGGATGCAATTAACTACCACATCGTACTTCCAAAGTTCTTCCCGAAAAAGATTTTCTGTCCGCCGATCATATTGCATAACATCTGCCCCAAACATATTCAGAACTTTAATAGCCCCTCTAGCAGTGTTTCCGCGTCCAAGAACAGCAACTGCTGTTTCATAAGGCATTTTCCCGTAACACTGAAATGCATGGATTATGGCTGCCTCTCCTGCAAGTTCATTATTGCGCCAGAATATATGCCTGCCGTTATAATGCATATTTTCCCATGCGTAAGCAGTCAATTTTCTATTAACAATTTTATCTGTAATATCCCTATTCTGTGTAGCATGCACCCATCCAAAGATTGCCTGGCCTTCGTGGAGTGACTCCAAGTACTCAGCGTCTCCTATTTTAGGGTCACAGATTATATCTTGGGACAACGTTTCTTCTCTTGAAACAATATTGCAACCATAAATTATGAAATCTTCATCAGGTATACCAAGTACATCCCCATACCCCGTTTCTATGTACAACATTTCCGGGTGTTTAATCTTTTTAATATGTTCAGGAACCAAAGCCCTTCTGTTCTCATTCTCCTTATGACTAATAGGAAATCCAATTGTTCTATTCATTACCTCATACCTCCGAATTAATCTTAGAAATACTTATCATTTCGCCCCAATGTCTATCCGTTTCCAGTAATAAATTTACATCAAATCCACTGTCTGGGAAAAATGTTATTTCTCCAAAATATGTTCTGCCTGATACGCTGTAAAGATCAATTCGAGCAAAAGGCAATCCTTTACTCAACTTCTCAGCGATTTCAAACATTTCTTCCATATTCGAAGGTTTTGGTATTGTAAAATTTTCAGGCGCTTCTTTGCCACGGATATTATATCGTAGCAAGTTCCATGCCCTATCAAAAAAATAGAACTTGGTATTTCCGCTCGAACGGTCTAGGCATACCATCACACAGTCTACACGACCATCAAAGCAAAAGAATTTATAATCAACTAATTCTGCTGTTGAATTGTCCTCCATGTATTTTTCACAGATGATTTTTCGTGGGACATCCCTATAGGGCCACTCCCTGAAAGTAATATAATAGTCCTGCTGTAATCCCTTTCTTAGATCTGCTTTTACTTTCTTAACATCAAGTTTTGACTTGTCTCTGCATATACACATTCCGAGTCCAGAATTGTGATTACACTTTAGAACAAACTGCTGTGGAAGGCTATCAAAATCGATCTCATCCGGATCATCCCACACTCCGAGTAAAGGAATGAGATACTCCCTACCAATTTTTTTAGCTATGTAATCTCGTACCCTATACTTATCAACCATCATTGTGTACTCAGGTCTTCGATCATATAGCTTTAACCACTGAAGTTTTGCATTGAATGTTTTAGGTGTCTGAAGATTTAATTCTTTATGGAAAATACATTGATAGTATTTTTTTAAGAAAGTTTCATCATCTAATTTGTTATACATTCCCATACTCGCTAGTATCTTAAATCTATAATCTGGATCTCTCATGAATTCAAGTGCTTTTGTGACTATATTTCTTTTCATTCTAATCAGTCAGAAATTCAACTTCTAATGAGAATTTCTTATCTCCTTCCTGCTCATTATTCTACTGTAGAAAGATGTATTATAGTTTCAAATTATTTTCTATAGTATTTTGAATACATTCTATATTTTTTCAAGAACATTAAATTTAATAATTTCTAAGATTGGAATAATATTTCTGTCAAGTAATGTTCCATCATCATAATTCATCTGATAGTGCTTTTAAAATTAACTCACGATGTGCTTCACACTCATATTGGTTTACATATGTAAGTTTGTATCGTTTTATCCTCTGTCTTGCAAGACAGTAACTTATTAAGTTCCCAGACAATTTGTTTAAAATTCTCAAGGGCAAAGTATGCATTAAAATACTATCCCTTAAGAAATAGCCGTTAATCATTGTTTTAGCAAAACTAGTATACTCTTCCTCTATGAAATTTTGTTTCAGTATTTGTTTTGAGCGGGTCCGCATATCAGAAATAATATTTTGTGCTACATCTGAATCAGCCAATTTAACTCCCTTTCCATTTTTCAGGATAGGGATATAGGAAATGGTAAAATCAATCAGATCAAGCTGTACAAGAACGGACGTTTGCCAAAACTCACTTTTCGAGTGATCAAAAAGGAAATTCCCCTGTCCGTATATAATCGTTCCATTCTGCCATTTTTCTTCACAGCCAATACAATGACTATGCTGGCAAATAACCAGATCCGCCCCCTTTTCCACAATCTTTCGACAGGTTTTCTGAAGACCTGGTGAGGGATAACGATAATGTTCTTTACCTCCATGATAAAGGCAGATTACATAATCACATTTTTTCTTCAATTCAACAACATGATCCAAACTTTCCAAAGGATCAAAGGGATTTGCACCTGCATGTTTATCACTAACTATTGAGAATTCATGTTCTGCACAGCAGTAAATGCCTATTACTTTTCCATCCAGTTGAACGAAATGTGGTTGTGCCGCTTCTTCCGGGGAGGCCCCAACTCCCGCATGAGCAATTCCAACCTTAGCTAGCAAGTCAACTGTTGACCATAATCCCTGCTCTCCCTGATCAAGAATATGATTATTAGCCAGAGTAAGAAAATCTATACCTAACTCTTTCAGACCTGCAATAGCTTTTGTTGATGCGATAAGATTAGGACCACATTTTTGAATTGGGGTTTCTTTATCTGTCAAAGGTACCTCAAGATTGAAAATGCGATAATCCACACTCTTTATCAAATCATATAGTGGCTTTTCTAAAATTTGTTCCATCTGGGCATTTTCAAAATAATTTTCGTTGGTTCCAGTAGGAACAATATCTGCTCCAATTAATATTTTCATGCGGAATCACCTCAATATAACAATACTGTATTCATAATGTCTTAATAATAAGACATTTTTATCCTCTTACTCACATGTGCCAGAACTTCTAAGGAAACAAAATTATCTTTGACTTATTTGGGCATTGATTTGTTTTGCAAAAATATCTTCAAAGCACTTACCAAATCTTTGTTTTGCAAAAATGCAATTCCAAAGTATATGATACATACTACCAAAGTGACTGGAACAGCAATCACTGCAAGATATAAATATGAGCTACACTTATCCAAAAACCAAGTACATAAATACTGTTCAAGAATAATAATTAAACCAAAAATGAAAAAATTCGCTAACATTTTTTTATAAGTTATCCATGGACTACGCTTCAATATTTTTGTATTCGCATAGATGATAATATCATTTGTGCGATATAATAACGCTACTATAGTGCCAATCAGTGCTCCATAGATCCCTATAATATTCACCAGAATCAGCGATACTCCTAAATTGAGTGCCGCCTCTAGTATACTTCTATTTTGTGTTGCTCTCGCATATCCTGCCACGTTAATCAATCTAGAAGCAACTGCACGGCTGCAAGATAACATTTGGATAAGAGCAAATAAAAATGGAAGCCCCTCTACAATATAATTTGCATCTTCAATCCCTGAAGTATAAAGACTGACAAATGGATAAATCAATACATATGCCACTGACATAAGAGAAAATACAACTGCCATATATATACTGTCGTATGCATCGTGTACCTTTACGTATTTTTCAAGGTCTTTTGCATATGTCTGTCCTAATATAAAATGCATCCCATTATTAACTGCACTAATCAATGAATTCAATGAATTGAATACCAGATTATAGATAGAGTATATACTTGCAGCTATTAACCCACAAAAAGTAGAAATAACAAATGTATCGGTACTCGAAAAAATAACACCTGATATTTCATGTACCAAAAACGCATTCTTTTGCGCAAGATATTCTATAGAAGGATTCTCTATTTTTTCTATCCAAGCATACTTTCGTTTGAAATAGTACACATAGCTGAAAACTTGTATACAATTAATTACAAACCACGATGCCTGAACCAGTAATACATCATATCCCAAAGAGATAATAATGATCTTTGCAATAGACGTTGAAACTCTAACAAGCATCGTTATATTTGCAATAATGTAATTACGGCCGTCAGCAATAAGCACCTGCTTTAGTGCTGCAACAAGCCAAAATGAAATGACTCCACCCATTCCTTCAAATAAAATGAGTAAGATCACTGAAATATGATTCAATGAGGTTGTAATGCAAAAAGGATAGATTGCTGCAAACAAAACAA
This sequence comes from Faecalicatena fissicatena, assembly GCF_016900595.1. Lineage (NCBI taxonomy): Bacteria > Bacillati > Bacillota > Clostridia > Lachnospirales > Lachnospiraceae > Faecalicatena > Faecalicatena fissicatena. The sequence continues at coordinate 22,182 of NZ_JACLYY010000010.1, forward strand.
CGCAGATGAAATATATAATCGTCACTTTGCAATAATACTTTTTTGTCGCACAATAAATTTCTGAAATCGTATGGATATCTCTATCGACAATCGGTTTGTACAATGCATTTACCGATGCGTTTCCGATTCCAGCTTCCAATAAACCGATGTATACAAAGATCTGGGAGATTGTATTTAATAACCCATTAACTTCCGATCCATAGGATACCAGCACCAGCCTAGGAAGTAAAATTCCAAGAAACAATATAATCATTTGACTCAGAACATTGAACACGAGATTGTATTTTATTTTAGCTTTCAGTTGCACTGGTATGCCCCCCGTTTAGTACCATTAAGCCATGACATCAGTCTGGTATGATGCGAAACTAACAGCCAGATTTTCATTTTTTCCTTACACGTTAATGTGGGACAATGCCAATACGAAATAATATAATTCGGTATATTTTCGCAAAAATCATATTCACAGACTGCTTTATAATCCTCTTCCTTTACACGTGAGCTTTGTAGGATATTGTATATTCCCACAATACTTCTCCAAAACATTGTGCTCATCGCTAACATATCTCCACTGGAAATTTTCTGCCATTTCTGCATATAAACATATAAATAATCAATCATCTTGAGTCCCATACGGTCAATCAATTTTTCCGCAGTATAAATATGAGTCATACTCCCCTCTACCGTCCGGTAAAAATATAGGACATCTGGAACGATTGCAATGTGTTTTGCCTGAGTCAGAGGATACAAAAATTGTACTTTGTCTTCACCGATTGCAATTATTTCGTTTTGGTGATATAATGGATTATTTATCAAATAGCAAGTCTTTATGGCCTTCGTCCACAAGCTATTATAGTCATTTGTAGAAATCAATTTCTCTTTCACATAATCTGCCTCGACAATTCCTTGTACAGCCAATAAAGGAGGCACTCCCGGCAATATCTTATCACCCTTAATGCTGGAAAATGAATAAATCACAATATCGGCCTGATATGTTTCAATTGCAGCTATAATTTTTTGAATACAGTTATTAGCCAGATAATCATCAGCATCCAAGCTAATACAAAACTCGGTTTTCGCCGCAAAAAAACCAACTTTCCGAGCCATGATTGCTCCCTCATTTTCCTTGTGAATCACAGAAATGCGCTTATCTTTTTTTGCATATGTGTCACAAATCTCTGCGCTCGAATCAGAAGAACCATCATCCACCAAAATCAAATTCCAGCGTGGATCATTCTGATCCAATACTGACTGTACACATTCGTTCAGATATTTTTCCGCATTATATACTGGCACTACAACCGTAATTATATATTCCATTTCCCTCACCTATCCATCACTCATAATATAATTAAAACTAAATACGCAAGTGAAAATAAACTCCCGTAATATAAGCTTAGATTGAAAAAATAGTACAACATCAGCAGTTTGAGCAACAAATCACGTCGGTTTCTATTTTTGTCTTTCCAAGCACGAATACCCGATGTAACAATATGTCCTAATGTCAAAATCATACCTACCAAGCCAATTTGTAACAGCAAATCAATATAGGTATTATGTGGCACTGCATTGCTGCCATCAGCAAAAAGTGAGTTGAATCCAAAAAGTTGTTTTAGCACTCCCTGACCGTTCATAAAATAGTCCATCTTTTGATCTGCAATCGAACTTCTATTAGTAGTAAATGATGATATATCACCGCTCTGTACCAAAAACAGTTTATCTTGCATTCTATCTATATAAGCGTTAATAGTTTCATTCTGCATCGTACTTGGCAAATTAATATAAAGATCAAATAACAACACCATACCTAATAAAAGGAGAATACTTTTCCATACTTTAGAAGGAATAGAGCTTCTCTTTACTATCACAAACCCCATTAAAGTTAATAAAAAACCTATTATCCCAGAAGTAGACAAAGTAACTGTCATCGCAAAAAGATTGAGAAGTGTTATGCCCACTTTCATATACCATTTAAAATTTCTATCAAAAAGAGTACAGGCAATCCCTATATTGAGTAAAAGTGTGGAGTAATTCGAATCACCAATTCCTACTCCCAATATTCCTTTTCTTAAAAATTCTGTAGAATACTCATTTAGTTCATAAAACTCTACACCTCCCGTAATACAGGTATGAAGACTGATTAGACACACAGTAATTGCGACACCCTTAAAAAACAACTCCACATCTTCATCTTTTTTCAGGTTATATCTAGAGGCAATAATAAAGGTCACCGTATATAAGATACCTTTTACACTGATAATATGAAAACTAAAAAGCTGAACCAGCGTAAGCAGCATTATAAAACCACCAATTAACTGCGACCTCCTTATTTTAATTTTAAACTGTTCCTTTAGGAGAGAAAAGAGTATTAAACCAAGCAATAAATATGGGAAAGAGATGTGTCCCATAAATATACAACCCAAGGAATCATTTGCAACGATAATGACACTCGTTACAAATGACTGATACCCTTTGAAGTACAAATATATAAAACAGGCAGCAAGAACAGGGCCCGTTATTACCTGCAATGAGGGATTAACAAAAACGATAAGAGTAGATACCAGCAAAATTATAATCGCATAACGAGATGTCCGATCCACTTGATTCTCTGCAAAAAATAAAATAGCTTTATGATCTTGTTTGCATAAACATTTTTGACCTTCTAAAATATTTTCTGTCAAAATGCTCTCCTCCTGAATTTACTCATAATACTAGATATTGTTTATAATAGATCCAACACCTGATTAAGAATCTCTCCATTATCATACGAAAATGACCTCGCTCCAGAAATGAGGCGTTCTCTTAATGCTTGATTATTAATAAATTCTGTGATTCCCTCATATAAGCCATCCTCATCGTTATTGACAATCAAGCCGTTAACATTGTCCTGAATTACTTCGGTTACTGAAGCAAACCTCGTTGTTATAACAGGTATTCCCAAAGTAAGTGCTTCATTTAATACCATGGGCTGCGCCTCATATCTCGAAGTCATTATAAAACAATCCGACTGTTTGATATATGGAAAAGGATTTGTCTGAAGTCCTAGCAATATTACATCATCCGTTAAATTGTTCTCTTTAATTAAATCTGCTATTATTTCAAATAAATCTCCGCTGCCAATAATATACCAAATAAAATCAATTTTATTTGCCTTAAGTCGATTTGCCACAGTAACCAGGCGATCATATCCCTTTTCTTTACTGAATCTTCCCATGGAAATAAATGTATATGAGCGTTGCTGCAACTCAACAGTTTCCACATTGGCCTTTTCAATAATTGAATCCATAGGAATAGTATTTCGGATCACGCATACCTTCGTTTCCGGAAAATTCATATCTTCGATAAAACGAGTCCTGGCTTGATCTGTAACGCATACTATATTATCGTACTCCTCATACACTCGGGCATACGATGCTCCCGTTAAGGCCTTATATGTATCATAATCTGTGTGAAACCATGCGATCTTTTTCTCCGCTTCTATATATTGTGCGTATTCAGTGGAAAGAGATTCCTGATAAGGAATAACCACTTCATATTTCCCAGATAGTTTTCTTGCGCTTTTTTGATAAAACCATTTCACGGTTTTTTCTATGCCAAAAATCTTATGACATAAAACAAATGCCATACGAATTACTATACTGGTGACTCCTCTGGACTTCAAACTCTCTCTCTTACATAATACCGATGATATAATTTTTTCTTCTGGCAATACATTTGCAACATTTTCCGCACGGCTTAAAAACACCCCTTCTCTTTCCAAAAGGAAAACATCTACATCAATTTCTCTTTTTTTTAACAGCTCCAACAAATTCAACATGGAAATTGCGGAACCGCCACTCCTCACAGCTTGTAAAACAAATAAAATCTTCTTCATTGTTTTTTCAAACTCCTGATGAATTCTGTCATCTCTTTTTTATAACTCAAGTAATAAAATGCATGTTCGGCTTCTTTTCGTGCGTTGGAACGCATCTTGATTTTTTCTTCAACACTCATCCGCAATGCCTTTCTATACCCCTCAGCACACGCCTCAGCACTTTCATCATCTACCACAATGCCAGTGTCACCGTCTCTGATGTAAAGATTCAGATCACTCGTATGGTTTGCAATTACAGGTGTACCACACATCATACTCTCACCCACTTTCGTAGGAAAGCCAGCGTTTGCATAACGAAGATTTGGTCTTAATAAAATCGTAAAGTCGGCCGAGGAAATTTTCTCCTGTACCTGCGAATATGGAATTCTTCCATGTACAAACAATATATCCTGTAATATATGAATGGTTTCTTCAGTAATTCCTAGATTCTTTAATTGTTTCACATCAATTCCGTAAAGATGGAATTCCAGACTTTGTAGTTCTTCTGAATTAAGCAACAACAATGCTTTGATTGCATTACTAATATAATCTTTTTTTGCAGGAGAACCTGCATATGCAATAACTATTTTTTTATTATGATTTTGTTCTACATATACGTATTTTTCTTTATCAACAATTGTTGGAATACGAATTGTATTGCATTTTCTTTTTTTATAATAATTTTCCAGCAACGATGAAATCCCAATAATATTCCCAACTTTTACATGTTGCACCAAAAGACCAAGGCGGTTATATATAAACTTTATTTTTCCACTCAATCCATAAAAGCTTTCGTTATCTTTTTGAAACCACTCTACAGAATTATAAATCACCGCAATCCGCTTTGACTTAGCATAATTCAATATAAATTGGATACTTTGGAAGGAAAAACTTGAAGCAACAATGATACAAAAATGATCTTGAGTCCATGCAATATCCATTGCTTCCAAAAAGAGCCTCTCTAAATATTTTTGTCTTTTATTTTTTGGCAACGATAAATAATTTTGTGCATCCACATGCATATATTTTATTCCATCATATTTCCCTCGCAATAATGTATCCGCATTGTAACGCGTTCCAATCAATATCGGTTCCACACCACACTTTCGGAACAATTTTGCTAAATTGATAATCCTAGTCGCATTAGCAGACTGATCAGGAAGTTCCTGATTAGCCAAAAATAAAACTTTCATTCAATCCCCTCCTCAATGCCAGAAAAAACAAAATTTTCCCATTGACGATAGACTATATCTTCCCTGAAAATTTCCGCTTTTTGTTTTGCGGAAATCCCCATATTTTCTCTCTTTTTATCATCTAATTTCTGACACAATGTGTTTGCCAAATAATCCGCATCACCGCAAGGTACTAACAAGCCATCTACACCGTCCCGCACTAACATTTTTGGACCGCCACAAGGACAGTCTGTGCTTATAACAGGTACGCCAACTGCCATGGCTTCCATGAGCGCATTAGGCATCCCCTCATAATCAGAAGATAAAACAAAAAGCTTTGCTTCTGCTAATTTCTCTGGGATGTTAGATGAACTGCCTGGCAAAAACACTCTGTTCTCCAAACCAAGTCTTTTTACTAAATCTTCTAACTCAAATCTCAGGGCTCCCTCTCCATAAATGATCAGGTTTTCATCTGGAAACTCATGCGCAATTTTGGAAAATGCCTTAATTAACAACGCATGATTTTTTTGCGAGAACAGTCTCCCCACGGTGACAATGTTATGAGGATTATCAACCCTCTTTACTCCATAAAACTGTTTTCCAACTGGATTGAAGATAATCTTTGACTTCCGTTGTATCTTCTCGGAGAAATACTCAGCAGCATCTTTTGTCTGGAAAACACATCCATCCGCTAATCCAAATATAATATTAGTAACCTTCTTTACCAGACCGTCTCCGTACTCTTTATACGGATCATTCCTCACTGAAACTATCTTTCGGCATTTAAGTCCCATCGTAGCAAGTAGCATTCTTATATTAGGTGGACCCATGAATGAAACAACAGTATCGATATGTTCTGTCTTAATAATCTTTCTCAATTTAAAAATCCGCTTAATATTGGACAGAACGGAAGACTTCTCATGTATATCCAAAAAAATCCTTTTAACAGAATCCATGATTTCATATTCTGGCACATCTTTATCGGGGGCAATATCGTTGATTAAAATAACCCCTGCTCCCATTGATGAAAAATGGTTAACTAAATTGGCCATCACTCTATTGGCTCCACCGAGCTGCATGGAATCTATATAAAAAACATACTTACGCTGCATTTCGATTACTCCTCAATCATTCACTTTGGTTTCTGTAAAATCTAACCGCCTTAACGACCCAACTTACTTTGTGGAAAATAATTGCCTAAGTTATTACTTTAAAACACTTCGAAAGTAATTCTAATGCCGCTATACCCGGTTTATTTTTGTTCTGATAAAAGTTTCCTGATCTCTTCTTCAGAAAACCTCATCTTCAGCTGCTTGGCTGGCACCCCCCCATATGGAAAATGGTGGAATATCATGATTGACTAATGATCCCGCCGCAACAACTGCACCCAAACCAATCTTGACACCTTTCAAAATTGTCGCATTAGCGCCAATCCAATTATCGCCTTCAAGAATTACATCCTGATCGTTCTCCGGAAGTTTGTCCTTGTCCGTCAAAGAAATCATCGGGCGACCAGGAATATCTATTCTATGATCACCCGTAATGATAGTGACATTTGGGTCAAACATAACATCATTTCCTATTGATACCTTTGCCCTTGTGGTAAGAATTTTCAGTCCTGAATCCAGTGCTACATTATTTCCTACCGATATATTGTCGATTCCTGAGAATTCGCATCCTTGCGGCACTCGAACATTCTTTCCACATTTTGCAAAAGCTTTCTTTATCAGAGGTTCACAAAATACTCTGTGTAACCCCCTTTCCACTTTTTTACCTAAAACATATAATGACATTTACTATTCCTCTATTGCTTTTATATAAAGCTGCCTTATTTTACCCATAACTTGATTCACTGTATAATACTCTTTCACCTTTTTAATGCACCAATTTGACATCTCCTGGCGTAATACAGAATCTTGCATCCTTCTTACCGCATCTATCATAGCATCTGTATCTCCCACTCTGACAATAATGCCGCCGTTAGTCTCAAGCATATTAGAATTCGCCCCAACGTCAGTTGCTATAGCTGGAACACCCCTAGCCATACTTTCAGCCAATGCCAACGAAAAGCCTTCTGTATGAGACGGGAATAAAAACAAATCCGATTCATCCAAAAGATTCATTATTTTATCATGCGAAAGAGAGCCTAACAGTTCCACATTGGAAGGTTTCGACCAAGATTGCATTTCAGCAGAAACTTCACCGGCAAGCCTGAATTGAATATTTGGAAACTTCTTTGCCACCTCAAATATCTCTTTTGCACCTTTTTCCTCTGATACCCTTCCGGCAAAACATATTTTTTTAATTTCTGTACTAACTACCTTGTGTTCTATAATTAATTTTTCGTTTACAAAATTAGGTACAAAAACGGAATCCTCTTTAAATTCCCGCCTTAAATACTGATGGCTATTTTTACACAAGACAAAATTGATCTTGCTGAGTTTCAACACCTTTCTAAGGTAACGCCTTATTAACGGATTTCGCACCCAGTACGGGATATCACAATGAAAATGAACTACTAAAGGAATTCCATGTCTTACAATATTCCTTGCTAAATAGTAGTCTCTAATAATTCCAAAAAATCCTATACTCGTGTTTAAATGAGCAATATCATAATCTTTTTGTTTTAATCTGCTATTTAACTCTTTATTGATTCGCCTTGTACGAAAAAATTCGTCTTTTAGGTTTCTCTTGGCTGTAATATTCACTGCTATCTTGCCAATGGCTTCTGTATTTACGATATCGCATCGAATTCCAACAGCTTCACACCCCGCAAGGTATTGTTTCGTCCATACCGCAACTCCACCTTTGGATTTCTCAAATTTAACTGATACTAATAAAACTTTCATATGTACCTTTCAACTACCTGTTACACTGAGATTTGATTGTCTCAATATATCTGTTTACACAAATCTCCTTAGAAGCGTTTAATCGGACATACTCCCTTAAGCTATGAGAGTTTTGCCTACCTACACCCCATTCCGAATAAGCGACCTTTATAGCACCAAGCAACACGTCCACATTTCCAGGATCAATACACACACCCGCTCTTGAATCCCTAATAACATCTGCCAAGTCGCTGTCTGTATCAAAGGAAGCAATAATCGGTGTGTTACATGCCATAATGCTCCAAGTCTTACTCGGCATTCCTGCATTCCCTGTACCCGGTTTACAAGTTATCAAGGCCACATCTCCAAGACTGTAAACCTCTGAAATCCGATCAGCCGGCATAAGTTCATGGATAAATACATTGTCCAATTTCTCAGCTGTTTTTTTTGCTTCTTCGAAATATGGACCGCCGCCGAAGATGACGAACTGGATATTTGATTCATCTTTTAGTTTCTCGGCAGCTTTTAGAACAATATCCGCTCCCTGTGCAGCGCCAAAATTTCCGGCATAGATGACAAGAAATTTATAAGGATCAATGCCAAACTCATTTATAAGCTTGTTATCCTCACGACTCATCGGGTGTACGGAATCCAAATCAATCCAGTTAGAGATAACTTTTATCTTTTCCTCTGGCGCTCCCTTAGCCATGATGTTTCGCTTGAAACCTTCACTGATTACAATGATCTTGTCAGCGTTCTCATACGTGTAATTCTCAATCCTTCTGCCAATCTTCCAGAGAAAACTTCCCTTACTTGATATTCCTGCATTTACGAGTGAATCCGGGAAGATATCCTGTAGGTTATAAACAAACGGAACTTTCTTCTTATACTTCTTAGACAGTCTCTTTGCTGTCAAAGCACTTAACATCCCTTGTGTTGGAGGTGTGCTATTGGAAAATACCAGATCAACACCCTTTATTCGCACCGCAAGCTGATATGAGCGAAAATTGCACCAGAAATATCTAAAAGCTCTGATTATTGGGTTCCTACCTTCCTGTGGTGCCCAAAACCGCCTGACCCTAACTTTACCACTATGCAGTTTTTCACTCTTCCGACCTTTATACTCTTCTCTAACTTGGGCACTAACACCTCTTGTTGGTGTCGGACAGATAACCTGCACCTTACTACCTTCCTTAACCAATCCTTCCAGAAGATTTTTCTCAAGATGTGTATATGCTATTGTCTCCGGTTCAAAATAAGAATCCAAAAATAACAGGTTCATCACTATTCTCCATAGTATCTATACTCATTCATCTTTCTTTCTTCGGGTGTCACATAACTCCGTGCTAGCTTAAAACCATTTTTCATATAGAACTTATTAACTGCATCGTTATCACAGGCATCTGTCTCGAGATTTATGTACGAATAAATCGCAAAATCCGTAATATCTTTCAATTTATCAATCAATTGGGATCCGATGCCTCTACCCTCAGCCTTGGGATTTACACAGATTGAAGCAAGCTCCACATATGGTTCCTCTTTTTTCGCATCGTCACTTTTCCTAAATGCTCCTAACAACCGTTTAAAAAAAGAAGGGTGTCGAATGACAGCCAACAATGAGCAAAAAGCAAATTGAATCAAACGCCTTTTTAATAAACCTTTATAAAACTTGGAATACTCGTTTGAATAGGCTATGAATCCAGCTAGTTTGCCGTTTATCTCGGCCACAATGATTCCCGAATTATCATCTTCCAGATACCCTTTATAAAGTGTTTTAAGAAAAAGTAATCCTAACTGTGTAAGAAAGAAATCTGGAAATGCAACCATGTGCAATTTTGAAATCTTTTGTATGTAGTCAGTATCAGTCTTATCTAAAACATTAATAGATACCATTGTTGCTCACCTCTGCTCTATCTGATTTCGAGTGTGGAACTCAATAACGCACTTCTGACCGATAAGAAATCTCACAGAATAACTGCCAACACAGTCCTTATCATCGTCACAATCTCACTCCAAAAGCTAAATTTCCTTATGCTCTCAAGGTTGTATTTCATCTTTGCCGGTAAAACTTGTTCTACATATACCTTGTCTACGTCATCAGCTGCGTCTAACAATTCTGCTTCATCCTTATAGTGAATACTGGCTTCAGATGTAATCCCTGCTGGAAGCAGCAGTGTCGCTCTCATTTCTTTTGTGTATTTCTTGACGTACTTAGTCGCCTCCGGCCTAGTGCCCACAAAACTCATGTTTCCACTCAGCACGTCAAACACTTGTGGAAGCTCATCCAATCGGTATTTTCTCAGAAAAGCTCCCGTAGGCGTGATACGGCTGTCACCAGAAACCGTTACTGTAGAGCCAATTTTATCCGCATTTGCAACCATGGTGCGAAACTTGTGTATTCTAAATTTCTTCCCATATGTAGTAATACGCTCCTGACGGTAGAACACACCCCCAGGAGATTCTATGGCAACTTTTATGGCAATGATAAGCATTGGTATCGCAGTAACGATTAAGACACAGACTCCGGCTACAACATCAAATGCTCTTTTCAGTTTTAAACTCAGCTTCTTCTTGGCAAGAATATCGTAGTATTCCCGTACTTCCTCACACTGCATGAACCTTGGGAGGTCATCCCAGTTTCTTAATGTCATCAATCCGTCCTCCCAAGACAATGGTTAGATATACTCCTGAACAATCTCACAATACTTCTCAATCACATACTCCACTTCCTCATCTGTCAGTTTCGTATGCAACGGCAATGTAATCTCATTCTCGAATTGTTTATAAGCATTCGGATAATCCTTAATATCAAAGCCCAGCTTCTTATACGCTGTCATCATTGGAAGCGGCTTATAATGGACATTTGTGGCGATACCAGCTTCAGCCATCTTTACGATAATCTCCTGACGCTGCTCTAATCCAATACCCGGCACTCTTGTAATATACAGATGCCCAGAAGACTGATGATCATCTGTGTAATGGGGAAGCACCTGCACTCCGAGTTTCTTAAACGCCGCATCATATCTGCTTATAATCTCCTTACGCCTTTCCAGTATTCCTTCATACCGGGACAGCTGTGCCAGACCGATTGCTGCCATAATATCTGTCATATTGCACTTATACCAAGGGCCTACAATGTCATATTCCCATGCCCCAAGCTGTGTCTTTGCAAGAGCATCCTTAGACTGTCCGTGGAGACTGTAAAGCTGCGCCTGGTGGTACAGTTCTTCATCATCAATCCCCGGAATATTCCAGGTCAGTGCTCCTCCCTCGGCGGTCGTCAGGTTTTTTACAGCATGGAAGGAGAAGCTTGAAAAATCCGCTATACTGCCTACCATTTTTCCATGCCAGCTTGCCCCGAACGCATGAGCAGCATCAGAACAAATCGCTACTCTGCCGAGTGCTTCCTGTACAGCACTCGTTGCTTTAAACAGATTCTTTTTATTCTCCACAATGGCAAAAATCTGATTATAATCACATGGAATTCCGCCAAGGTCAACCGGAATGATAGCCTTTGTGTGTTCGTTAATCGCCTTCTCCAAAGCCTCATAATCCATTTCCAGTGAATCTGACTGAGAGTCAATCAGCACCAACTTTGCTCCGACATGACATACAACAGATGCCGATGCGGTATATGTATAGGCCGGTACAATCACCTCATCAGATGAACTGCCTCCATTCTGTTCTCCGATGCCCAAAAGCCGGAGTGCCATTTCTGCACAAGCCGTCTGCGAATTCAAACACACAGCTTTATTTACATGGCAGTATTCAGCAATCTGGCGCTCAAATTCTTTTGTTTTCGGTCCTGTGGTAATCCATCCTGACCGGATTGCTTCAGAGGCTCCCTGTGCTTCCAGCTCCGTCATATCTGGCGGTGAAAATGGTATTTTCATTACGATTACCTTCCTTTCCTATGTGGTTATAAATGTGGTCTAAAATCCAATGCTATGTATAGAAACTGCCCAGAGGGGCAGTCTCTTGATTTCTACTTTTAAGTCTTCTTCTGTGGTCATTTTTTACTGTGATAATCAGTTACTTCTCCACCCATTTCCCCGGAAATGGTCTATTTGAGACACTTATCTTCATCATCCAACGGAGAATGCCTCTTCTATACACTTATACCGCTCTCATCTTGGCTCACCCCATCTTTGAGACGTTCATTTTTGTAATAACTATACAAAAACATCTCTCTAAACCACCCATTTTAAGCACTTTCCTTGTGCAATATCAATAAAGCCTCAGAAATCATGTTCTTTCTCATTCCGCTCGGAACTCGTCTTTTCGAGACATTCCTACACTTCTCATCCAACGGTTCAACCCATCTCGTATACGCTTATACATCTCATCCATCGGCTGAACATCTCTTAGATACGCACATTTTTGTAATAAATCAACAAAAACAGCTTCATTCTCACCCATTTTCACCCTCATTTTTGTCTATTTATTACAAATCAATTCTCTCCCTTTCCGTCTCAAAGACGTTGACTGCATGGAATGAAAAGCTGGTAAAATCTGCAATCTCCCCGCACATTTTCCAGTCACCGTCCATCTTTCTCCTAGCTCCAAAAACGTAGGCTGCATCTGTCACTACAGCTCCCCTTCCAAATGCTTCCTGTATGAGGCCGTTCGGATGAAATTTATTTTTCTGCCGGTTCGTGATTTTATATAGCTTCTCGTAATCGCACACAACGCCTCCCAGATCAACCAAGATAATGGCCTTCGCTCTTTCGATGACAGCATTTCCCAAAAGCTCGTAGTCCATCTCATAACTGTCCTTCTGCACATCCACCAGTACCAGCTTTTCCCCTACATAGCACACCGAACTGGCTGATGCCGTAAATGTATAGGCGGATGTAATGACCTCATCCCCCGGCCCTATTCCCTGCAGGCGCAGGATGGATGCAAGACAGGCGGTAGCTGAGTTCAGACACACGGCCTTGTTTGTATGGCAGTACTGCGCTATCTCTTTAATCTCTTCCTCCCCACATCCGGCGGGCTGAATGGTACATTCCTCATCTATATCTTCTCCTATCTCCGTTTTACTCTTATGGTTCATATACCCCGTTTTGGTAATACGTTCATATACTAAAAAGCAGCCGGCAGATGTCCCGACTCTCTCAGTCGTCATCTACCAGCTTATCTTCTTCCAGTCTGATCCCAAATAAGATGTTTCTCTTCTCTCCCAGAAGCTCCCTCTCTATCAGCACATAGCGCTTGCGAATCCTCTGCCTGACGATATGGGATAGATACAGTCCTACCGGTCCGTCTGCGCTGATGATCTTCCTGTCAGCATCCAGCTGCACAAGGGATCTTCTCACCACATGCTGTCTGTCCTGGATTTCTTCCAGGAATCGCTGCTCTTCCTCCGACACTGCCAGAAATGTCTCTCCCTCCTCTTTCAGGAGTTTTGTCAGCTTGGGGACTCCCTTCAGCTCCATGTACATCTCCTTTGGTTTGTCCGTGTCCACAAAGAGATAGCCTGGGAACATGGCTGCGAGATGTATCTGCCATCCATCCCCCTCTTTCCTGGCGCACTCCCTTTTTATATAGAAGCATTCCCTATAGAAATCCTCAGAAATCATTTCCTTGATCATGCAGACAAGCGCTTCTTCACTGCCTGTCGTTGTCTGTATCACATACCACATATCGCTTCATGCAGCCCCTTTTTGGGTATGCTCCGCCATATCCGCAATTTCAAAAAATTCCGGACTGCTGCCACATACCACTATCACAAAAATCTCCATTCCCCATGGCACTGACCACAGACAATGGCTCTGATCTTCGTATTTTTCTGATTGATCGAGTTCCTGTTCTTCAACTCTTGGATGTGATCTCCAGGCCCGCCCGCACCGGACCTTCCATCCCCTGTACCGGCGATGCAATGTCTGCAAGTCGCTTATGCCTGTCGATCCTCCGTATCCGTCTTTCCATCCCCACAAGCGGTCCTTCCGTTATGTGGGTGATCCCATTGCGGATATAGCCCTGTGACATTGCCAGGTGATGCTCTCTGCCGCACAGACTGCGGAGGAGCTCTTCTTCCTCCGGCTGTACCTTCAGCAGCAGTCTGTCATTTTCCAGGACAGACACCACGCCGCGGTACGGCTCAAGCGCCTCTGACAGCTCATCCGGCTTTTCCGTCTCCAGGAAAATGTAGCCCGGAAACATGGATCTGGTCTCTGTGTGCCAGCTACCCTCATAGCGGCGCATTCTCTCGTATGTAAATGTAAAAACATCTCGCAGCACCTGGCCGGATATATTTCTCCGGCAGGATTCCATGATCTGCTCTGTCTTTTCGGACTGGCATCTGAGTATGCACCACATAAAATCACTCCTGTTTTTCGTAGATTAATCAGCTCTACGAAACCGAAGCTATTATAACGCATTTTTTTTTATAATTCAACAGGGAACCTTTGCCGGTGTATTAAGTTTGTGTAAGATTACAGGGCGTTTTCCCTGCTTTTTTCACGATACAGGGCAAATTTGATCAATTTATTTCTGCATTTCATATTATTTTATTCCCATTTTTCTCACCTGCTTTTCGTAGAGCTGATTAATCTACGAAAAAGCCATTGCCTGACAGATGAAGAGTTACTCTTCACCGGCCAGGCAATGGCTTTTTACTTTAGTACAGCACCTGAAGTCTGCCCATATTCTCCCGCTTGCGCTCTATGGAGGAGTGGACATATCTGTTCAGGGTGATATTTACGTTGGCATGCCCCAGGATCTCGCTGAGCGTCTTCACATCAAATCCACTCTCAATGCACCGGGTGGCAAAGGTGTGCCGGAGGGCATGGTAGTTGATGTCCGGCATGTGACATTCTCTCAGGTACCGCTTAAACACGTTTTCCATTGTCCTGGGCTCTATGAACCGGTCCGGCCGCCCGGTAAGGACATAGGCGTTGTCCGGTACATCTTCTGAAAAAGCGAGAAGCCTTCCAAAAAGCGGCTGCGGGATGGGGATGTCCCGCAGGGATTTACCGCTCTTGGGAGCTGTCACTATGATCTTGGTCCTTTTCCCGCCGTGCGCCTCCGGATCCTGGATGCGCTGCATGGTAAGCCGCACCTGGAGCACCGCCTCCTCATAGCGGATATGCTCCCGCCTGAGGGCGCAGACCTCGCCGATCCGCAGCCCCATGTAGAGGCTGAGAAGAACCCCTGTCTTTAAAAGCCCCTCGTCCTGGAAGAGAAAGGCTCCCAGCGCTCTCTGCTCCTCCCTGTCCAGTATCCGGATCTGTCTCTCCCTCTGGCGCAGCCGTATCAGCTCAAACCGGCAGGGGATCTCATAGCCCAGCTGCACGGCAAAGCCGCATACCTCCTTCAGGACCGCCAGTATATCCTTCACCGTCTTCTCCGCCAGACCGCCCCTGTGATCCCTGCGCCCTTCCAGCAGCTTGCTCCGGACAAAGCAATCCACCCGCTCTGTGGAGATCTCTGTGACATACAGTTCTCCAAGCTCCGGTAAAATGTGATTTTTAAGCAGGTTCCCGTACTTGATGTAGGAGGATTCCTTGATCCTCTTTCTGACATTTTCCAGCCAAAAGGCCGCTATGTGGGCCAGCTCCTGCCGGCGCAGCGCAGACATGTCTCTTTTGTTCTCCATTGATCTAACCGTCCTCTCGTTTTTGTAAAAATTATATCGGACGGTTTAGCGGGATTCTATTCCGTGTGTCTCTGTACGTTTTCAGCCCCGTTTTTCAATCATCCGCCTCTATCCAATTTTCTATCCAGATAGAGTTCAGAAGATCATTTGCCCCGTAGCCCAGCCGCAGCCTGTGCCCGTACTCTTCTCCCAAAAGGTGATAGGTATATTCTGTCTCATAATCTCCCAGCTCATTTATCTCATCCGGTCTCCCGTATTGCTCTGTCATCTGTTCTTTCCCGGACCAGGACAGGATCAGCTCTCCGGGAAGGAACACATCGATCCCCTCGTATTCCAGATTGTCATTGCTCAGGGAAATCACATCTGCCATGCAGTCCTGCGCAGGGGCCTCGTGGTCCGCCGTATTGCGGACAAACACTGTGATGGTCTGTCCGCTGCCGTTGACAAGGTGGATCAGGGGATGGTCTTCAAAGCGGCTCTCCCAGGGGGCGAAAATAGATGCGACCATTGTATTTGCCTCCTCCTGACTCACAAAATTCCAGCCCTTCTCCCGCAGCCTGCTGACTGCCACGGGCACTGTAAACACATCCTGTCCGATCTGGATCTGAAAGCTTTCAGGGTTGTCCGAGAGCTCCGGGCTGATCCTGTCCTGATAGGCCGCTCGGTCAAGATTTTCCTTGTAATCCAGTTCCATCACCACATCTGTGTGGGGAAGATAGTCAATTTTCATGATCACTCCCGGATTTTCCTCCAGCAGCTCTTTTCCTTGCCTGTACGTGGATCTGTTTACCTGAAAACGCACCTCTTTTCCCTCTGCGCTGATCCCTTCCACATAGTAATGATCTGTGTCTTCACCAGTGCTCACATCATAGCTGAGCTGGCGCACATAGGCGCCTTCCGGCGCCATCAGATAGGGAATGTCTCGTATAGGTGCCTGCAGCAGCCAGATCACCAGAAGCAGGCACACCGCCACTCCCAGGGCCATGAGGGCGGTGCGGACTATGCTCCGTCCCTTCTGCTTGTTTGCGTTCATCTCCCGAACAACAATGTACGCCGCTGCGGACAGAGCCGCAAAGGATACTCCAAGCCTCCAGGCCCAGGTGGAAATGTAACCGGAAATTCCCTCTTTTCCTCCCAGGAACCCCGAGACACCTGTGGAAAGTCCTGCTGCCAGGCACACGACGGTTATGATCAGTGCGATCAGGGCAACCGGGTGCTCTCTCATAAATCTGCTGTCTTTGTGCATAATAACCCTCCTGTCTGCTCTCATTATAGCAAGCAAACAGGAGGGTTATTGTTAAATCTGGGTAAATACTGTCTGTAGCTTCAGGCTGTTCTCTCCCAATCTCCATACAGAGCCTCTTCCATTGAATATTTTTGACACATGTGCCAAATTTATTAATTACAATATACTGTCAAGCAGTACTTTATGCCTGGAAGTATAAAAAAGGCAGAGCCACGCCCTGCCTGAAAATCTCTTTGTCTGTAGCCTGACCCGGCCCTTCCATCTACTCCGCCGAGTCATTGACCACCTGTATGCAGTTGTCCGCCAGCCACTCCTGCACGATCTGCTGGAGCACCATGTCCTTCAGGTCATCCTCTGAGGCCGCCTGCTTCAGCGCGTCCACATCCTCAAAGCCGTAGGACTCTGCCAGCTCCTGGAAATGCTCCTCGTACTCCTCATCTGTAGGCGTCAGCTTCTCCTTATCCGCGATGGCCTCGGCGACATACTTCTGCTTGATAGACTGCTGAGCTGCCTCCTCCGCCTGCTTTTCAAAGCTGGCCACATCCGTGTTCATCTGGCTTGAGATAAAGTCCTCGTAGGTCATGCCGTAGGACTCTGCCGCGTCCTTGTACTGCTGAATGAGCTGATCCTTGATCTCGTTCACCTCATCCTCCGGATACTTCTCTACCTCTGCCTTCTCAAGAACCGCGTCCCAGGCCTCTGCCTGCAGGCTGTAGTCGTAGTTGTCCTTTGCGGACTCCTCCAGAGTTTTCTTGACTTCCTCTCTGTACTCGTCCACTGTCGTTGACTCATCAGACACGGTCTTCACAAAGTCATCGTTTACCTCGGGAAGGGTGCTGATAGAGTTGACTGTGATGGTAAATGTCACCGGCTTGCCGGAGAAATCCGGGTTTCCAGTATAGGGATCCGGAAACTGACCGTTCCAGTCAAAGGTCTCTCCCACATTGTGCCCGATGATGCTGTCCTCAAATCCATCGATAAACTGGCCGGAGCCGATGGTCAGATCATAGCCCTGACCGGAGCCGCCGTCGAACTCCTGTCCGTCCATCTTGCCCACAAAGTCAATGTTGGCAATGTCTCCCTCCTGGACAGGGCGGTCTGTCACCTCCTGGGCATTCTGCTGCTGAACAGAGGCTATATAGTTGTCAATATCCTCGTCTGTCACTTCCTCCTGATCTGCCACCTTGTCCACTTCTATCCCTTTGTAGCCGCCGACAGTCACATAGTCATTTGACGCCTGGTTGCTGCCGGAGCATCCTGCCAGCGCGGCGGAGCATACCAGCATGCCGGCCAGTAAAAGCGCTGCTTTTCTTTTCATGTCTACACCTCTTAATCGTTTATGATTTCTTCCGTACCCTGTCTTTCATCTTTACCGGATACTCGTATCAGTATAGCACATCCCGCTTTTGAATAAAAGTAAGTTTATGCTTTTTTCATTGTCTTTCCCCGCAAAAGGCCAAATCTCTCCAAGAAAAACATTGCGCAACCCCCTAAACAATGTTAAAATATACTGTGCGATTATTACATAGTGAGGAGGTTTCCCCGTGAATACATTGACGATTGTTTTGTTAGTAATTCTGGTCGTTTTGATCATTGCGTGTATCGTGCTGTACTTCCTCGGCAGAAAGGCGGAGAGGAGACAGGCTGAGCAGCAGGAGCAGCTGGACGCCGCGGCACAGACAGTTACCATGCTTATCATTGACAAGCGTACCATGCGCCTGAGAGACGCAGGCTTTCCTTCCATCGTGCTGGAAAACACACCCAAGTATCTGCGCCGGTCCAAGGTGCCGGTTGTGAAGGCAAAGGTTGGGCCAAAGATCATGACGCTGATGTGCGACTCAAAGGTGTATCCCCTGATTCCCGTGAAAAAGGAAGTCAAGGCAACCGTGAGCGGCATCTATATCACAGCGGTGAGAGGCCTGCGCGGTCCTCTGGAAGCGCCCCCGAAGAAGAAGGGCTTTATCGCCAGGCTTCGGGACAAAATATAGTACGTATCATGTATAGTGAGGCAAAAAAACTCCAGGCTGAAAGGCCTGGAGTTTTTTTCTGGTTTTATATCTGCTCCGGGGCAGAACCCTGCGCCGGCTGTGCCGGCTGCACCGGGCGGATGGTCACATCTATCTCACAATCGGACAGGGGCTCGCTGTTGATGTCCAGGGCGTAGCTGATGTGTACGTCGATCCTGTCCTCTGACACCTCGGTGGTGATATCTCTCGTGTGGATGCCCACCATCATTTCCCCGTAAGGCGTCTCGTAGGCGGTCATGTTCATCCTGCCCTTCTCAAACACCATCCGGGCGTTGGCGATCCCGCTTTTGCGCACCTCGAACAGGCTGTCGCCTATGATCTTGATCGTATTTTTGACCGTGCCGGGCACGCCCTCCACGACCTCGTCGTAGAGTACGTAGTGCCTGTCATTCTTCAGATAATAGGCGGCCGGAGTGATGATCTCCACCGGCTCGCCCTCCCCGTTCTCCTCCCCTGCACCGAAGTGGAGTCCGGAAATACTGATCAATACATCCTTTGTCATTTACAGTGCCAGCTCTCTCGCGATCTCATACTGATAAGCAGGAATCTGTTTCTGCATGTTCAGCGCCTCGTTGATATCAAAGTCTACATACTCGCCGCCTTTGTATCCAACTACGCGGTTGCTCTTGCCCTCAATCAGAAGATCTACTGCCTTCGCGCCCATGATGGAAGCGTACACACGATCCTTACATGTGGGGCTTCCGCCGCGCTGCATGTGTCCCAGGATGGTGGCTCTTGTCTCCATGCCTGTGGCCGCCTCAATTCTCTTGGCCAGCTCAATGGAGCCGCCGATTCCCTCCGCGTTGATGATGATATAGTTCTTCTTTCCGCGCTTTCTGCACTCCTGGATGTCCGCGATGATCGCGGCCTCATCAAAGTCGTGCTCCTCGGGAAGAAGGATCCTCTCAGCGCCGTTGGCGATACCGCACCACAGGGCCAGCCATCCGGCGTCTCTTCCCATAACCTCGATGATGGAGCATCTCTCGTGGGATGTGGAAGTATCTCTTACCTTGTCAATAGCCTCCATAGCTGTGTTTACAGCTGTGTCAAATCCAATCGTATATTCTGTACAGGCGATGTCCAGGTCGATGGTTCCCGGGATACCGATGGTGTTGATCCCCAGGTTTGCCAGCTTCTGAGCGCCCGCGAAGGAGCCGTCTCCTCCGATGACTACCAGGCCGTCAATGCCGTATTTCTTACAGATAGCCGCAGCCTTCTGCTGTCCCTCCTCTGTGCGCATCTCCTCACAGCGGGCTGTCTGCAGAATGGTGCCTCCTCTCTGGATCGTGTCGGATACATCTCTCGCAGTCAGGTCTATGATCTCTTCATCCAGAAGTCCCTGATATCCCTTGCGGATACCCCTTACCTTTAAGCCTTTCCCTAAAGCTGTCCTCACTACCGCACGGATCGCAGCGTTCATTCCAGGGGCGTCACCGCCGCTTGTCAAAACTCCGATCGTACGAATTACCTTCTTCTCTGCCATGATTTTTCCTCCATTTGTCGTGTATTCATAATCTGGATCTTTCTCTTATTCTTTACCATTCTACATTATCTACCTTATGCTTTCAATGGGTTTTTCTACAACTTTTACACAACTTTCTCCGAAATAATTCGTCAATCTGCTCAGTATTCCAGGCTCAATATAAATATTTTTTCCGGCCGGAAGACGCTTCACCGCCTTCTCCGCCCGGCAGTAAATAACCACCGAGTCGTCCCCGTCGGAGGCCCGGAGCATGTCAAAGAGATGCTCTTCGTCCTCCATGTAGGAGGCTTTGTCCTTATACTGGATCCACAGCTCCTTCTTCGTCTGCTCAAAAGGCACCACGCTCTCGCAGATGAGCTTGCTGGGGGCGTCGTCCTCCTCGGACACTCTGCCCCGGATAAACACCTTGTCATCCTGCCCCAGCATCCGCTGGTATTTCTCGTAATCCCGGGGAAATACGACGATCTCCACCGTGCCCGCCAGATCCTCCAGAGTTAGGAAGGCCATCATCTTATTGTTTTTCGTGTGCTTGATGGTCTTTGCCGTGATCATGCCGCCCACTGTCTCCCTGGCGCCGTCCCGGACCTTGGAGCGGCTGGTAGAGTCATCGATCTGAAAGTCCAGGGTGGTTCTGGAAATATTTTTCTTCCACTTCTCCTCGTAGTCCTCCAGGGGATGGCCGGTCAGATACACGCCACTGACCTCCTTCTCAAAGGCCAGCTTTGTCTCCTTGTCATACTCGCCCACGTCCGGGAGGGGAATGTCAAACTCCTTCTTCTGCTCATCATCCACCAGGTCAAAAAGGGACATCTGACCGGTCATGGAGTATTTTCTCTCCTGGTTCACCTGGTCCAGGATCTGCACGTAGATGGCCATGAACTGCCGCCTTGTGCCTCCCAGCCCGTCAAAGGCCCCCGCCTTGATGAAGTTCTCGATGGTGCGCCTGTTCACGTCCTTTCCGGACATTCTCTCGATGAAATCCTTCAGGCTGCGGAAGAGGCCGTTTTGTTCCCTCTCCTCGATGATGGAGTGGATCACCGGCTTCCCGATGCTCTTGATAGCTGCCAGGCCATACCGGATATTGCCTCCGTCCACAGAGAAATTGCCCTCGCCCTTGTTGATGTCAGGGGGCAGGATGTCAATGCCCATCTGGCGGCAGCTGTAAATATATTCTGCCACCTTGGATGGATTTTCAATCACGGATGTCATGAGAGCCGCCATAAATTCCACCGGGTAGTAGTACTTCAGCCAGGCGGTCTGGTAGGAGACCACCGCGTAGGCCGCCGCGTGGGACTTGTTGAAGGCGTATTTTGCGAAATCAATCATCTCGTCGTAAATCTTGTTGGCCGTCTTCTCATCTATGCCATTGTTCACACAGCCGGGCACTCCCTCCTCCGGGTTGCCATAGACAAAGTTCTGCCGCTCCTTCTGCATCACATCTCCCTTTTTCTTGGACATGGCGCGGCGCAGAAGGTCGCTTCGTCCCAGGGTGTAGCCGGCCAGATCCCGGACGATCTGCATAACCTGCTCCTGGTAGACAATGCACCCGTAGGTGGGTGCCAGGATCGGCTCCAGCTGGGGGCAGTCGTAGGTGATCAGCTCCGGGTTGTTTTTTCCCCTGATATACTGGGGGATAAAGTCCATGGGGCCGGGCCGGTACAGGGAAATCCCGGCAATGATATCCTCCAGGCTCTGGGGCTTCAGCTCCTTCATGAAGCCCTTCATCCCGGTGCTCTCAAGCTGGAACACGCCGTCTGTCTTTCCCGTGCCGATGGAGTCCAGCACCTCCTTGTCATTGTAGTCGATGCTGTGTATGTCAATCTCTTTTCCTGTGCTCTTCTGGGCCAGCTCCACCGCGTTCTGGATCACCGTCAGGGTCCGAAGGCCCAGGAAATCCATTTTCAGAAGGCCCAGCTCCTCCAGGGTAGTCATAGTGAACTGGGTGGTCACGGAGCCGTCAGAGCCAAGAGACAGGGGCACGTACTCGTCCACCGCCTTCTGGCTGATGACCACGCCGGCCGCGTGCATGGAGGTGTGCCTTGGCAGTCCCTCCAGCCTCTTGGACATGTCCACAAGCTCCCGCACCTGGCTGTCCTCCTCGTACAGCTTCTTCAGCTCCGGATTCATGGCAAGGGCCTTATCCAGGGTGATGTTCAGCTCTGTGGGAACCATTTTCGCAATAGTGTCCACAAAGGCGTAGGGCAGATCCATGACCCTGCCCACATCCCTAAGGACGCCCCGGGCCGCCAGAGTACCGAAGGTGACGATCTGCACCACCCGGTCAGGGCCGTACTTGCGCACCACATAGTCGATGACCTCCTGCCTTCTCTCAAAGCAGAAGTCCACGTCAATATCCGGCATGGACACACGCTCCGGGTTGAGGAACCTCTCAAAGAGGAGCTGGTACCGGATGGGGTCGATGCTGGTGATGCCCAGGCAGTAGGCCACAATGCTGCCGGCAGCGGATCCGCGGCCGGGCCCCACCATAATGTCGTTGTCCCTGGCGTATTTGATAAAGTCCCACACAATGAGGAAATAGTCCACGTAGCCCATGTCGTGGATGACGGACAGCTCGTATTTCAGCCGCTCCTTCAGCTCCTCTGTGACAGGGCTATACCTCTCCTCCAGCCCTTTGTGGCACAGTTCATTTAAGTATTCCCAGGAGGTGTATCCCTCCGGCACATCGTACTTGGGCAGCTTGGTCACGCCGAACTCGATCTCCACATTGCATCGGTCCGCGATCTTCTGGGTGTTCTCCAGAGCCTCCAGGGCGTAGGGGAAGAGTCCCCTCATCTCCTCCTCGGACTTGATGTAGTACTGGCCGCCCTCGTAGCGCATCCGGTCCTCGTCCGCCAGCTTTTTCCCTGTCTGGAGGCAGAGGAGGATATCGTGGGGCTTCACGTCGTCCGCATAGGTGTAATGGACGTCGTTGGTAGCCACCAGCTGGATCCCCGTCTCCCGGCTCATGCGCACAAGAGCCTGGTTCACCATCTGCTGCTGGGACATGCCGTGATCCTGGAGCTCCAGGAAAAAATTGCCCTTTCCAAAGATTTTCTCATACCGCAGGGCCGCCTCCTTGGCCTCCTCATAGAGTCCCTGCACGATATTTCTGGCCACTTCCCCCGCCAGGCAGGCGCTGAGGGCGATAATCCCCTCGTGAAACTCCTGAAGGAGCTCCATGTCCACCCTGGGCTTGTAGTAGTAGCCCTCCGTAAATCCTCGGGAGACCAGCTTCATCAGGTTATGGTAGCCGGTGTCATTTTCCGCCAGCAGCACAAGGTGGTAGTACCTGCTCTCGCTGTTGCCTCTGGCCTCCTTGTCAAAGCGGGAGCCGGGGGCCACATACACCTCGCACCCAAGCACCGGCTTGATTCCAGCCGCCTTGGCCGCCTTGTAAAAGTCGATCACGCCGTACATGACGCCGTGATCCGTGATGGCCACGCTGTCCATGCCCAGCTCCTTCACCCGGGAGATACATTCCTTTATTTTATTGGATCCGTCCAGCAGACTGTACTCTGTGTGGACGTGCAGATGCGCAAAACTCATATAAAAAGCCTCCCTTTCAGACGTGGTACTTGGAAATATTGTACTACGTTTGAAAGGGAGGCGCAAGAATTCTGTGTTTCACTACCCGTTGATCATAAAGCTGACCAGTCTGTCAATATCCTCTTTCTCGTATGCGATGATCTCCAGCTCCGGGATCTCGCCGTTGGAGAATATGTTGGCCATGGACACGTACTGAGACAGCTTGGACTTCAGATTCAGTCTGTCTCCCTCACCTGTCACCAGCTCCACTCTTCCCTTGCAGTCGTCAACGACCTTAAAAAACTTATCGATATCGGTAATATTCTGTACTTTCATGCTCTTTGTTCCTTTCTCTCAGATTCATATATGGGTACTGCCCGCAAGCGGACACCCCTGCTCACTCACCATTATAACCTCATCTCACCGGATTGCAATGGTTTTTTCTCGGATCTCGATTTTTCCCTCCTTGAGCAGGCGTCCCACCGCCCTCTTGAAGGCGTTCTTGCCAAAGCCGAACTCCGCCCGGATCAGCTCCGGATCCGCCTTGTCCGTGAAGGGGAGCTCCCCGCCGTTTGCCAACAGCTTTTCCATGACAGCCTCCGCGTCCCTGTCCATCTGGATAAAGGCCTTCTCCCGCAGGCTTAAGTCCAGCTTGCCGTCAGGCTTCACGTCCGTCACACGGGCCTCGACGCGGTCTCCCACTTTATATTTTCCCGCGGCCTCCCTCTTGGGGATGAGGGCGCAGTACCGGTCGTCCACAGCCACGAAAAGGCCGAAGTTCAGGCTCTTCTCGTAGATGATGCCAGTGACTCTGTCATCCTTTTTGTAGGGGGATCTCTTTTCCAGCTTATCGTACACCTTCATAGTGGCGCACAGCCTTCCGCTCTTGTCCACATAGAGACTGACAAGACAGGCGTCCCCCTTCCTCACCTTTGCCGTCTGCTGCTTAAAGGGGAGAAAGAGATCCTTCTCCAGCCCCCAGTCCAGAAAGGCCCCGATGGGAGCGGTATCCTTTACCGTCAGCAGCTTCACCTCACCGAGCTGGATCTTCGGTTCATGAGTGGTGGCAATGATCCGGTCCTGTGAGTCCCGGTAGAGAAATACCTCTATCTTGTCTCCCAGCCGGGTTCCTGCGGGCACCTGCTTTCTGGGAAGCAGCACCCTTTCCTCATCTGTCCCCAGATACACGCCGAACTCCGTCTGCTTCACCACAGTCAGCGTCTGTTTTTTCCCTAATTCTTTTTCTAACATCTCTTTTCTCCTGTCAGCTCCACAACTGCGTACGGCTTTCCCTCCGCACTGCACAGCTCCACAACTGTCCTTTCTTCTTCCCTTGCCGTCCTGGGACAGATCATGTCCCCCAGCACAGCTGATCTTTTGTATTCTACCCGCACCTGCCTCACAAGCATCTCCTCACGCAGCGCCTCCAGGGCCATCTGCACATACTGGCAGTTGTTGACATGCTCGTTTGTGTCAATGTGATATTTACGCACCGGGAACGCGCTTCCCTCCTCCAGCTTTTGTGGGAGCCGGATCTTTCTCGGCGCGTACTCCATCTCCAGAGGCGCCTCCGTGCCGTATTTTTCTATATCCTCCGGCTGGGGCTTCACCGGGCGCCCCTTCTCCAGGTCCATAAAGGCCCAGATGGAGTTGGCGCAGGCTGCCCTCTCCCCCTTCTCGTCCCACATGCAGAAATTTCTGTAGCCGTACAGGCCGTTGAACTCCGTGGCCCAGGTGGCCGCCCGGATGCGCTCGCCGATCCTTGGATACCGGTCCACAACGATCTGCCAGGATGTGAGCACCCAGGCTCTCTTCTTCTCTTTCAGATAGTCGATCCCAAGGCCCACATCCTCTGAGTGGAAAATACTGCAGTCCTGAAAATAATTGATGATCCCCGGAAGGGTAATGGTCTCGTGGTGGTCTGCCTCACTGAACCTCACCCTGCTGTCAAATGCATACATATTACTCGTCCTCTCCCTGTGCTATGTAGCTCTTTTCTGTAGTGATCACGCACTGATATCTGTGGTCGATCTGCTGGAGTGCTTTTCTCACCTTTTTTGTCAGTTCCTTTTCTTCTTCCTTCGTGTAGCGGTAGGGAACCACCATGTCGAAGATCACATTGGCTCTCTCCTTTCCCTCCACCACCCGAAGGTCATGGATGGAGACCTCCGGATCGATACTGCTCACCGTCTCCTGCACCTGCCTCTTCACGAGCAGGATCTTCTCGTCCTTCGTCTCCACCGGATCCATATGGATGACGAGGAAGACGCCCAGCTCTCTCACTGCGTCCCTCTCGATGCGGTCAATGATCTCATGGGAGGTCTCTATGTCCACATCGTTGGGCACCTCGGCGTGGATGGAAGCCATGTTCCGTCCGGGGCCGTAGTTATGTACGATCAGGTCATGGCTTCCCACGATCCCGTCATAGCTCTCCACAAAGCCGGATATCTTCTTGTAGTCCGCCGGGTCGATGGCCTCCCCCAGGAGGGGCTTCAGGGTATCCCGGGCAATGCCGATGCCGGCCCACATGACGACAAGGGACACGCACAGTCCGATGAAGCCGTCAATGTTCCACCCTGTAAAGCTGAAGAACAGGAGGGAAAAGACCGTGGCCGACGTGGTGATGACATCCCCGATGGCGTCCGCCGCCGTGGCCAGCATCACCTTGGAGTCGATCCGTTTTCCCAGCTTCCTGTTAAAGAAGCTCATCCACAGCTTGACGCAGATGGACAGCAGCAGGATCAGCACGGACACCATGCTGAACTCCATGTGCTGGGGCTCCCGTATCCTGCCGATGGCGTCCTTGAAAAAGGTAAAGCCCAC
This sequence comes from Faecalicatena fissicatena, assembly GCF_016900595.1. Taxonomy (NCBI): domain Bacteria; kingdom Bacillati; phylum Bacillota; class Clostridia; order Lachnospirales; family Lachnospiraceae; genus Faecalicatena; species Faecalicatena fissicatena. Next base: position 48,736 of record NZ_JACLYY010000010.1, read on the forward strand.
TTCAATGACAAGGAAGGAGACTACCAGAGCCGTTATGTACTCCATCCGTCCGTGGCCAAAGGGGTGTTCGCTGTCCGCCGGCTTTCCCGCCATCTTCACGCCGATCAGGCCGATAACCGATGAGGCCGCGTCGGACAGGTTGTTGAAGGCGTCCGCTGTGACGGAGATGCTGTGCATCAGAAGGCCGATCACAGCCTTGGCCGCAAATAGCAGCACATTGCAGAAGATGCCCACCACCGACGCCAGCGTGCCATACTGGGTGCGGACGGACACCTTCTCTGTCTGCTCATAGTCTTTTACAAAATGTCTGATCAAAAATTCTGTCATGTCTTTTTCCTCTCAAGTATGCTCTTTTGTGCGCCGCGTCTGTCCCGCGATCCAAAGGTCTGCCGCTCTAGTCCCGGTCTCCGAAGAAGAACCATCTGATCCTGAAATCTGAGTACGCCGTGATCATGTCGTACTCGTCTTCCCCCAGGACGCGGCCCAGCTCCTCCTTCTCCTCCTCGGGCACATGGGCTGTCACCGCATCCGTAAAGCAGAGAGACGGGTAGAGGCAGCACCACCAGTTGTGCCCCTGTCCCGCTCCGATGAGGATCCGAAGCGCCGTGTACTCCCCAGCCGGAAAGGTAACGTCCCCGTAGGTCTTCTCCGGGAAATAATCCCGGACAAGCTCAGCCCGGACAGGGTCAGAGCACCCATCCTCCCGGAGCCTCTCCTCCGCGGTCTGCTCCAGGCTGTCCAGGTTCTCCCGGACCCAGGAGCAGGTCTCCTCCAGGTCCGCATCCAGGGGCATGGCCTCTTCCATGTAAGCAAGGAGCGCCTCCTTCACCTCCAGCTTCCTCTGCTGATCCTCCGGGCTGTCGCTGTCAGCCAGCACGTGGAAGCGGAGCACCTCCCGGCTCAGCTCCTGTCCCGCTCTCCGGGCCCTGGCCTCCACCAGCATCCCCCTCTGCACAAGAAGGAGCCCTGTCAGCAGAGCCCCGCATATGAGGGCAATGCCAAGACAGATGGCCTCCTTCTTTCTTCTATTCCGGTTCCTGTTTCTCATACTATGTACCTCCTGACTGTCCCCTCGGGGATCTATCAGGAGTCTTCACAGTTTTTTTGGTCTTTATGCAGGGCTCCTCTATTTTTTCGTCCGGATGGTATCCATCACGGCCTCCACCTGATTGTCCACGTGCTGGCACACCACCTGCACCGCCCGGTCCTTCTGGCCGCTCTCAATGGTCTCGATGATCTCCTCGTGCTCGTCGATGAGCTGCTGATGGAAATCCGACCGCTTCAGATACTCCACTCTGTACCGGTACATCTGCTCTCTCAGGTTATTCAGGAGCTGGATCAGCTTCTGATTGTCTGTAGCCATGTAGATGACGTCGTGAAACTTCACGTCCGCCTCCGCAATGCGGGTGATATCCCCGTCCTTCAAGGACTCCTTAAACTCCTCCGCGGCGTCCTTCAGATCCTGGATCTGCTCGTCTGTGATCTTCTCGCACACCAGCTCCACTGCCAGCTCCTCCAGAGCCCGGCGCACCTCCAGCACATCCCGCAGGCTCTTCTCTGTGATCTCGGCCACCTCAGCCCCCTTCCTGGGGATCATCAGCACAAGTCCCTCCAGCTCCAGCTTCCGGATGGCCTCGCGGATGGGGGTCCGGCTGACCCCCAGCTTGTTGGCGAGCTGGATCTCCATGAGCCTTTCCCCGGGCTTGAGCTCCCCCCGCAAAATGGCCTGCCGCAGTGTGTTGAATACCACGTCCCGCAGCGGCAGGTACTCATTCATACTGACTTCAAAATTCGGTTCCTTCATTTATTTCCTCCTGACATTGTGTACATTTGTGACATAGGCCTGCTTCACAGGCGTCTGTCTCTTCAGTCTGGCCGCCGCTGCCCTGGCCCTGCCCCGGGAAGTAAAGATCCCGAATACAGTGGGGCCGCTTCCGCTCATCATGGCGTTCAGGGCGCCGGCCCCGATCATCACGTCCTTGATCCTTTGCAGCACCGGATGCTCCTCCAGCATGACCTGCTCCAGCACATTTCCCATGCTGCCGGCCACCTGCTGCAGATCCCCCTCCTGAAGTCCCGCAAGGATCCCGTCGATATCCGGATGGCTCTTAATGCCCTCTCTGTCAATCTTCTCGTACACGGTCCTGGTGGACGCCGAGAGGGGCGGCTTGGCGATCAACACGTAGCATTTGGGCAGAGGGGGAAGGGGCGTCAGGATCTCGCCGATCCCCTCCGCAAGGACTGTCCCCCGCATAATGCAGTAGGGCACATCTGCCCCCAGCGTCACGCCTCTCTCCTTCAGTCCCTCCTCGGAGAGTCCCAGGCCAAACATCCGGTTCATGCCGAAAAGCACCGCCGCCGCGTTGGAGCTTCCCCCCGCCATTCCGGCCGCCACCGGGATGTGCTTCTCCAGGGTGATCCGGATCCCCTCCCGGATCCCAAACTCGCCGCGCAGGAGCTCCGCCGCCTTGTAGGCGATATTGTTTTCATTGACCGGCAGATAGGACAGATTTGTAGAAATTTCAATGCCCGGCTCCCGCGTCTTCTCCAGGGTCACACGGTCGTAGAGATAGACCGTCTGCATGACCATCCTGACATCGTGGTAGCCGTTTCCCCTCCGGCCCAGAATGTCAAGTCCCAGATTGATCTTCCCCAGTGCTTTCAACTCCAGTTTATCCATTGTACTCTCCTTGTATCTTGTATACAGTGTACTTACAGTATACCCATGTTTGCCTTAAAAATCAATAACCTCTCTCCCGCTCTCAGGGGTCCGTCCTTCAGGTCGTTGACCTCCCTTATGCCATCCTCCGTAGTGTTGTACCGCCGTGCCAGATCCCACAGCGTATCCCCTTCCTTCACAATATAGCCTACGATGCCGGGCGCGTTTTCCAGCTCCTTCGGATCCACCGGCTGCTCGCTCACATCCAGGATGTTCTCCACTTTCTCGGGCCTTCGCAGGAATACCTGGAAGGACAGGGCCGCCTTCACCTCCGCCTCCCCGCTTCCCAGCAGGCTGACAGAGAGCTGCTCCAGGCTGCCCTCTATGTCGCAGCGCATCTCATCCGACGCGCCGCCGCACTCGATGGAGTGGGAGAAGGGCACCATGCCCTGCCAGATCCCAAAGGGCTGCTCGTCGTCCGCCCGCACGTAGAGGAAGGTGACGTTCAGCACCCCCTCCGCAAGGATTTCCCCGCCCTGCATCTGGGCCGGCTCCATCTGCAGAAAGCCGCTGCTGTGGCAGATCTGGAGCGTCCCCTCCCGGATCTCCGGCAGGCTCAGCTGCTCCGTCAGCCTGCACTTTGAGTGATTCTGCATGACAAGGCTCTCCAGAACCGTCTCCTCCCGCTCGGGAATCAGCCGCCGCCCCGGCGCGTACAGATCCTCCAGGATCCGGATCTTCTCCTCCCGGTAGACGCAGCAGCGCACCTCCAGGGACGCCTCCACCCCGAAGATGCGCACCTCCCCGTCCTCGTCCAGCCTGGCCTCGATGCTGTCCTCCCCCAGGGCGGCGTACACGCAGTGGTACATCTCCTCCTCCGCCCCGTCGCAGGACAGCCGTCCCTCGAAGGGCACGCTCTGCTCCACCCACTCAGTCTTCATATTCTGGGACTCGTAGAGGCAGAAGATCTGCAGCTCTCCCCGCAGCACAAGGCCTCCCTCCTCCAGCCTGGTATCCAGCTTCCTAAGGGCGCTCTCCCCCAGGAGGAGGCTGCCGATGTTCTCCTTGGCCGCGGGCAGGTGAATCTCCTCCTTGATGCGGTATACATCCTTCTGCACGCCGCACAGCTCCAGGATCTCCTTCTCCGAGAACTTTTTGTAGAGAGGAGACTCATCCTCCATGTCCGTGGTGATCTGCTCCTCAGACACCCCCTCAGACCCGATCTCCAGTTCCACGGAGGCCTTCAGGTTCATTTTCCGGGAATTGATCAGGGTCACGCTGACCTCCGCCGTGGCTCCCCTGGCAAAAAGCTGGTCCTGGGGCTCCTCCTCCATGTAGACCATCTCCTCAAAGGGCAGCCTGCCAGCCAGAGAGGAGAGCTGATCCGCCCCTCCCTCTGTCTCGTAGAGGATCTGGTAGGCCAGCCTGCCTGTCACTCTGGCGTAGTGCTCCGCCGGGCGTATCTCGTCCACATGGATCCGACCGCTGCTGTACACCACCCGGGAGGCATCGTATTTGGCCTCCGGTATGTTGATATCCTCATCTACATAAAACTGATCTGTCACACCAGGTCCGATCCGGCCTGCCCGGACCGTCTTTTTGATCTGCTCCATTTTGCTCCTCCTTACATTTCCCACAAAATTCTTTTTTCCGTATAGCCTGTCGCCAATGCCGTCCAGGGGCAGTCCGCCTCCTGCGCCACCTCCTCCCCCTCATCCGGACCTGTCAGGCAGGTGCGGATGAAGACTGCGTCCTCCGTCTCATACACTTCCTCGATCTGGATACTGTAGCCAGCGCTCTCCTGCTCCCCATACCCCAGAGCTATGTACAGCCGCTGCCCGTCCCCGTATGCCGCGAGGAAAGGCTCTGCCTTCTCCTCCTCTATCTTCTGCCTCAGGGTCTCCGGCAGATCCGGGCCGCAGGCCGTCTCGTACTCCAGATCCCCCTTTTTGTCCATGTCTGCCCGCCGGGCGCCGCACCCGGAGAGCAGGAGGGCTGCCACGGCAAATATGCACAGTATCCTCCGTCCCTTCATATATTCACCATATAGATTTTCTCTCTATTATCATACACGCCACCCCTTTGAAAAATGACATTTTTATGGTAAGATGCTTATGGTATGATGCCAGAGTAGAATTGTAGAAATGCGCGGCACGGAACAATCCGCAGGCATCGCAGCTGGGGTTTTGGCCCCAACATCATGATAGATGCAAAATGATAGATACAAAGGAGAGGCTTCTGGATTATGATAAGATTTATTGCCATTGTGATCGTACTTTTCGTTTATCTCATCGTCGGCATACCGGTTCTCATCGTGGAACATTTTGTCGGTCTGGTGAACCGGAGGGCGAAGGATTACTCCTGCCTGCGGATGGTGCAGTGGACCTTCCGGCTGATGCTGAAGATCGCGGGCGTGAAGGTGACGGTTATCGGGGAGGAAAACGTGCCCGACGAGCCAGTCCTTTATATAGGAAACCACAGGAGCTATTTTGACATCCTGCTGACCTACTCCAGGTGCAGACGGCTGACCGGGTATGTGGCGAAAAAGGAGATGCTCCGCTACCCTCTCCTGCGGGACTGGATGAAAAATCTCTACTGCCTCTTCCTGGACAGGAGCACCCCCAAGGAGGGGCTCAAGACTATCCTGCAGGCCATCGACTATGTGAAGAACGGCATCTCCATCTGCATCTTCCCTGAGGGCACAAGGAACAAGGGGGCGGAGCTGTCCATGCTGCCCTTCAAGGACGGAGCCCTGAAGATTGCGGAGAAGACCGGCTGCGCCGTCATCCCCATGTCCATGAACAACACACAGGCCATCTTCGAGGGACACCTTCCCTTTGTGAGAAAGACCCACGTGGTGCTGGAGTACGGAAAGCCCATCTACCCGAACCAGCTTGATAAGCAGACGCGGCGGCATCTGGGGGACTACTGCCAGAACATCATTCAGGAGACTATCATAAAAAACCAGTCCCTCGTTTAATTTTTACTTTGTTTTTACTTTTTATGCCCAGGGTGCTATAATTGGGATAACTTTTTCAGATACAAATGCAAAGGAGTTTAAAAAAGAGAACAATGAGCAGACACGATTTGACCCTGCTGACGGACTTCTACGAGCTTACCATGATGCAGGGATATTACGAAAAAGGACAGAACGAGACCGTCATCTTCGATGTGTTCTTCCGCCAAAACCCCAACAACGGAGGCTACTCCATCTGCGCGGGCCTGGACCAGGTCATTGAGTACGTAAAAAATCTGAATTTCACATACGAGGACGTGGACTATCTGCGCAGCCTTGGCATGTTCAGCGAGGATTTCCTCCACTATTTGAGCGGCTTCCACTTTACAGGAGATATCTACGCCATCCCCGAGGGGACGGTCATCTTCCCCAAGGAGCCCATCCTGAAGGTGATTGCCCCCATCATGGAGGCCCAGCTTGTGGAGACAGCCATCCTCAACATTCTGAATCACCAGTGTCTCATCGCCACAAAGGCCTCCCGCGTCGTGTTCGCAGCGGGCGGAGACGGCATCATGGAATTCGGCCTGCGCCGGGCACAGGGCCCTGACGCAGGGCTCTACGGCGCCCGGGCTGCCATCATCGGCGGCTGTATCGGCACCTCCAACGTGCTGGCCGGCCAGCGCTTTGACGTGCCTGTTCTCGGCACTCACGCCCACAGCTGGATCATGAGCTTCCCGGACGAGTACACGGCCTTTAAGAATTACGCGCAGCTCTACCCGGACAACTGCATCCTCCTTGTGGACACCTACGACACATTGAAATCCGGCGTTCCCAACGCTATCCGCGTATTTACGGAGATGCGGGACGCGGGGATTTCCATGAAAAAGTACGGTATCCGCCTGGACAGCGGCGATCTGGCCTACCTGTCCAAGAAGGCCAGGACCATGCTGGACGAGGCGGGCTTTACAGACGCAGTGATCTCCGCGTCAAACGATCTGGATGAGTACCTGCTCCACGACCTGAAGATGCAGCAGGCGGCTATCACCTCCTGGGGTGTGGGCACCAACCTGATCACCTCAAAGGACTGCCCCTCCTTCGGCGGCGTCTACAAGCTGGCGGCCATCCAGGATGAATCTGGACAGTTTGTACCTAAGATCAAGATTTCCGAGAACACGGAGAAGATCACCAACCCGGGAAACAAGACGGTTCTGCGCATTTACGACAAGCCCACAGGGAAGGTCCGGGCAGACCTGATCTGCTTCGCGGACGAGACCTACGACACAGAAAAGGATCTTCTTATCTTCGACCCCATCGACACATGGAAGAAGACAAAGCTGCCGGGCGGCTCCTACACCATGCGGGAGATCCTTGTGCCCATTTTCCGAAATGGAGAGTGCGTGTACCAGTCGCCCTCCGTCATGGAGATAGCGGAATACTGCAAGCAGGAGAAAAAGACCCTGTGGGAGGAGACAAAGCGTCTCTTCTACCCCCATCAGGTCTACGTGGATCTGTCTGACAGACTCTACGAGGTGAAGAAATCTCTGCTTGATCAGATGGATATGGATTAATTGGTTTTATTTTTAAGGAGGATTTATTTCTATGAATATTATTGTACTGGCAGGCGGCTACAGCAACGAGCGGGATGTGTCCTTAAGCTCCGGAGGCAGTATCTGCCGGGCGCTCCGGGAGAGAGGACACAACGCCTATCTTCTGGACGCTTTCCTTGGCCTTGAGAAGGCCCCCGAAAACCTGGAGGACGTATTCACACTCCCGGGAGGCGGCCTTGAGATCGCCACAGGTATCCAGACATCCGAGCCGGACCTTGACGCCCTCTGGGCCTCGCGCCCCGGGGATTCCCCCAGCTTCCTGGGCCCCAACGTGCTGGAGCTGTGCGGTCTGGCGGACATCACCTTCCTGGCCCTCCACGGGGGACTGGGCGAGAACGGCAAGCTGCAGGCTGCCTTTGACACACTGGGAATACGCTACACAGGGCCTGACTCTCTGGGCTGCGCCCTGTCCATGGATAAGGGCGTGACAAAGGATCTCTTCCACTCCGCCGGGGTTCCCACTCCCTACGGAACCCATGTTTCCAGGAGGAACAAGGACATCTCCCTTGAGACCCTTCAGATCCCCCTTCCCCTTGTGGTGAAGCCCTGCTCCGGCGGCTCCAGCATCGGAGTCCACTTTGTACATACGGAGGAGGAGTTCAGGGAGGCCATGCGCGTCTCCTTCGAGAAGGAGGACGAAGTGGTCATTGAGCCCTTCATCGACGGCCGGGAATATGCCTGCGGGATCTTTGACGGTCAGGCCCTGCCTCTCGTGGAGATCATCCCCGATGGTGGCGTATTCGACTATGTCCACAAATACCAGAGCGGCGGCGCCTCCGAGATCTGCCCCGCCACATCCGTGGACAAGGAGACTACAGAGGCCATCCAGAAGACCGGCGTGCTGGCCGCCCAGGCTCTGCGCCTGAACGTGTACTGCAGGGCTGATTTTATCGTAGACAATCACACCGGACAGTTCTACTGCCTGGAGGTCAACTCTCTCCCCGGCATGACAAGCGCCAGCCTTCTGCCCAAGGCGGCAAAGGCGGCAGGATATGAGTACGGTGAATTCTGCGAACAGATCATCGAGAAATCTCTGGACGCCAGATACAGATAGGAGAAGAACATGAAAAATCTCACAATAGAAAATATGACAAAGGCCTGCAGGGGCATTTATCACGGCAGCGACAGCCTCCTTGGAAGGGAGGCTGCCCACGTGGTCATCGACAGCCGCAAGGCCGGCCCCGGCGATGTGTTCGTAGCCATCAAGGGCGAGCGGGTGGACGGCCACTCCTTCATCCCGGGTGTCATGGAAAAGGGCGCCCTTTGCGCTGTGTCCGAGCAGGATCTGGGGGAGACAGCCTTCCCCTATATCCAGGTGGAGTCAACGGCCCAGGCCCTTCTGGACATCGCAAAGCTGTACCGGGACTCCTTTGACGTAAAGGTGGTAGGCATCTCCGGCAGCGTGGGAAAGACAAGCACAAAGGAGATGATCGCCTCTGTCCTGTCTCAGAAGTACAATGTCCACAAGACCCAGGGAAACTTAAACAGCGAGTCCGGACTCCCCCTGACTGTCTTTGACCTGAAGGAGGAAAATGAAGTGTCCGTCCTGGAAATGGGCATCAACCATTTCGGTGAAATGCGCAAGCTCTCCACCGTGGCTCAGCCCGATGTGTGCGTGATCACAAACATCGGTGTGGCCCACTTGGAATTTCTCAAGACACAGGAGGGCATCATGCAGGAGAAGACGCAGATGTTCCAGGACATGAAGCCGGGCGGTTCCATCGTCCTCAACGGGGACGATCCTCTTCTGTCCACTATCGGGCCCGTAAAAGGTGTGACTCCCCTCTTCTACGGAACATCGCCGGACTGCGACGTATACGCCTCAGATGTGCAGTCCCAGGGGCTGAAGGGATCCTCCTGCGTCATCCACACCCCGGCCGGAGAGTTCTCCTGTCTGGTGCCCACCCCCGGCTCCCACATGGTGTCCAACGCCCTGGCCGGAGCGGCTGTAGGGTATGTGCTGGGCCTTGACAGCAGACAGATCAAAGACGGCATTGAAAATCTGCCCTTCATGGCTGGCAGGAACAATATCATACAGACCGACAGGATCATCATCCTGGACGACTGCTATAACGCCAATCCGGTTTCCATGAAGGCCGCCATCGATGTGCTGGATCTGGGCATCGGGCGCAGGGTGGCTATCCTGGGAAAGATGGGCGAGCTGGGCAGCAACGAAAAGGAGCTCCACTACGAGGTGGGCGCCTATCTGGCCGCCTCAGAGACCGATGTGGTGATCGCCGTGGACGAGCTGGCCAGAGAGATCATCCGGGGCATTGAAGATGCCGGCTCACACATAGAGACACACTGGTTCGCCACAAGAGAGGAACTGATCCCTCATCTGGGAGATCTGATACAGAAGGGGGACAATGTTCTTGTAAAAGCATCCAACAGCCTCGGCTTCAGCGGGATCGTACAGGCGCTGAGAGAGCTGTAGGGGATTTCACAAAGGAGAACAGAGCAGACCATGGATTATCAGGTTCTTGTCCTTGATCTGGACGGCACACTGACAAACTCAAAAAAAGAGATCACGCCGGAGACCCGGGAAGCACTGATCGATATACAGGAGATGGGGAAAAAGGTGGTCCTGGCAAGCGGCCGCCCCACAAAGGGTGTGCTGCCCCTGGCCAAGCAGCTCCATCTGTCCGACTACGGGAGCTACATTCTCTCCTTTAACGGGGCGCGCATTACAGACTGCCGCAGCGGACAGATCATGTACAGCCGCTATCTCCCCCAGGACGCCCCCGCCCCCGCCTTCCGGCTGGCCTCGTCCTTTGCCGGGGAGGGTGCGGATATCCTGACCTACACGGAGGACCACATTGTCTCAGGGATACAGCCCAACCGGTACACGCTGCTGGAGTCCCGGATCAATCACATGCCGATTCTGGAAAGCAGCGACTTTACAGCAGATATTCCCCGGCAGATCAATAAGCTCCTGGCCACCGGCGAGCCGGAGGTGATCAGCCGTATGAAGGATGTCATGACTACCCATTTCCGCTCTTATCTGAACATCTACTGCTCAGACCCTTTCTTCCTGGAGATCATGCCAAGGGGCGTGGACAAGGCCCACGCCCTCGTGAAGCTGCTGGGCAGCATCGGGCTCTCCACCCGGCAGATGATCTGCTGCGGGGACGGGTACAACGACATCACCATGATCGAGACCGCCGGGCTGGGAGTGGCCATGGCAAACGCTCAGCCCCCTGTGCGGGACAGCGCGGACTACATCACCAAGTCCAACGATGAGAACGGGGTTCTGCATGTGATCAATAAATTTATGAGATAGGACCGCTCCTGTCCTCACAAAAAAAGAGTTCCTCATTGGAACTCTTTTTTGTATCCCTACGCCGTCTTCCCCTTATTCTTCTCATGCCACAGGATCAGCCGCTTTCCAAATTTCCCCAGAGCCTCCACCACAAAGCTGAGGTAGCGGAACACCGGCTCCGCGGCGATGGAGAACACGATAAAGAGCATGATGCACTTGGTGGACATGGCCGTGATGGCAAACAGGTCCCCCAGGTAGATGCTGGAGAGCACAAGGGCAATACCGCAGCCTGACAGCACAGCGATCCGGATGGGGTTCATAGGCTGGCTGATCTTCCAGAGAACCATGAAGCCCACAATGGCCAGAAGGATGGTGGCCGCCGTGGCGATATCCGACTGTCCCACCTCAAAGGTCTGCCCGAAGATTACCAGCGCTCCCACGATCAGCACATCGGTCAGTCCGCCTGGCAGCGCCTTCAGGAAGACGTTGGGGAGGAAATGTCCCTGTATCCGGTTCTTGTTGGGCTCGAGCGCCAGGAAAAAGGCGGGCACGCCGATGGTAAACATGCTGATCAGCGAGACCTGGGCCGGCTCCAGCGGGTAGGTGATCATGAACACCGCCGAGAACACGGACAAAAGGAGGGAAAAGATATTCTTCACAAGGAACAGGCTTGCCGACCTCTGGATGTTGTTGACCACCCGGCGTCCCTCCATTACCACAGAGGGCATACAGGAGAAATCCGACTCCAGCAGCACCACCTGGGCCGCCTGGGAGGCGGCCTCGCTGCCCGACGCCATGGCGATGCTGCAGTCCGCGTCCTTCAGAGCCAGGATATCGTTGACGCCGTCCCCTGTCATAGCCACTGTGTTTCCCTGGTCCTTCAGCACATTCACAAACTGCCGCTTCTGATTTGGAGTCACACGGCCGAAGACCGTGTACTTCTTCATGGCCGCCGCCACGTCCTGGTCCGTCTTCAGCGTGCCCGCGTCCACATAGTTCTCCGCCCCCGCAATGCCGGCCCGGGAGGCCACCTCGGACACTGTCACCGGGTTGTCACCGGAGATGACCTTGATGTCCACGCCCTGCTCCGCAAAGTAGGCGAAGGTCTCCGGCGCATTCTGCCGGATGGGATTGGAGAGCATCACATAGCCCAGGGGCGTGACCTTCTCCGTAAGGGGCTTTCCGTCTATCTGTCCCGCATATTTTCCGAACACGAGAACACGGTAGCCTTTCTTTGTAAACTGCTCGATTTCCGCCTCATAGAGGACATAATCGTCCCGCAGGACCATCTCCGGCGCTCCCAGCACATAGGCGCCGTCCTTGTAGGTGACGCTGCTGTATTTCACCGCGGAGGAAAATGAGGTCAGGCTCACCGGCTTTTTCCCCGTATTTTCCTGGAAATACTCCTTCAGAGCCGCCATGGTGATGTTGTCCTCGCTCATGGCCGCCGCGAAATCCCCCAGCATTTTCTCCAGAGGCGGATACTCCTCCTCCTTCTCCCGGTAGTCCAGCGTGGGCTCCACCCGGTTTACCGTCATGGTGTTTTCCGTGATGGTTCCCGTCTTATCCACACAGAGCACGTTGACTCTGGCCAATGTCTCGATGCTCTTCATGTCGTGGAGCAGCACCTTCTGGCTGGCCAGGCGCATGGCGCTCACCGCCAGGGCCACGCTGGCCAGCAGATACAGTCCCTCAGGGATCATACCAATGACCGCCGCCACCATGGAGGTGACGCTCTGGGAAAAGCCCTCATGGTTGAAGAAAAAGCTCTGGGAAAAGAGGATCAGGCCGATGGGGATGATGATAATGCCCACCCACTTGACCAGCTTGTCCAGAGAGCGGATCATCTCCGACTGCTCCTGGTCGTCCATGGCCTTGGCCTCCATGGTCAGACGGGAGATGTAGGAGTCCTCCCCCACCTTGTCCAGCCGGGCCCGGCACTCCCCGGACACCACAAAGCTGCCGGACATGAGCTTATCCCCCTTTCGCTTGGTGATCTCGTCGGACTCGCCTGTCAGCAGGGACTCGTTGACCTGTATCTCCCCTGCGGATACCACCGCGTCCGCGCAGATCTGATTGCCGGCGCTGAAGATGACGATGTCATCCAGCACCAGCTCCTCGGAATTCACCTTTCTCACCTTTCCGTCCCGGACTACCCTGGCGTGGGGCGCGTTCAGCATGCTCATCTTCTCCAGCACATTCTTGGACCGCACCTCCTGGACAATGCCGATCAGGGTGTTGACAATGACCACCGGGAGGAAGGTCAGGTTCCGGAAGGAGCCCACCAGGCAGAGCAGCACGCCCAGCACGACAAAGATCAGGTTGAAGTAGGTAAATACATTTTCATGTATGATCTCCTTTGTCGTCTTGGCAGGCGGATCCACCGAGATGTTGGTCCACCCGTGCATCCGGTGCTCCTGCACCTGCTGGGAGCTAAGCCCCTCCGCCGGGTCCGGGTCATACCGGGTCGTGCGGATCCGCCGGTTTCTCCTCTCACTGTGTTCCTCTACTTTTTTCTTCACATTTTTTTGTCTTTTCTTCATGTATATTTACGTCTCCTCTATATCTATCCTATTATATACCTCTCCCCTTAAGATTTCTATAAAGGTTCTCTAAAAATTCTCTTAAGCCTGCGTCCCCTGCTCCGGCTCTGCCAGCCTGCCCGGCCGCGCAGAAAAGCACCGGGGCGGGAGCCCTCCTCCTGCTGGATGCCCCCGCCCCGGTGCTGTTTTTCTCAGGCAGCTCAGACCCGGATGATGCGGCCCGGCCTGCGCTCTTTGGCTGCCGGCTTCTCCCCGGCCGCATAGCCCAGCGCGCAGTGTCCGACGCCGGCATAGTTTTCTCCAAGCCCCCATTTTTCCAGGAGCCTTTTCCCCTCCTCGCTCTCAAACTCTTCCTTCGCCCTGTGGATCCAGCAGGAGCCAAGTCCCACCGCCTGGGCCGCATTCATCAGGTTGCCCATGGCCAGGCTTCCGTCCTCCACATAGGTGGGGCGCCCTGTGTCCGCCAGCACCACCACGATGGTGGGCGCTCCGTAGAAGGGATCTGTATCCGGATCCCCCATAATGGAAGCGTTCATTTTCCGGAGCTGTTCTCTCGTCTCCGGATCCTGCACGGCCACAAAGACAACCGGCTGCTGCCCCATACCGCTGGGCGCCCAGAGGCCGGCCTCCAGGATCCGCTCAAGCTCCTCGTCCCTGATCTGCTCCGCCTTATAGGCCCGGACGCTCCTTCTCTCCTTTAAATCCTTCAGTGTCTCTTTCATGTCCTTGTTCCTCCTTTGCTGCTTGTCTTTTCATTCGTTACCACATCAGCCCAGGGCCACGTCCAGGATCATCATGAGGATAAATCCCACCGCGAAGCCCATCGTGCCAATATTGCTGTGCTCTCCCTCGTTGGCCTCCGGTATGAGCTCCTCCACCACCACGTACAGCATAGCTCCCGCCGCAAAGGCCAGGAGAAAGGGAAGCACCGGGGTGAGAAGCTCCGAGAGCAGGATAGTGACAAGAGCCGCGGCCGGCTCCACGATGCCGGACAGGGTTCCATACAGGAAGGCCCTGCCCCTGGTAGCCCCGCCCTCACTTCTAAGGGGCATGGAAATGATGGCGCCCTCCGGGAAATTCTGGATGGCAATACCGATGGAAAGGGCAAAGGCCCCCATGAGGGAGATCTGGGCGTTGTCCGCCAGAAGCCCGGCAAACACTACGCCCACTGCCATTCCCTCCGGTATATTGTGGAGGGTCACTGCCATGACCAGCATGGTAGAGCGGCGCCAGCTGCTTTTTGGCCCCTCCGGCTCCCTGTGGTCCATGTGCTGGTGGGGCACCCTCTTATCCAGCAGAAGCAGAAAGAGCATACCCACTGCCACTCCCGCCGCCGCGGGGATAAATGCCAGCTTTCCCATATCCGCGGACATGTCCATGGCCGGGATGAGAAGGGACCACACGGAGGCCGCCACCATGACGCCGGAGGCGAACCCCAAAAGCACCTTCTGGACAAGGGGCGGCATACTCTCTCTCCGCATCAGAAAAACGCAGGCCGCGCCCAGTGTGGTGCCAAAAAACGGTATCAGAATACCGATCAGTACATTACTCATATACTCCTCCTCATATCCGTCTAGTTAAAATAGACCATCTCGTCCTGGGGAGCCTGTGCCTCCTCCACATATTCCGCCCTGATCACCGGGCCCTTCCGCCCGTAGGCGCGGGTATACTCATAGCCTACCGTCCCCCGCACCTTCACCCACTGTCCGGGCGTCAGCTTGGGGGCGTAAGGACTGCGGCATATATATCCCAGGAAGGTGGTGTCGTCGGCGCAGCAGGTCATCGCCATCCGGCCCGCCACGAACTCCTTGGCCGGAAATCCTCTCGGCTTGAGTACCTTCGCCTTGTACTCCACTGTCTTCTTTAAGTATCTCTCGGGATGATCCATCATGTCCACGTACCAGATACCGTAGTCCATGTCATCGATCTGCACCACCGGAGCGTCCAGGTCATAGGGCATGGCGTCCTCAAAGATGTTGTCGATCTCCCCGTCCTCCCCCTCGAAAATGATCTGGGCGCTCTGGTTGACCACCTTCACATTCCGCCGGTAGGAGGCGAGAGGCATATCCTTTGTGCAGCGGTTGAACATGACAAGCTCCGCATTTCTCACCATATCCATAAAGAGGGGCTTCATGTTGGCGATGTAGGTCCCAAAGGTGGTGGCATCCACTGTCACCAGCTTCTGCACAAGCCCCCACCCGGAGGGCACGTCCATGGCCTCGATCCTGCTCACCGGGTACATGCCGTTGCACTCGATGATGACCCGCTCCGGATGATACTTCCGGTCCGCCTCCTGGAGCCACTCCAGGGTCATCTCCTCCGGGTCATCCACAGTAAGGAGGGTGGTGTTAGTCCGCTTCAGAAGCGCCTCGCCGTACTCCTCCTCCCCCTCCTCGCAGAGGATCAGCAGGGTATTCCCGTCGATCTCAAAATATTCCTGGCTCAAGGTGTACCGCAGGAAGCTGGTCTTCCCGCTCTCCAGGAAGCCCGCCATTAGGTACACCACCACTCTGGCATTGTCTACCATCTGCATAAGCTTTCGTCACCTGCCCTTTCTATTCTGCCGCGCCCGCAAAAAGTTCCTTCAGGGCGTCCTCTTTCAGCTTGGATCCGATCACGCAGATGCGTCCTGTGTAGTCCGGCTGTCCCTCCCGGAGCTCCACTTCCCCGGGCACCATGTCAAAGTAGATCCACGTTCCCTTGTCGCCTTCCACCATTCCCTTGGCCCGGAGCACCATGCCGTAGGTGTCCGCGTCGCCGAGGGCATCCAGGCGCACCTTCAGATCCTGGGCGCTGTACTTTTTCACCGTCTCCAGGCCCCAGCTTCCAAACACCTCATCCGCATGGTGATGGTGGTGGCCGTGATGATCGTGGTCATGCCCGTGATGGTGGTCGTGGCCGCACCCATCGTGGTCATGCTCGTGATGGTGGCCGTGATCATGCTCCTCATGGTCGTGATGGTGGTCGTGATCATGGTCATGGTGATGCTCTTCGCCGAGCCCGTGATGGCCGCCGCACACGTCGCATCTCGTCTCCTCCATCAGCTCCTCCTCCAGAGAGGGAGCGTGCTGCTCCATGATCTCAAAGAGCTTGGCCCCGTCGATCTGGTCCTCCGGGGTGGTGATAATGGGGGCGTCCGGGTTGAGGGCGCGGATCTGTGCCACTGCCTGCTCCACCTTGTCATCGTCCGCAATGTCGGTACGGCTCAGGATAATGGCTCCCGCCGACTCCACCTGGTTCTTGTAAAATTCTCCGAAATTTTTTAGATACATCTTGCACTTCTTCACATCCACCACTGTGGTCGCGCTGTTCAGCGCCACATCCGCATCTGTCTTCACACTCTCCACCGCCTTTTTTACATCAGAGAGCTTGCCCACGCCGGAGGGCTCGATGAGAATTCTGTCCGGATGGTAGGTCTCGATGACTTCCTTTAAGGAAGCGCCGAAGTCACCCACGAGAGAGCAGCAGATGCAGCCGGAATTCATCTCCCGTATCTCGATGCCCGCCTCCTTGAGGAAGCCTCCGTCAATGCCGATCTCGCCGAACTCGTTTTCAATCAGGACCACCTGCTCTCCCTTGAAGGCCTCCCGGAGAAGCTTCTGGATAAGTGTGGTCTTCCCGGCTCCCAGAAAGCCGGAGATAATATCTATTTTTGTCATTTTATCCACTCCTGTTCTTTCTTATTTATTTTTCCGGACATTTGCGCATCATATCTGCGCACATCCAAAACTATTTTGTCACAGCCCGGCACAAATTTCAAGGAGGCAGAATAATCTTTCTTCTATGCCTTGCAGAAACTGTCCATCCATTTTATAATAGCCTTGTAATTGTAAAACACATTACAATCAACTATATCAGGAGGAAAAAATTATGCAGAAATATGTATGCGAACCTTGCGGCTATGTGTATGATCCGGAAATCGGCGATCCTGACAACGGCATCGCACCGGGTACAGCATTTGAAGATCTCCCGGAGGATTGGGTATGCCCCATCTGCGGAGTGGGCAAAGACATGTTTGTTGTGGAGGGCTAATCTCCGCCGCGCAGTCTGGCCTGAAAATCATCAGAATATTTCAGTTGGAGCTCTGCTGACGCAGGGCTCCTTTTACTTGACATTCCGCCCGGAAATTGGTACTATTTTCAAGATACCCTGATAATCGTTTTCATTTTTATATAAAAAGGAAGATCTGATCATGGAATTACTGGAACACATTTTCTTACACACAGCCGAGGACAGCGTCCGCATGCTGCCCTTCCTGTTTGCCGCCTTCCTGCTCCTGGAGGGTCTGGAGCACTATTCCAGCGCCTGGATCCGCCGGACGCTGACAAAGATCGAGAAGGCAGGCCCTGTAGTGGGCGCCCTCTTTGGCTGTATCCCCCAGTGCGGCTTCTCGGTCATGGCCGCCAACCTCTACTCCGGAGGCGTCATCTCCATGGGCACGCTGCTGTCCGTCTTTCTGGCCACCTCCGACGAGGCTGTGCTGATCCTCATCGGCCACCCGGGAAACGGGGGTGCTATTGCCGCTCTCCTGGCAGTTAAAATCATCATTGCCATCGCAGCCGGATACCTGGCGGACCTGTTCTTCGCCAAATTTATCTCCACTAAAAAGGAAATCGAGGATCTGTGCCACCACTGCGGCTGCCACGACCACCACGGCATCCTGCGCCCGGCCCTGAACCACACGGTCCGTCTGTTCGGCTATATTTTTATCTGCACCTTTGTCCTGAACGCCGTGATCGAGGGAGCCGGCCTTGAGTCAGTGTCCACCTTCCTATTAAATGGAAGCATCTTCCAGCCCTTTCTGGCGGCTCTTCTCGGGTTCATCCCCAACTGCGCCGCCTCCGTGCTGTTGACTGAGCTCTATCTCGGCAAAGCCCTCTCCTTCGCCTCCGTCATCGCCGGCCTGTGCACCAACGCGGGCGTCGGGCTGATCGTCCTTTTCAAGGTCAATCCGGACAAGCTGGAGTGCGTCAAATTCACCGGCCTTCTGTACGCCTGCGCGGTGATCGCCGGCATAATCCTGCACCTGGCCGGGTTTTAGCCCGGTTTTAGAGTGAAAAGAACGAGCGAAAAGAACATTTGTACAGCCCTGCATAGAAAAAAGCGATGAGACCGGCGTGACCTGCATCGCTTTTTTGATAACTTAGAACTGACCCGGAAGATTATCTCTCCTGGTCGTATTTTACAAATGCGTCTACTTTCGGCTGAGAAGAGCATCCTGGAACGAATTCGTTTCCGAGGAAGGCGTCCACTAACAGCTCACGCACCTTGTTTCCCGTTGTAAACGCACCCATACATGCGATGTTGGCGTCATTGCTCAGGCGCGCTCTCTGCGCGGAGTATACATCGGATACAAGAGCTGCATAGGCGCCCTTTACTTTGTTGGCTGCAATAGATACGCCGATACCTGTGCCGCAGATCAGGATACCCCTGTCATACTCCTTGGAAGCCACAGCCTCGCCGACCTTAATGGCAACGTTGGCGTAGATAGGATCATCGCTTCCAAAATCTGTTACTTCCCCGTATCCTTTTGCCTCAATGTACTTGATGATCTCTTCTTTTGCTTCCTGGGCATTGGGATCACATCCAATTGCAATTTTCATTTTTTCTTCCTCCTTATAGTTATTTCTGTTTCGTTTTCTTCATTTTATCATTTCGTTATACTTTTGTCCACTTTCGTTTTGTTTCGTTTTTACTTTTTTACTTTATTCGTCTCTCTTTTCTATGTCCATGATCATATCGACCCTTCTCTGGTGCCTTCCGCCTTCAAATTCCGCGTTCAGCCACTCCTCTATGATCATCTTTGCCAGCTCAATTCCCACTACTCTTGCACCGAACGCAAGGATGTTCGTGTTGTTGTGCTGTCTGGACAAACGGGCTGAATACGGCTCACTGCAGACTACCGCCCGAACGCCTTTCACTTTATTGGCCGCCAGGGAAATGCCTACGCCGGTACCGCAGATCAATATACCCAGATCCACTTCCTTCGCAACAACAGCGCGCCCGACTTTCTCCCCATACACCGGATAGTCACAGCTCTCTGTGGAATCTGTTCCATAATTGATCACTTCATAGCCCAGATCCTGCAGAAATTTCATGACTTCCTTTTTCATCTCCACCGCTGAGTGGTCGTTTCCTATTCCTATTCTCATACATCTGGTCTCCTTCTTTACTCAAAATTCATTTCTGGATATATTATAATCTTTTCATTTTTGAAAGGCAATGTCTATTAGGAATATTCGCCTCCCAGCAGTTTTGTTTTGCACATTTTCCTGTTTCGTACTATAATGGGTAGGATCCTTAAGGACTACATACTATTTCTATTTTTTATGAGGAGTACCGTATATGATAAAATTGATCGCCAGCGACCTGGATGGGACGCTGCTCCAGAACGGAGCCCAGGAACTGGACCCCATTATATTTGACCAGATCCGCACACTGAAGGAAAATGGTATCCACTTTGCAGCGGCCAGTGGACGCCAGTATCCAAATCTGCGGAGACTGTTTGCCCCCGTGCAGGACGATATTTCCTATATAGCCGAAAACGGCTCTCTCTGCGTGCATGACGGGAAAGTGCTTTCCAGAGGGCTGATCCCACGGGATTTGGGCAACCGCATCGTTGATGCCATCCACCAATGCAGCGGATGCGAATGTATCATTTCGGGGGAAAAAGTGTGCTACAGCGACTCTGTAAACGAAGAGTTCAGATACCATATGCTGCATGTCATGAAAAATGACATGAAATTTGTGGACAGTATTGACGAGATTCAGGAACCTTACCTGAAGATAGCAGTCTGCAATTTCAACGGCACAAAAGACTGTCTGGCCTATTTTCAGAAATTGTTTTCCAGCGAGATCAAAGTCGTCACCTCAGGCAACATATGGGTAGACTTCATTGCCCCTGACGCCAACAAAGGGACTGCCCTTCACACCCTTCTGGATTATCTGCACATCCTTCCGGAAGAATGTGTTGCCTTTGGCGACCAGTACAATGATGTAGAAATGCTGCAGCTTGCAGGGATCAGTTATGCCATGTCAAGCGCAGCTCCCGGCATCTCCTTCTACTCCACCTATGTCACAGATTCCGTTTCCGATGTGCTTGACGATATAATCTCCTCCACCAGCATTTAACTCTCATAAAAGACCGGGCAGAACTTTTGTCTGCCCGGTCTTTCTATAATCCGTCCATTATCCTTTCACTTATACCAGTTTCCTGACAGCCTCCTGCTCAACGGAAAGCCCTGCCTTAAATCTTTCGATAAAGGCCTCGAAGCCAGCCACATCACCGGCGTCAGGATCCATCTTTACGCCTTCCTCTCCGCCGAACACTCTGCTGTCCAGATAGGACTCCAACGCCTCTCCTTCCTCTTTGCGCAGAGCATAAGAAGCCAGAAGCGCGATCCCCCATGCGCCGCCCTCGCCGGCAGTCTCCATGACAGAGACAGGTGCCTGCATAGCTGCGGCCATGATCCGCTGTCCCACTCCGGGAGTCTTGAACAGACCTCCGTGTCCAAGTATCTTGTCAATCTGGATCTTCTCCTCTTTCACCAGGATATCCATGCCGATCTTCAGCGTTCCGAGGGCCGCATAGAGATGAGTTCGCATAAAGTTCGCCAGGTTGAAACAGCTGTCCGGCGTGCGCACAAACAGGGGTCTTCCCTCATCTACGGGGACAATACTCTCTCCTGAATAAAATCCGTAGGACAGAAGTCCTCCGCAGTCCGCATCACCCTCGAGAGCCTTGTTATACAGTGCGGAGAATATCTCATCCATATCAGCCTTTACTCCCATGGCCTCCCCGTATTCTCTAAAGAGGGACACCCATGCATTCAGATCCGAAGTGCAGTTGTTGGCGTGGGCCATAGCCACAAGACTTCCGGTAGGTGTTGTCACCATATCGATTTCCCTGTGTACTTTGGAGAGCTCTTTTTCCAGAACGATCATGGCGAATACAGAAGTTCCGGCTGACACATT
Organism: Faecalicatena fissicatena; assembly: GCF_016900595.1. Lineage (NCBI taxonomy): Bacteria > Bacillati > Bacillota > Clostridia > Lachnospirales > Lachnospiraceae > Faecalicatena > Faecalicatena fissicatena. The sequence continues at coordinate 69,734 of NZ_JACLYY010000010.1, forward strand.
TCCCGTGCGCACTGCCACACTGTTAGTTGCAGCCATTCCGGTTCCCGCGTCGCCCTCGGGCGGGCATACGACAGCTCCCGCCTGCAGCACTCCTGATGGATCCAGAAGGGCGGCCCCCTCCTCCGTCATCGTCCCTGCATCTTCTCCTGCCAGCAGCACTTCCGGCATGATCTGGCGCAGTTTCCATGGATAGCCTCTCTCTGCCACAAGCTGGTCAAACTGGCCGATCATCCGCTCATCAAAGTCTTTCGTCCGGATATCGATGGGGAACATGCCCGAAGCGTCGCCTATGCCCAGCACCTTCCTGCCTGTCATGCGCCAGTGTATATAGCCGGCCAGAGTCGTAAAGTAAGCCACGTCTTTTACGTGCTCCTCTTTGTTCAGGATTGCCTGATATAAGTGGGCGATACTCCACCTTTCCGGGATATTATACTGAAACAGCTCTGTCAGTTCTTCCGCCGCCTGGCCTGTGATCGTATTTCTCCATGTCCGGAAGGGAACAAGGAGTCTGTCCTCCTTGTCAAAAGCCATGTATCCGTGCATCATGGCGCTGAAACCAATAGCCGCGATCTTTTTGACCTCTGTCCCGTAGGTCTCCTTTACATTCTTCACCATATCCTGATAGCTCCCCTGGAGTCCCTGCCAGATATCATCCAGGGTATAAGTCCAGATATGGCCGTCCAGCCTGTTCTCCCATGCATAGCTTCCGGAAGCGACAGGGATATGATCTTTATCGATCATGACTGTCTTGATCCTGGTAGATCCAAGCTCAATGCCGACAACAGCCTGCCCTTCCTCTATCATCTGTTTTACCTTTTCTGTGTTTGCGTTCATCTTCTCCTCCTTTTGCTGCTATGTCCGTTCTTCCTTCTGAGGACCGCCTCCTCTATATTGCCGGTGATGACATACAGGATACTTTCCTCATCAGGGTACACTTAATCTTCAGCCTTCTGGCCGTAGTACGCGTTTGCCCCGTGTTTCCGATAGTAGTGTTTGTCCTGCAGCGCCTGCGGAGCCGGCTCATTTCCAGGATTGATCATCTCGCACCGGGCCGCCATCTTGGCCACCTCTTCCAGCACCACCGCATTGTGTACCGCCTCATGAGCATCCTTCCCCCATGTAAACGGTCCGTGATTCTTGCAGAGTACCGCAGGAACAGCATTGTAATCCTTCTGCCGGATCTCAAATTCGTCTGCGATGAGAACGCCTGTATTTTTCTCATAGGCCTCCTCAATCTCCTCCTTCGTCAGATTGCGCACGCAGGGAACTTCCCCGTAGATGTAATCCGCATGGGTGGTACCATAACAGGGAATATCGCGCCCTGCCTGGGCCCAGCTTGTGGCCCATGGTGAGTGGGTGTGTACAATCCCTCCGATGTCCTTAAAACGGTTGTACAGAACTACATGGGTAGGCGTGTCAGAAGAGGGATTGTATCTTCCCTCTACCTTATTTCCCTCCAGATCCACGACTACCATATCATTCGGTGTCAGCTTGTCGTAGTCCACGCCGCTCGGCTTGATAACAAAGAGACCTTTTTCACGGTCAATGCCGCTCACATTTCCCCATGTAAATGTCACCAAATTGTACTTCGGGAGCAGCATATTTGCCTCATACACTTCTTTTTTCAGCTCTTCCAACATCTTTTTCTCCACCTTCCTCGTTTTTACTTTCTGTATACCAGCGCATTCCATTTCAACTCATTCTGGAACTGACGGATCGTTGTATCCTTGTCAATATACACCGCTTCTATTCCCATGCAGGCTGCCCAGTCGCCCATCTGCTCCGCAGTCAGATCGTAGGAGAAGGCCGTGTGGTGGGCTCCTCCTGCAAGGATCCAGGCCTCAGCTCCGGTCTGCAGGTTCGGCTCCGGTGTCCAGAACGCCGTCGCCACCGGGAGTTTAGGCATGGGCTTCTCCGTCTTTTTGCAGTTTACGTCATTGATGATCAGACGGAAACGATCCCCCAGATCAATCAGCGATGTAGCGATGGCAGGTCCTGTCTTGGACGTAAATACAAGTCGGGCAGGATCCTCCCTGTCTCCCATAGAGAGGGGCTGACACTTGATAGCTATGGAGCCGTCCGCGATCGTAGGACACACTTCCAGCATATGCGCTTCCAGGATCCCCTCTTTCCCGGGGACAAGGTTGTAAGTGTAGTCCTCCATAAAGGAAGTGCCTTTGGGATCCGTCATCCCCTGGGTCATGATCTTCATAACGCGGACCATAGCCGCTGTCTTCCAGTCGCCCTCAGCGCCAAAACCGTAACCTTTCTCCATCAGGCGCTGGATGGCCAGTCCCGGAAGCTGCTTCAGGGATCCCAGATCTCCAAAATGTGTCACGATAGCCTGGTAATTTTTTTCCTGGAGAAATCGCTCAAATCCGATCTCAATGCCCGCCTGCACTGCTACATGCTCACGGAATTCTTTCTCATCCCTTCCCTCCAGGAGTATATCATATTTATCGTAATATTCTTCCACTAATGTGTCAATATCCCCTTTTGGCACTTCCTCAACAGCCTCTGCGATCTCATTGACGGGATAGGTATCCACTTCCCAGCCAAACCGGATCTGGGCTTCCACCTTATCTCCTTCTGTCACAGCTACGTTGCGCATATTATCCGCAATGCGCATGACACGCACGTGGCTGCTCTCGATCACGCCGACAGCGGTCTGCATCCAGGAGCCGATCCTTTTCTGGACCGCCTCATCTTCCCAGTATCCCATGACCACTTTGCGCTCCATCCCAAGCCGGGTGAAAATATGTCCGTATTCCCTGTCTCCGTGGGCTGCCTGGTTTTCATTCATAAAATCCATGTCAATAGTGTCATAGGGGATTTCCCGGTTAAACTGAGTGTGGAAGTGGAGCAGCGGTTTCCTGAATTCCTGGAGTCCCAGTATCCAGGATTTTGCAGGAGAGAAGGTGTGCATCCAGGTGATCACTCCCGCACAGGTGTCGTCCATGTTGGCTTCGTTGAACGTCTTCCGGATCAGCTCATTGGTGATGAGTGTCGGTTTCCACACAAGTTCGTAAGGGAGATTGCCCGATGCGTTCAGCACCTCCACCATTTTCCGGGAATGCTCAGCTACATGAGCCAGGCATTCATCTCCGTATAAATCCTGGGATCCCGTACAAAACCAAAATTTATACTGTTTCTGTTCCATAACAAATCCTCCTTTTTGCTGTATTTATGTTTATAACTATGCCGCATATTTCTCCGGCTGTATCTGCAACTTATTTTTGTTTTCTTTACAGGAAATTTTCGTTGTCTGTAAAAATATTGCAGCTACAGGTTATCCCATAGCCGCAACATTTAAAATCCATATGATATCCTGCCTATTTTTTCTTTTTGATATTTCCAAGGACCGCCTGCAGGATGATGAAGAAGCACAGCAGTGCAGAGAGCACGATGCGGACCCACCAGCTTGACAGTGTTCCCTGTGTCGTGATCAGGGACTGGATCGTACCCTTGATCAGCACTCCGAACAGTGTTCCGAAGGGCACGCCCACACCTCCGCTGAGCAGTGTACCTCCGATAACGGCCGAGGAAATGGCATCCATCTCAAGACCTTTCGCCTGCTCCACGAAGCCGGCACAGCTGTTCAGGCAGAACAGAAAGCCGCCAAGACCTGCCAGAAAACCGTCCAGGATATAGGCTTTGAACTTCGTCTTCTTTACATTCAGTCCCATCATCAGAGCGCTCTGGGAATTTCCTCCAATGGCGTATACGGAGCGTCCAAACTTGGAATACTTCATCACAAGGATGATGATGATCAGTACGAGGATTGCGATCACGACCGTCGGATAGATATAGGCCGGAATAAATTTTCCCCGTTTACTGTGGGATCCAATAGGAAGGTTGATCTTAAAGTTTGCCCAGGCCAGGAACAGCTCGTTCTTGATGGAGATCATTTCCGTGCTGATCACAGCAGTCATGCCGCGCCCAAAGAACATACCGGCCAGAGTGACGATAAATGGCTGGATCTCCAGATAGGACACAAGAAATCCCTGGATCACGCCGTAGGCAAGTCCAATAGCAAGCGCCGAAACCACTGCCACATAGGCACTCATGCCCATATTTTCCATCTCATACGCGGAAACCATGCAGACAAGAGCTGTCACAGATCCCACGGAAATGTCGATTCCTCCTGTGATCATGACAATGGTCTGTCCGAGGGCGATGACAAGAAGGCCCGCATTGGACACGAAAAGATTAAAAAACATCTGCGGTTTCGCAAAACCTTTATCCGAGAACACCACCATACCGGCCGCATACATGACAACAAAAAGCGCTATCGTGATGATAAGAAGGAAGCCAGTTGCACTGATCTTCTTTTTAGGCATAGCATTGATTTTCTTCTTTCCCATTACTGGTTACCTCCTTCCGCAGCAGGCGCTGCCGCCTGTCTTTTTGCTTTTCTGGTGGCAAGGAGCTTCTGGAATACAGGGCTCTGAAGAACGACAATGATGACAACGACGATAGCTTTGTACACCGGAAGCTGGTCGGAAGACACGTTCATTCCGTAAAGTACGGTTGTCAGCGCCTGGATCGTATAGGCCCCGATCACAGATCCCATCAGGCTGAACTTACCGCCGCCAAGGACATTGCCGCCGAGGGCAACTGCCAGGATGGCGTCCATCTCCAGGTTCAGTCCGATATTGTTTGCATCCGCCGAATAGATACGGCTGGAGGCCACAAAACCGGCAACACCTGCCAGGATGCCGCAAATGACATATGTCAGAAATTTGATCATAGTGGAGTTAAGTCCCACCAGTCTGGATGCCGTTCCATTGATTCCGACGCTCTCGATATAAAGTCCCAGAGCCGTCTTCTTCAGGATCAGATAAGTGATGATGACTACGACCACCGCTATGATCACCGGCGTGGGAATGGGAAATTTCCCGATATAACTTCCAAAGATCTGGTAAGAGTCCACGCGGATGTATGTGATCTGTCCGTTTGTGATAAGCTGCGCAATACCGCGTCCTGCTGTGTACAGGATCAGGGTGGCGACCATGGGCTGAATGTTCAGCTTCGCTACCAGGAAACCGTTAAAGGCGCCGCACAGAGCAGATGCTGCGATAGCCGCAAGGAATGCCAGGATGATGGGGGCGGCAAGTGAATTAACGGAGACCTCCCCTCCGGAGAGGATCTGGCAGCACACAGCCGCGGCCACCGCCATAACGGCTCCCACACTGATGTCCTGTCCACCGGAAGCAGCTGTGACAAGGGTCATGCCCACAGCCAGGATCACCAGCTCAGATGCCCTGTTGATCACGTCCACCGGATACCCGTAGGGCACTCCGTTCTGGAAAGTTATGCTCAAAAAGCCGGGTATGGTGATCGTCGCCACGATGATGATGACCAGCAGGCAAACGATCGGCATGAACAGCCGCATGGATGTCAGTTTTTTCAGTCCGGATTTCTGATTACTCATCTTCTCCACCTCCTGCAATCGCTTTCATAATGCCTTCCTGTGACAGCTCGTCACCGGAGAGCTCTCCCACCTTTTTCCCGTCGCGCAGGATCGCCATACGCGAACATGTGCGGAGCATCTCCTCTACCTCGGAAGAGATAAATGTCACTGCCATGCCCTGATCGGCAAGATCAAGCACCAGTTTCTGGATCTCTGTCTTTGTACCGATATCAATACCTCTCGTAGGCTCATCCAGGATCAGATAGTCCGGATCCGTCAGAAGCCAGCGCCCGATGATCACCTTCTGCTGGTTACCGCCTGAAAGGCTCTTGATAGGAGTCTCGCGGCTTGCCGTCTTGATCTGGAGCATATCGATATATTTGTCAGCTGCCTCCTCCATCTCTTTTCGGCTCATGGGGCGGAACATGCCTCTCTTGGCCTGAAGGGCGATGATGATGTTCTCCCTCACGGACAGGTCCGCGATGATACCGTCCTTCTTTCTGTCCTCCGGCAAATAGGCCATGCCAAGCTTCATGGCATCTATAGGGGCTTTTATCTTAACCTCTTTTCCCTTAACTTTCAGTGTACCGCTGTCCGCCTTGTCAGCGCCGTAGATCGTGCGCACCAGCTCGGAACGCCCGGATCCCAGCAGACCGGAAAGGCCTACAACCTCGCCTTTGTTGACTGTAAAGTCAAACGGCTTGATCGTTCCCTGATGTCCCAGTCCTTTCGCCTCCACTACGGGCACAAACTCCTTGAGTCCCTCATGTGCGCTCTTGATATCCGCAAGATCATCAAAATCCTTGCCCATCATCTTTGCCACGAGCTGAACTCTCGGAAGTTCTTTCACTTTATACTCTCCCACCAGTTCACCGTTCCGCAGCACAGTGATACGGTCGCACACCTCGTACACCTGCTCCAGGAAATGGGTAACAAAAATGATTCCCACCCCCTGGTCCTTCAGCCGGTTCATGAGTGTAAACAGCTTTGCCACCTCATCATCGTCCAGAGAAGATGTTGGCTCGTCGAGGATCAGGACCTTACACTGCATATCCACTGCACGGGCAATGGCGATCATCTGCTGTCTGGCCAGAGATACATCTTCCAGCTTGTCTGTCGCGTTGGCATCGATCTTCAGATCCCGGAGCAGCTCTGCGGACTTCCTGTTCATAGTCTTCCAGTCGATAAAGCCTGCCTTTCTCGGTTCCCTGCCGATGAAAAGGTTCTCTGCCACCGTCAGATTCGGGCAAAGATTGACTTCCTGGTACACAGTGCTGATCCCGTTTTTCTGCGCATCCTGAGGGGACTTATTAACGATTTTCTGTCCGTCCATAGTGATCTCACCTGTCTGGAGCTCATATACGCCCGTCAGGACTTTTATGAGTGTGGATTTGCCCGCTCCATTTTCACCCATAAGGGCATGGATCTCACCTTTGCGCAGTGTGAAATCAACATGCTGCAGTGCTTTTACGCCAGGAAATGTCTTGGATATATCCCTCATACTTAATACAACATTTTCTTCCATATAGCTCTCACCTGCTTTCTCTTATTCCACCTTACTCGATCTGTTTCCATTTTTTCATGAAGAAAGCGTAGCAGCATACCCGGAGTACCCCGTTTATTCCACTACGCCCCTTCTTTTTAGAATACAGCGCTATACCCGCTGCCTTTCTTTTTTAGTATGCACGTCCGTCGATGATTTCCTGTGTGATCACTGTAACTGCATAGTCGCCTTCCTCGTCCAGGCTGTTTGTAGCTGTAACGCTTGCTACTGTGTCGTCGTATGCGAAGATTTCCTCATCAACATAGTTCAGCTTCTCAACTTCCTCTCCTGCCTCAAGAGCTTTGATCAGCTCCTCTGCGCGAGGTCCGTGAAGCGGATTGCACTCAACGTCGCAGACGATCTTGCCTTCCAGAGTATCGGTAAGGCCTGCATTTGTTGTATCGAAGGAGAGTACAAGGATCTCACCGTTTGCGATATCAGTTCCGACTGTCTTGCCTGCTGCCTCGATAGCGTCGATTGCGCCGAATGCCTCGTTGTCATTCTCGCAGTATACTACGTTGATGTTGTCGTACTGTTTCAGCATGGACTCCATAACTTCCTGTCCCTTGGCCTGTGTGAACTCGCCGCACTGCTGAGCTACAAGGTTCCATCCATACTTCTCAACGCCTTCCTCAAGGCCCTGTGTACGTCCGATCTGAGCTGTGGATCCCATTGTTCCCTGGATGTGAGCAATGTTCAGTTCGCTTGCATCCCATCCCTTTGCTGTAGCGTAAGCGTTCAGCCACTCAGCTGCCTTGCGTCCCTCCAGCAGGGAGTCTGTTCCGATCCATGTTGTGTACAGATCGTCATTGGATACATCTACCATACGGTCAACGATAATGACCGGGATATCTGCATCGTATGCTTCCTGGAGAACTGTGTCCCATCCGGACTCTGTAACAGGTGCCAGAAGTATGTAGTCAACTTCCTGCTGGATGAAGTTACGGATGGCTGTGATCTGGTTCTCCTGCTTCTGCTGTGCATCGTCGAAGATCAGCTCATAACCGTTCTCCTCTGTAAATGTCTCCTGCATGGACTCTGTGTTGGCAGTACGCCAGTCAGACTCAGCACCTACCTGGGAGAAGCCGACTGTGATCACATCACCGCTGCCGCTGTCCTCGCCACTGTCTGAGGATGACCCTCCGTCACTGCTGCTTCCGCATCCTGCAACCATAGCCGCTGTCATGGCAACGCACAGAAGAATGCTCACTACACGCTTTTTCATACTTTTGTTCCTCCTTTTTTCTCGCGGGGTTTTGTCCGTCCCCTTAATTTGTATGTATATCATATCAGTAAAAAAGAAAGAAGAATACAGAATATCCTCCTTACTTTGTATTTTTTCTTATGAAATTATGAACTTTGTATGAACAATTGTATGTTTTTTTACGATTTTTGTTCAGATTTTTTTGCCGGTATGATCACCACCGCCTCTGTGCCCTTATTTTCTTCACTCTCAAAGAAAATACCGTACTCTTCCCCGTAGTACCGGTGGATCCTCTGATTCACATTTCCCAGACCGAAACTTTGTTTTCCGCCATCCTCGCAGCCGGCGATATATCTGCGCAGCTGCGCCAGCTCCCGTTCCGTCATTCCCTTTCCATTGTCTATGACCTTCAAAAGGATCTTGTTTCCTTCCATCTTCCCTCTGATCAGGATCGTTCCGCCGCCCCTCTTCTTCTTGATGCCGTGATAGAGGGCATTCTCCACAAGAGGCTGCAGCGTCAGCTTAGGCACAATATAATCCAGTATCTCCTCATCCATCTCTATCCGGTAACCCATGATATCCTGGTACCGGAACTGCTGGATCTGCAGATAGCTCTCCACGTGCCTCTTCTCCTCTTCCAGTGTGATATAGTCCTTCCCCTTGCTCAGCGTAGTCCGGAAAAACTCAGAAAGGTAGCTGGTCATCTTGACCACCTCCTCGTCTCTTCCGGCCTCTGCCAGCCACACGATGGTGTCCAGCGTGTTATAAAGGAAATGGGGATTGATCTGGGCCTGAAGCAGCTTGGACTCCATGATCCTTATGTTTTCCTGCTCCTCCTTGATCCGCTCCACCAGGCGCCCGATCTCCACGGTCATATCGTTGAAATTGTCCGCCAGCATCGCTATCTCGTCCCTGCTTTCCACATCGCTTCTGACCGTAAAATCACCCTTAGCCACAAGTTTTGATGCCTCGCACAGCTTTCTTACCGGCTGCACGACCCCCCTCTGTGTAACGTTGGAGATAACCGTGGTGAGGACAGCTACCACTGCCACGATCAGGATACTGCTCCGAAGCGTCTGATTGGTATTTCTCATCATCTCTTCTTTTATAGCAGTAAAGCTGGCATTCTCGTCATTGATATAATTCTGGATGTTCTCCTGGATCAGATCGGTCAGGTTCCTGACGTCGTCCAGCAGCTCCTCATTTTCATCATAATGGCCGCCCGCTCTCATATTATCCTCAATTTCCTCTATGATCTTTTCCAGAGAATTCAGCGTGTTGTCTATCCTCCTGGGAAGATACTGATTACTGTTCACCGTGGCAATATCCGACATCTCTGCGCACGCTGCCCGCATCTCCTCTATATAATCATAGGGATAGACAAGTTCCACTCCCCCCACAGAATAGATGCCCTCTCTCAGCTCACTGATGGGTTTATCCCAGATGATCGCATAATAGATACTGTAATCCATCCGCTCCTTGAACTCTGTCACATATCTGCTGGCATAATTCACGCTGGTCGCCACCTGGTCAAATGCCCGTACGGTAGCATACTGAGTGTACAGAAGAAATCCGATGAGCGCAGTCAGCGGCAGAAAACAGGACAGAGCGATCAGAAAGATCCTGGAACGCAGAGAGAAGCCTCCTACCTTTTTTTTCTTACCTTCGGCCATCCTACAGTTCTCCTTTTCTTGCCCGGTATTCTTTTGGCGAGCATCCCTGTGTCTTTTTGAAAATAAAACTGAAATAGTGGGAGTCCTTGTAACCCACGTCAAAACCTATCTCCGACGTCTTTTTATTGGAACACATGAGCAGCTCTTTCGCCTTATCCATCCGTATATCTGTCAGATACTCCACAAATGTTCTTCCTGTCTCCTGACTGAATATGGAACTGAAGTAACTGGAACTCATGCCCACACTTGACGCCACGCTGCCTAGGGAGATCTCATCTGACATGTAATGGCTGCGCATGTAGCTCTCCGCGGCTTCGATAATATCTTTGTACCTGTTTCCCGATGTCTCGTCCCTGAGCTTCAGTATGCCGCTGATCAGCTTGTCGATGTAAGAGAGCATCTCTTCGACAGAATGTATATGGCCGGAAGCCTCCCTGACGTCTCCGCACTCGCTCTCAAGGTCTTCCTCTTTGATCCCGATCTCCTGTCCGAAGGAGGCAACGCTGATATAAATATCCATCATGACATACTGTCTCATCATCATGGACCGGACATTCTCCCCCAGGATCTCCTCAAAGTATGTCCGCACAAAACTCTCCGCCTCCTCCAGGGTCCCATTGCGGAGGAACTTGCCGATCAGCTTTCTGTTCTCCTGCATGGAGCCCAGCCCTTTCACTTCCGGTTCGTCGCTGTTCCTCCCGTGAAGCTCCTCCCATGTAATGATCTGATTCGTCTCAGACACAAATCTCCCGGCAAAGGCTCTCTCCGCCTCACGGAAGGAAGCCCTCAGTTCTCTGAGTCTGGACACGCCGGTGCCAATCCCTCCGAAGTACTCTACTTCAGGGAAGCTCTCCAGAGCATTATCCAGCTCCGTCTTGCACTTTTCCACCAATTCTCCCAATGCCTGCTCATCCTCGGCCATAAGAAGAAAGGCCAGCCCCTTTACATCTCTCTGAAAACAGTATACTCCTTTCAGCTTCTCCATGCAGGATCTGACTTCCATGTAGGCGGACACGAGCTGTTCCTGCAATTCCGGGACACCGTAATTGACCAGCTTGAAAAGTATAAAATCATACATACCGGCGCTCAGGTCCATTCCCAGCTTCCTTCCCTCATCCAGTATATTGGTCATGGACATGTTCTCCGTCAGTATCTTTGTAAGGAATTTCTGTTTCTCATATACGATATTTCCCTGGAGATCTTCTTCGTATTTATTCAGGAGTTCTCTTTCTTCTCTCTCCTTTTCTATCTTTACCGCCACTTCTCCCACTGCCTTCAGGAGCTCCCCCGAGGAAATCGGCTTCAGCAGATAGTTGGTGATGCCGATCTCAATCCCCTTCTTAGCAAACTCAAAATCGTTGTATCCGCTGAGGACAATGATCTTGATATCCGGGAGTTCTTTTTTTACCGCTGCGCTGAGTTCCAGCCCATCCATAAAGGGCATCTTGATGTCTGTCAGCAGGATATCCGGCTTTTCCTTAAGGATAAGAGGGTAGGCAAGCTCCCCGTCCCCGGCCTCTCCCACAAATTCATAGCCTTCTTTTTTCCAGTCTATACTGTTCTTGATACCATCACGGATGATCACTTCATCTTCAACCAGAAATATTTTTATCATATCGTGTTCTTTCCTCCCAGCCGTATCACATTCCAGGATGCTCTGTGCAGCACACTGGTCATGATGCCCCCGTCCAGAGAAGACCGCTGTACTTTCCGGGGACATACCCTCTCGCTCCCCGGCCCGTTGCACAGTTTCATATCACTGTTCTCAAGTACAATGTGCTCTGTCAGGTGATAGCCCTCCAGCCCCCGCACGTCTGCGACCAGCTCCACATCTTCCTCTATGTTGCGGTTTACCGCAAAAATGGTCACCTCATCCTTTTCCTCATTGTAGACGGCAACGCTCTCCACATCCGTCACATTTTCATGCTGTGCCGTGTCGTGCACTCCGGTGCTGATGACAGGCTGCAGCACAATGCCGCGGCCATATCGGGAAGCGTGCATAAAGGGGTAAAAGATGGTCTGCTTCCACGCCGGTCCTCCGCCCTTCTCTGTCATGATCGGAGCGATCACATTGACAAGCTGCGCCAGGCAGGCCATCTTTACCCTGTCCGCATGTTTCAGCAGAGTGATCAGCATCAGCCCCACAAGAAGGGCGTCCTCAAATGTGTAGATATCCTCCAGCAGGGAGGGCGCTGTCTGCCATGGCCTGTTCTCTGTGATGTCCATCTGCTCTTCCTTTGAGTGGAACCATACATTCCATTCGTCAAAACTCAGGTTGATATTTTTCCTTCCCCTCTTCTTTGCCTTCACATAATCGCATGTAGCAATGACTGTACGGATAAACTCGTCCATATCATCAGATTTTGCCAGAAAGTCTGCCGTGTCGCCGGCTTCATTTCCATAATACTGGTGGAGAGACACGTAGTCCACATAATCGTATGTTCGCTCCAGAGTAACGGCCTCCCACTCAGGAAATGTGTCCATCTCCCGGGAAGAGCTTCCGCAGGAGACGAGCTCAATACCGGGATCGATCAGCTTCATAGCCTTGGCTGTCTCCTCCGCCAGGCGGGCGTACTCGCCCATAGTCTTATGACCCACCTGCCAGTCCCCGTCCATCTCATTGCCAAGGCACCACACCTTGATATTGTGGGGTTCCTTCACTCCGTGGGCAATGCGCAGATCACTGTACTTTGTCCCGCCCGGATGGTTGCAGTACTCCAGAAGATTGCAGGCGTCGGCAATTCCCCTGGTTCCCAGGTTGACTGCCATCATGACATCAGAATTCACCTTCTTCGCCCATTTCGCGAACTCGTTAATGCCCACTTCATTGGGCTCCAGGCTGCGCCATGCCAGTTCCAGACGGCTGGGCCTTTGTTCCACAGGCCCCACACTGTCCTCCCAGACAAAACTGGAGACAAAATTTCCTCCCGGATAGCGGATAATGGGGACATCCAGTTCCCGCACCAGGTCAATGACATCCCTGCGGAAACCGTCGTCATCAGACAGCGGACTGCCTGGCTGATACAGACCGTCGTAGACCGCTCTGCCCAAATGTTCCACAAAGGAGCCGTAGATCCGCTTGTCCACTTCTCCGATCCTAAAATCCTTGTCGATCACCATTTTTGTCTGTTTTGCCATATCGCAGAAACCTCCTTTATCTGTCATTACACTGTTTTCCTGTCTACTCCTGGTCATTGGTCAGCTTCAGCCGGTCCAGGATGTAGAACACAAGGCTTAAAGCCATGCCGGTGATGCAGGCCAGCACCATGCCGGTGAGCTGAATATTGCCGATATTTACCGCAATGCCGGAAAAGCCTGTGACAAAGACCACGCTGGTCAGGGTCAGGTTCCTGGAGCGTCCATAATCCACTCTGGAGTCCACCAGGATGCGGATGCCGGATGCCCCGATCATGCCGTACAGAAGGAAGGAAATCCCCCCTATAACAGGCCCCGGTATGGTCTGGATCAGCATGGACAGCTTGCCCACAAAGGAGCAGATGATAGACAGCACGGCGGCTCCCGCGATGACCCGCACGCTGTACACTTTGGTCACTGCCATGACGCCGATGTTCTCCCCGTAGGTGGTGGTGGGCACGGACCCGATAAGACCGGAGATCATGGTGGACAGGTTGTCCCCCAGAAGGGAGCGGTGGAGTCCCGGATCGCGGAGCAGGTCCCTTCCCACGATCTTGCTGGTGACCACCTGGTGTCCGATGTGCTCCGAGGTGATGACAAGGAGCACCGGCAGGATGGTGACAATGGCCTCCACGCTGAATTTAGGCAGCATGAAATGGGGCAGGGCAAAGACAGACGCCTCTGCCACCGGGGCGAAATCCACGATGCCGCACAGGATGGCCGCCACGTACCCGGCGATCACCGCGATCAGGATGGGGATGACCGCCAGGAACTTTCTGAACAGGATATTGCCAAAGACAGCCACGCCCAGGGTGACCGCAAAGACAATGACATTCCTGGGGTCCATGGTCTCATCCAGAAGCCCCGCGTTGCTGGCCGCGGAGCTGGAAAGCTCCAGTCCGATGAGAGCCACCACAGGCCCCATGGCCGCCGGGGGCAGCACGATGTCGATCCAGTCGCACCCGAACCTGTAGATGATAAAAGCCAGGATGCATCCGCAAAATCCAACCACCACAAAGCCGCCCAGAGCATACTCATATCCCATCTGGTCGATGATAATGCCGCCGGGAGCCAGAAAGGCAAAGCTGGAGCCCAGATAGGCCGGCGCCTTTCCCTTTGTGATGGCAATAAATAAAAGGGTACCCACTCCGTTCATGAACAGCACAATGGCCGGGCTGATGCCAAACATGAAGGGCACCAGCACAGAGGCGCCGAACATGGCGAACATGTGCTGGATGCTTAAGGGTACCAGTAATTTAAGGGGGACTTTGTCCTCCACCTGTATGATCTTTCTTCCTTCCATTCCTTTTCCTCCTCATTGTTCCAAGATGTGGTTATTATACCATTCTATCCCTCAGAGGAAAAGGGGAACCTCCCGCTTACGCCTGCATTTTGTCCAGGGCGTAGAGGGCCGCCCCGGCAGCGCCCACGATCTCCGGCTCCGGGCAGATGTAAAGCCTGGACTGGATCTTCTCCTCCACCGCCCGGACCACGCCCGGGTTCTTGGCCACGCCGCCGGTCATCATGAAGGTCTCCTCCATGCCCACCCGCTTCAGGAGGGAGTAGGCCTTGCCGGCGATGGCGCGGCAGACGCCGTTCGCGATGTCCGCCTTCTCCTTGTTGTTGGCGATGAGGGAGATGACCTCTGACTCGGCAAACACAGAGCACATGCTGGTGATCTCGATGTCCTCCGTGGACCGGAGGGCCTCAGGTCCCAGCTCGTCCACATCGATCTCCAGGGTGCGGGCGATCATCTCCAGGAAACGCCCGGTGCCGGCAGCGCACTTGTCGTTCATGACAAAGTCCGTCACCTCCCCGGCCTCGTTCAAATGAATGGCCTTGCTGTCCTGGCCGCCGATGTCCAGGATAGTGCGCACGCTGGGGTTGAAATAGTGGGCGCCCCGGCCGTGACAGCTGATCTCTGTCACATTCTCATCAGCGAAATCAATGCTGACCCGGCCGTATCCCGTGGACACGATCCAGGAGATGTCCTCCCTTTTAAGCCCTGCCTTCTCCAGTATCTCGCCCAAAATCCTCTGGGCGCTCTCGCCTGACTTGGCGCCTGTGCGCACCACCGATGACGCCACAATGTTTCTCTCCCCGTCCATGATCACCGCGTTGGTGGACGTGGAACCGCTGTCTATTCCCATTACATACATGTCTTTCTTCTCTCCTTTGGGGGCCGGACGCCTCTTTTCCTTTCCGGAATCCAGCGACTCCAGAAAAGCCTCGATCCTTGTCAGCACCTGGCCGTAGCTCTGTTTTGTATAGTCTGTCTCAAGCTGGAGCATGGGCGCGTCCAGCACCTTTTTCAGCCAGGCGTACTCGTAGGAGTAATTGTCACAGAACTGGACTGTATGGTAGATGATGCCGTCCACGCTCCGGGCATATTTCTCGATCAGCTCATCCCTTCCCGCTGCCGCCTCCATGCGCATGCAGGGGAACTGGCTTAAAAGCCCTCTCGTGTAGCCTGTCAGCACCTGGTCCGGCTCCAGGAGGTATTTTCTCCGAAGTCCTGTGCAGGTGATATCAAAGGCCACGTTCGCCCCCTTCTCCTCCAGGATACGGGCGATATTTTCATTGGCCCTGGCCCCCACGATACCGATATTGAGCGCATGCTCTTTCAGAGAGATGGCCTGCTCTTTCTGTCTGGTCTTTAAAAGCTCCGCCAGCTTCTCCTCCTCAAAATGTTTCCCCGAAAATGCCTCGTACGCCCGGATCATCTTCCATATCCGCTTCTCATAGAGCGTGACCCCGGCGTCCTTTGTGATCCTGGGGGTGTCCAGGATGTAGATAAATTTGTCCGGCAGCTCCTCTGTCAGCACATCGTAGAGCCTGCGGATGCTGTCGCAGCAGGTGGTCAGGATGACGCCCTCGTAGTCCCCCGCCAGCACATCCTCCAGCACGCCCTTGGCGAAGCTGCATATATTGGGGTGCATCTTCATGTCCGCCTGGGTGAAATTCGTCACCTCCGGCTCAATCCGCTTCATCTCCACGCCCATAGACCGGAACACCTCTATAGGCGCGTATTTACAGATATATCCTAACATGCCTCTCTTCCTCCTGTCCCGATCATCTCCAGAAACGCCTCCAGCCTTGTCTTGATCTGGCCGTCGTGACTGTTCCGCTTGTCTATGCCGTCCCCGTCAAGGATCAGCATGGGGATCCCCTTCTCCTGCATCTTCTCCTTCAGAAGGATGCTCCCGCCCGATGCCTGCTTGCAGCCCCAGTGACAGAAGTGGATGACCGCGTCAGGATGGAGTTCGTCCGCCAGCTGGCCGATCATCTCCGCCTTGTGGGCGTAGGAGCCGTTGTACAGGTTCCTGATGATCTTACCCGCGAGGGCCTCAAAGGGGTGTTCCGCATCCAGCTCATCCATGTAGTCCAGGATGATGTCGCTGGCAATGATCTGATACTCCTGACTGCTGTTGAAATACTCCTTCAGGCTCTCCTGGTAAAAGGGCAGGAGGTGGATCCACAGGATCTTTTTCCCCTGGAACACCGGCCCTTTTTGTATCTCCTCGTTCATGAATCGCAGCAGCTCCAGGAACTCCTTCGTGCCGATGAGCAGATGCATGCCCATCATCATGTAAAGATGGCTGATCAGCTCTCCCGGATAATAGTAGATCTTCTGATAGCCAAAGAAACGCTTCAGTTCTTTCCTCGTCTCGTTCTCCGTGCGCAGGATGTCTTTCAGTTCCTCCTCGTCAAACCTGCGGCCTGTCCGGGACTCCAGCTCCCGGGCAAATTCCCGCAGCTGGTCCGCCAGGTATTGTACAGACTCCTCGTCAGCGGCGTAGGGTACGTCCAGGAAGGTAAAAGGCACCTTTGCCTTCTTCTCCAGATAGCGGAAGGTATTCAGGTTGCCGTCGCAGGAGAGGGAGGTGGTCACCGCGTACTCGGGCCTTTGCACCACGCCGCTCTCCACGCCCCCCGCAAAGGTCTTGTGGTAGGAGCACAGCGTGGGGGCGATGCCCATGTTCTGGGCGTAGTCGATAAAATAGTCCTCCAGATGATATCCGCTCATATAGCAGGAGAGACACTCGATGGACAGGGTGTTCAGGCCGAAGCACTGCATCAGCTCGCAGGGGGCGAAGATATTGCCCCACACGTAGCTTCCCTCCCTGCACAGCGAGTCCGCCACCAGGCTCATCATCATGGACTCCAGCCGGTGGTAACCCTCGGATATATTTTTGTTGGGGAGGAGCTTCATCCTCCACTTGTTGGCCTTAAAGCCGAGGAGGATCTTGTCCCAGCTCTTCTCCGGGCGCCGGATGGCCTCCCCCCTTACGTGATCAATGTATTTATCTACGATCTGCATGTCTATCTCACCTCGTCTGTTTCGCCGCTGTCCGCCGCAGGCCTGGCAGGCAGATACGGCACAGCAGCTAAGTATAAAGTATAGCATATCTGTGCGCAAAAAGAAAAGGGGCAGGACTACTCCTGCCCGGATTTTCCGTCTTCTTTTCCGTACAGCCTCCTGCCGTACTTTTTCTTCAGCTTCTGCAGCCGCATCAGCTTCTCCGCGGCCTTGGGCTGCATGCTGTCCGAAAGGGCCAGCACAAGGGCGTCTATGACCGCCACCGCGGAGGACATGGTGTGGAACTCCTCCTTCTCCCCCCGGTATACATACAGGTTCACATCCGCTCTCTGCTCCTGGGGAGCGTAGAGACGGCTCGTAAAGGCCAGGGTGGAGCAGCCCGCCTCCCGGGCATAGTCCAGGATCATCCGCCCTTCCTCCGACACCTTGGAAAAGCTGAAGAGGATAGCCAGGTCCCCCTCCCCCGCATGGGCGATGCCCTCCAGCACCTCGGAACCGCCGGAGGGGATGAGGGATGCCTGGAAGCCCAGGCGCCGCAGCCGGAAAAAGAGGAGCCTGGCCGCCGCCAGGGAGGCGTTCTTTGCATGGATATAGATATTCCGGGCGCTGCCAATGCACTGCACCGCCTCCTGGAACTGCCCCATGTCCAGGTTCTCTCTCGTCCTCTCGAGACACTCCCGCTGAAAGTCAAACCAGTTCTCCACGTCAAATCCCTGATCCTTCATCAGAGTGCCTGCCAGCTTTCCGGCTGCGCCCTTGCCGGCTTTTTTCTGGATCAGGTCATTTTTCATCTCCTTGAAATCCCGGTATCCCAGATGTCTGGCGCACCTGGACACCGTGGCCTCGGACATGCCCAGCCGGCCCGCCAGCTGCCCGATGCTCATAAAGAGGAACTCATCTGTGTAGTCCTCCACAAAATCCATGATCCTCCGGTCTGATTTCGTATATTTTCCTTCCGCTTCCTGCGCTGAAGATCCCATATTACATCCCTTCCCTGTCACTACTGTACAGCTTTTTATCCGTCTCATCCCAGACAAGCCCCAGGAGCTCCTCCCGGATGCCGGGCGTGCCTGCTGCCACCTGCCGCTCATCCGCCTGTATCCAGCCGCCTGCCTCCCGGAGGATCAGGCCGGCCGCCCCGTAGTCCCAGAGCTTCAGCCTCTCCTCAAAGAACCCGTCCAGCCTGCCGCAGGCCACGTAGCACAGCTCCAGCGCCGCGGAGCCCACCCGCCGGATATCCTGGCACCGGTCATACACAGCACGCATTTTCCGAAAGCTCTCGTCCGCCCTCTCCCTGTGCCCCGGGGAGGTTCCCATGGCGATCAGGCACTGGGAGAGCTCCGCCGCTTTGCTCACAGAGACAGGCCTCTTATTGAGAAAGGCACCCCGCCCCTCCTGTGCCTCAAAGCATTCCCTTCTGTAGGGGTCATAGACAATGCCGGAGGTGATCCTTCCCCGCTCCGAGCAGGCCAGGGAGACGACACTGTGCTGGAAATCGTGGATGAAATTAGTGGTGCCGTCCACCGGGTCCAGGATCCACACCCGGCCATTCATGTCCACACCGCTGTTATCCTTCTCCTCCCCCAGGAACTGGGCGCCCGGGTCTATCTTTGAGAGCTCCCGGAAAACGAACTGCTGCACCCGCACATCCACCTCCGTCACATAGTCGGTGTGCCCTTTTTCTTTTATATGGTCCGCGCCCCTGCGGCCGGTCAGCTCTCTTCCCGCTGCCAGCACGATCTCCAGGGCCTCTCTGTGGAATTCCATCTGTCTTCCCTCCGTTTTCTGCCTCATACAGCCTGCCGGTCTTACACCGCGCAGGGCTCATCCACCAGCACGGACACATAGTTGCCGCCGATGGCGTGTATCTCCTTCAGGGCCTTCTTCAGCAGCCCTGCCGTCCTCACCTGGAAGGCCGCGTAGTCCGAGACGCTGATCTCGTACCTGCCCGCCTTCATCTCCTCATAGAGATCATACACCGTCCGGACTTCTTTTTCAAATCCTGTTCGGATACAGCCGTACTGCACTGCCTGGTGGGTGTCGCTGCCGCCCACCATGGGGATGCCCAGCTCCCCCGCCAGGGCTCCTGTCTTCCTCCTGGTGCCTTCCTCGTCCTGGGCAATGTCCTTCCCGTTGAGGTCCAGGAAGTCAAAGCGGCGAAGCTGCTCAGCAGGGAGCTCCGGTATATGCCCTCCCTCCCGGAAGGGGTGCCCTGCCCCCACGATCACCGGGTACTCGTCAAAGAGATCCCGCAGCTTTGCAAAGGGAAGGAAGCGCCCCTTCTCCTTGTAGGGCTCCAGCCGCCGGTTCAGCTCCAGGATATCCTCCGGCTTTCCGATGGACAGTACATGTCCGCCCTCCGCAATGTCCGTCTCCATGCCAGCGAAGATGCGCAGCCCGTCCCCGGTCACCAGGGTATCTCCCTGCCGGTCACAGACAGACATCAGGTAGCCGTAGAGCTCGTCAAACTGCAGCGTGTTAAAATGTTCGGTGAGGCAGAGGGCGTCAAGCCCTGCCCTGCGGGCCTCCCCAAAGAGCCAGTCTGTGTAAACAGTGGAAAACGGCAGCTTTTTTGCCAGTTTCCCGTGGGTGTGAAAATCTATATACATCTTTCTTCCTTCTTTCTTCCGCTTTCATTCATGCAGGTCCATACAGGCCTATACGAGGGTGCCCGCAAAGATGACGACAGCCATCCAGAGAAATGACACTGCCAGGAATAGCAGGTCATCGTAGGTGACCTTCAGGGTGGCCAGCTTCATTTTCTTCACCTCTTTATTCACCGCCGCATACCGGTAGCCCTTGATCTCCAGCGCCTCCACCGTAGTCCGGGAGCGCTTTGCCGTGTTCAGCATGAGGGGGTAAAAGGAGTGGATGATCACTTGTATCTGGTAGATCAGATACCGCACCTTTCCCGCAAGGGTGTCATGCTCCGGCGCGTTTCCCCGCAGGCGGTAGGACAGGAGCACATTCTGGAATTCCTCCATCAGCATGGGCAGCATCCGGTATGCGTAGGAGATGGAAAAGGACAATTTCTCCGGGCACCCGAACCACATCAGGCCGTTGGAGAGCCGGTCCGGATCCAGCCCTGAGAACACGGTGATGGACGCCAGGGACACGCTGGCCACCTTCAGCGTCAGCACCAGAAGGGGCACCACGGTCTGTGCGTTTCCCCCAAAGAGGAGGGACACCACAAAAAGGTAGCCGGTCTGGGAAAATACTCCCAGACAGAACAGGACCAGCACCAGGGGCGCCACCTTTGCCATGACTGTGGTAACTGCCACAAGGACGAAGCAGCCCAGCAGAAAGGGCAGGTCGTCCACAAACCAGGGCGCCAGGGCAAAGAACACATACCACACAAGGAGGATCCTGGGGTCTCTCTTTGCGATAAATGTATCATCATTGCCGTAGGCATTTTTCAGCACCTGGTTCCTGAGAAAATCCATGGACAGCTTGTCCAGTATGTTTTCCGACAGTTTCTTCTTTATACTTTGCATTTTACTTCACCCTTTCAAATCCCTGCACAAACTCATCAATGGTGTAGCAGAAAGCCCTCTCGTCCAGCGCCTTCCCCATCTGGAAGATCTCCGGCGGGCGGATGCCCACCCGTTCCACCACGTCCCGGTTCCCGAAGACCTCGTCCCTGGCGCCGTCCGCAAGGACTCTGCCGCCGCTAAGGACGATGATCCGCTCGGCCCACTCGCAGACAAGCTGCATATCGTGGGTGGCGATCATGACCGTGTCCGTGATCTCCTTCATGTCTCTGAGTGTCCTCATGATCTCTTTTCTCGTCGCAATGTCCAGATTGGCCGTGGGCTCGTCCAGGAGCAGGATCTCCGGCTGCAGCGCCACGCCGATGGCAAGGCTGGCCCGGCGCATCTGGCCCCCTGAGAGGAGACGCCCGTCCCTGTCCTTCAGCTCTGTCAGGCGGAACCGCCGAAGGAGTTCTTCGGTCCGCTCCTGCCAGCCCTCCTCATTTCTCACCTTCATGGCGTAGGCTATGTCCGCCTCTATGGAGTCCTTGATAAACATGTCCTCCGGGTTCTGGTAGACTAAGGAGACATACCGGGAGAGCTTCTCCGGCCTGGTGTCTCCCACGCTCTGTCCCTTCAGCATGACCTTTCCATCCGAGGGCTTTAAGAGTCCCACCATCAGCTTCATCAGAGTGGATTTTCCCGCGCCGTTGGAGCCGATGAGGGCGATCTTCTCGCCCTTGTACAGCTTCAGGTCAAGGCCGCTGAAGATCTGCTTCGGCTCCCCCTTCACGGAGCGGTAGGAGACAGACACGTTTTCGCAGGAAACAGTCTCCTCCTTCTCTCCGGCGGGGGAAGGCTCCCCACAGTTCTCTTTTCTGCCGGTATAAATGAAATCGGCAAATGTCTTCCTGCCCTCTTCCACAGTGGAAGGCAGCTTTCCTCCCTCTGCCAGCCGGCCCTCTGTTCTCAGCCTGTAGGCAGCCCGGGTCACCTGGGGCGGAAAAATATCGCTCTCCTCCAGCTCCTCCACTCTCTGGAGGGCCTCCCCGACGGGCAGTTTCCACTTAATTTTCCCATCCTTCATGAGCACTGCGTGCCTGCAGTAGTTCCCGATATATTCTGTGTGATGCTCGATCACAATAATGGTCTTGCCGTGCTGCTCATTCAGCTCTTTTAATATCTCATAGATGGTATCCGCATGGTGCGGGTCTAGCTGGGCGATGGGCTCATCCAGGATCAGCACCTCAGGGCTCAGGGACAGGGCACCCGCCAGAGCCAGAAGATGGGTCTGACCGCCGGAGAGCTGCCAGATATAGTCCTGTTCCTTTCCGGAGAGACCGCATTTTTCCAGGGCCTCCATTCCTCTCTCCCTGTAGTCCTTCATCGCATAGTTCATGCAGGCGTAGGAGGCGTCGTCCAACACGGTGGGACGGACGATCTGGTTTTCAAAATCCTGGTACACATAGCCCACCTTCCGGGCCAGGGTCCCGATGTCTGACTCCCTCGTCTCCACGCCGGCCGCCTGCACGCTTCCCTCGAAATCTCCTGTGATAAAGTGGGGGATCAGGCCGTTCATGACCTTGCAGAGAGTAGACTTCCCGCAGCCGTTATTTCCGATGATGGCCACAAAATCTCCCTTCTCTATCTCCAGGTCCACGCCTTTTAAAACAGGGGCCTTGGCCCCTGGATAAGAAAATTTCAGGTCTTTGATCTCAATGACATTCATGCCCCTACACTCCCTGCGTGGCTTTGGAGGACTCTGCCCTTTTCTTCATGACAGCCAGAACAACGATTGCTATCACTGCCGCCACGATCATGCCTGCTGCCAGCGCTGTGCCGCTTCCGGCCCAGTCCGCCTCCCAGTCGATGAGGGACATGCCGCTCTCTGCCAGCATCTCCGCACAGACAGCCACGGCAAATGCCACCAGCGAACCGAGGACTACCTTCGCGTTTACTGCGCCCAGGGCCGTCTCCTTTGTCCTGGGCCTCATGCCGATCAGAGGCTCGATCTTCCCGTAAAGCCTGGGCACAAGGAACAGCGTCGGGAGCATGCAGAACAGGATGCCTGAGAAGACCACGTCGTTGAGACAGGCAAATCCCTCTGTGGCGAACACGCTCTGAGGAAGTCCCGGAACCGCCTCAAAATCCTGCACCGCAAACTGTACCTTCAGGATGTCCACGATCATGCCCAGCACCTGCTGGATGATGACGCCGCTGATGGCCGCGATGCCCACCATTTTCCGGTTTCTGGGGTCTCTCACCATTCTCCCCGCAATGTACACGCCGATGGTCACTGTGATGAATTTCTCCAGCTCTCCCAGTCCTCCGAACTGTCCCAGCATGATCTCGCTGAAGACAAGCTCGCCGGTAGCTGCGCCAAGGGCTGCTGACATAGGATCAAACAGCATGGCCAGCACCAGGGGGATGAACAGGAAATACTCCACTGAAAATTCCACGATGCCCACCTGGATAGATGGGATGAGTTCTGTAAATAAAGTTGCCAGTCCGTAAAGGGACATTGTGAGCACAAACACCATAAGCTTCTGTGACTGCGTCGCATTCTCTCGCTTTGCCATTTTTTCTTACCTCCTGATAACGTTCTTTTTGATGATCACTGTTTCTCATCTTCTACGCTGTGTATCATATCAAGAGTAGGTTAAATATAAGATCACGGCACCGTAAAATGTAAGTTAATTTTCATTTTTAATCAAATAATGAAATTTATTTCTACACGGAGAAAAAGGGAGCCCTCTCTCAGGCTCCCTCGTCATCTGTCCGTTACTATCTGCTCACTGCTCCCGTTCACTGACTCCTGTTTGATGTCATCTACCCTGTTCAGCGGTATACTTCCTCCCGCCTGGCGGACAGAAGGGGCAGCTCTGCGCGCACCTTGTCCGCATAGGAGAGGTCAATGTCATGGACCATCACACCCTCCCGCTCATCCATCTCCTCTATCACATCGCCCCAGGGGGAGACGAGGAGTGTATGCCCCCAGGCCACGTAGCCCGCCTCCCGGTCCCGGGCACAGGAGGTTCCGGCCACAAAGCACTGGTTGTCCACCGCCCGGCTCCGGAACATCAGCTCCCAGTGCGCCAGACCTGTGGTCATATTGAAGGCCGCCGGCACAAGGATCAGCCTTGCTCCATCGAGGACCATTTTCCTTGCAAGCTCCGGAAACCGGAAGTCAAAGCAGATGCACAGCCCCACCTTCCCGAACTCTGTGTCAAATACCGTGCACTTATCCCCCGGCGTCAGCGTCTCCGACTCTTTAAAATGCTGTCCTCCCTCCACCTGGATGTCAAACATGTGGACCTTCCGGTGCTTTCCGATCTGTCTGCCCGCCCGGTCAAACACATAGGCTGTGTTGTAGACTCTGCCTTCTCCGTCCCGCTCCGGCACAGACCCGGCCGCCAGGCAGACGCCGTATCCCTTGGCCAGTCGGCTCAGCTCCCTCCAGACAGGGCCGCCCTCCGGCTCCGCGTAGACGGGGAACAGCTTTGTCTCATAGGGACAGCAAAACATTTCCCCCAGCATGACCAGGTCCGGCTTCCGCCAGGCCAGCTCCTCCATCTGTCTGTCCAGCTGTTCCAGGTTCTTCATTTTGTCACTGTACACGTGTGACTGTATCTGTGCGATTTTCATACCATTCACCCCTTTCCAGGACTGCTGCTCGCCGCCAGACTGCTCCCGGCAGCTTTTCTGAGCTTACCGTCATACCCTCAGCCACTCCTCGACCACAGCAGGCTCTTCTTCCACTGCCTGAGCAATCTGTTCCGCTGTCATGCCCATTTTCACAAGATTGAGAGCTATAGCCCGCTTTTCTT
This sequence comes from Faecalicatena fissicatena, assembly GCF_016900595.1. NCBI lineage: Bacteria > Bacillati > Bacillota > Clostridia > Lachnospirales > Lachnospiraceae > Faecalicatena > Faecalicatena fissicatena. The sequence continues at coordinate 94,320 of NZ_JACLYY010000010.1, forward strand.
CCTGCCTTTCCTTCTGTATTCCCTCCTCTCTACCTTCTTGTCTTCCCTCTTCCCAGGCCTCTTCTCTCTCCTGCCTTATATGTCTTGCCTGATCATACTCATATACACTCATCCTCTTTGCCTCCGCTCGATATTTCCTCAAAAAATCCTCAAGGATCCCCTCCCGGATACATTCCGTGATCGTTCGCCCTACCGCCTCTTCTATGGGCATCTCCGCGGCATACCTTCTTATGCGGGCCGTATACTGGGCATAATCTGCCAGGGTCTTGCACGCCCTCATAAGCTCCGGATTATGGCCTGCGTTGATGTTCAGCATCATCTTTTTTCTTCCGTACAGATTTTCGTTTTTCGTCAGATCCGCATACAGATCTGCCAGATACAGAAGCATCCGCAGCGGAAGCTTGGGGCTGTAGGTGGACTGGTGCTCGTACAGGGAGAGCCGGGAGTCGATCACAAAGGACAGGTCATTCTTGATGGCCATATAGATCGCGTTCTCCAGCGTGTTGACGTTCAGCGCCCCGGGATCCTTATACTGTTTCCCGCTTACCGCATTATAGAGTCCCAGCAGCTCCTTCTTGTCGCTGAACAGCATGGTAGTTTCTTTTAGATCTTCTTATCAGACTTACAGACACGGCAGACGCCGCAAAAGAAAAAAACTGCCAGAAATATAATACTTTGCATATATAGTAGCACATATTTCTGGCAGTTTCCATAAGCTTTTTCTTTTTATAAAATTTCTCTTTCCCTACGACAGCTCCAGCTTCCCTGTATACAGCTGATAGTAAGTACCCTTCTGGGCCAGCAGGTCCTCGTGGGTACCCCGCTCGATGATGCGGCCGTGCTCCAGCACCATGATAGCATCGCTGTTGCGGATGGTGGAGAGCCTGTGGGCAATGACAAACACGGTGCGCCCCTTCATCAAGTTATCCATACCCTTCTGCACGATACTCTCAGTTCTTGTGTCGATGCTGGAGGTCGCCTCATCCAGGATCAGCACCGGCGGGTCAGCCACGGCTGCCCGGGCAATGGCAAGGAGCTGCCGCTGTCCCTGGGAAAGCTCCTCCCCGTCGCTGGTGAGCATGGTGTCATAGCCGTGAGGCAGCATGCGGATAAATCCGTCCGCATGGGCCAGCTTCGCCGCGTTATATACTTCCTCATCTGTGGCGTCCAGCTTTCCATAACGGATGTTGTCCATGATGGTGCCTGTGAACAGGTGGGTATCCTGGAGCACAATGCCGAGGGAGTGGCGCAGGTCCGCCTTTTTGATCTTGTTGATGTTGATGCCGTCGTAACGGATCTTGCCGTCCTGCACGTCGTAGAACCGGTTGATCAGGTTGGTGATGGTGGTCTTTCCGGCTCCTGTGGATCCCACAAAGGCCAGCTTCTGTCCCGGCTTCGCGTAGAGGGTCAGGTCATGGAGCACCATATGGTCCGGCTCGTAGCCAAAGGACATATCAAAGAACCGCACGTCTCCCTTCAGCTCCGTGTAGGTGACAGTGCCGTCCGCCTGGTGGGGATGCTTCCACGCCCACATGCCGGTGCGCTCCCTGCACTCCTCAATAGTGCCGTCCGCCTTCTTTCTGGCATTGACCAGGGTCACGTAGCCTTCGTCCACCTCCGGTGCCTCATCCATCATGTTGAAGATACGCTCCGCTCCTGCCAGAGCCATGATGATGGAGTTGAACTGCTGGGCCACCTGCATGAAGGGCTGGGTAAAGCTCTTTGTGAACTGCAGGTAAGAAGCCATGACGCCCAGGGTGATGTTGCCGATGCCCATGACGGAGAGGAAGCCGCCCAGAACTGCCGTCAGCACGAACTGGAGATTGCCGATGTTTCCGATGATGGGGCCCATGATACTGGCAAAGGTGTGGGCGTTTGACGCGCTCTCGAAGAGCTTCTCGTTCAGTGCGTCAAACTCCTCCTCGGATTTCCTTTCGTGGTTGAACACCTTGACCACTCTCTGGCCGTTCATCCGCTCCTCCACAAAGCCGGTGATGTTTGCCAGGTCCAGCTGCTGCCGGACAAAATATTTGCCGCTGTTGCCGCCGATGAAGCGGGACACGGCGATCATCAGAAGGATGACCACAATGGCCAGCAGCGTCAGAATGGGGCTCAGCACCAGCATGGCGATAAAGGTGACAATGAGCATCAGCGCTGACATGAGCACCTGAGGGATAGACTGGTTGATCATCTGCCTCAGAGTGTCCGTGTCGTTCGTGTAAAGGCTCATGATCGAGCCGTTTGTATTCTGGTCAAAATAGCGGATCGGCAGAGTCTGCATATGCTCAAACATCTCATCCCTGACTCTCTTGAGCACGCCCTGTCCAATGACCACCATCGTCCTCGTGTAGAGGAAGGTAGCCACCACGCCCAGTGCAAAAATGCAGGCCAGCACAGTGAGGGCCATATAGAGCTCAGAGAAATCCGGATCCTTGTGGCCGATCAGCGGGATGATAAAGTCATCCAGCAGATAGCGCAGAGACAAGGAGACTGAGATGCTGGCAATGGAGCTGATCAAAATGCAGAACAGCACCAGCACAAACTGAACCTTGTAGGTGCTCGTCACATAGCCCAGGAGTCTCTTTGCTGTCTTCAGTGTATTCTTTGTAACTGTGGGCTTACCGCCTCTTCCGTTTCCGGCGCCGCTGCCCGCGTTGGTGTTTGCGCTGTTACTCATTTTCCGTTCCTCCTTTCACCTGTGATTCGTATACCTCGCGGTAAATTTCGTTTGTCTTCAGAAGCTCCTCGGATGTTCCGATGCCGTTGATCTGACCGTTGTCCATAACGATGATCACATCCGCATCCTCCACGGAGGAAATCCTCTGGGCGATAATGATCTTCGTCGTGTCCGGGATCTCCTCCCGGAAGGCCTTGCGGATCAGGGCGTCTGTCCTTGTGTCCACAGCGCTTGTGGAATCGTCCAGGATCAGGATCTTGGGCTTCTTGAGGAGGGCTCTGGCGATACACAGTCTCTGCTTCTGTCCGCCGGACACGTTGTTTCCGCCCTCCACGATCATGGTGTTGTAGCCTGCCGGGAACTCGCTGATAAATCCGTCCGCCTGGGCCAGACGGCACACTCTTCTCACCTCTTCATTGGAGGCCTTCTCATCGCCCCAGCGGATATTTTCGTAAATGCTTCCTGTAAAGAGGACATTTTTCTGGAGCACCATGGACACCTGGTCACGGAGCTTCTCCAGATTATACTTGCGCACATCCTGGCCGCCCACCTTCACACAGCCCCGGGTTACGTCGTAGAGACGGGGGATGAGCTGCACCAGCGTGGACTTGGCGCTTCCGGTCCCGCCGATGATGCCCACGATCTGTCCGCTCTTAATATGAAGGTTCACATCCTTCAGAGACAGGTTGCCGTCCTCGCCTGCGTAGCTGAAATCCACGTGTTCAAAGTCGATATCTCCGTTTGCCACCTCTGTCAGGGCATCCTCCCCGTCCACCATCTCCGGCACTTCCTCCAGCACCTCCTTGATACGGTCAGAGGACGCCTCAGCGATCATGATCATGACAAAGACAAAGGATACCATCATGAGGGACATGAGGATCTGCATGGCGTATACCATGATACTTGTCAGCTCGCCAGTCATCATAGTCCCGAGGACAATATCTTTTCCGCCGATGAGGACGATGAGGAGAACCACCGTGTACATGACAAAGTTCATGACCGGTGAGTTCCAGGCCACCAGCATCTCCGCCTTGGTAAACAGCTCAAATACCTTCTGTGATATCTTGTGGAATTTGCCATTCTCGTGGTCCTCACGGACGTAGGCCTTCACCACCCTGGCCGCGTTCACGTTCTCCTGCACAGTATTGTTCAGCACATCGTACTCGTCGAACACCTGGATGAAATGCGGATGTGCCTTTTTGGCGATCAGCATCAGAACGCCGCCCAGGATAGGGATTGTGACCAGCATGAGGAACGCGATCTTCAGGCTGATGGTGGCGGTCATGATCCAGGACAGAACCACCATGATAGGCGCTCTTGCCAGCATACGGATAGTGAACATGAATGCCATCTGCACGTTGGTGATATCTGTCGTCAGCCTGGTCACAAGGCTGGACGTTGAAAAATGATCAATATTTCCAAATGAAAATTCCTGGATCTTATAAAAGATGTCATGCCGCAGGTTCTTGGCATATCCGGCAGCCGCGACGGCAGCCACCTGCCCCGCCTTGGCGCCAAAGGCCAGCGACAGCATAGCCATGATGACAAGGACGATGCCCATCTTTATAATGTAATCCATGTCTCCTTCCATAATTCCGATGTCAATGATGTTTGCCATCAGAAGCGGGATCAGCACTTCCAGCAGCACCTCCAGCGTCACCAGAACAGGTGCCAGGAACGCCTGCTTCTTGTACTCCCGCACAGATTTCAGTAGTTTCCTATTCATCTGACTCTCCCTTTCTTTCCATACTTAGTTCCGTTTCCTTCTGCTTTTCTCCGCAGGTCAGATTGGAGGATATCTGCTTCAGCACGCGCACAAACACCTTCATGTCTTCCTCCGAAATGCCTTTTCTGATCTGCGCCTCTCTCCTGCGGATATTTGCCAGCAGCTTTCCCCGCAGCTTCAGGGCCTTCTCCGTGGGCACGATCCTCTTCAGTCTGGCATCCTTCTTCACCGGCTCCCGGTAGAGATAGCCCTTTTTTTCCAGAAGCTGAAGGGTTCCCGTAGCCGTGGACCTGCGGACCTTGAACTCCTTTTCCAGATCTCTCTGGAAAAGATCCCTGTGCATGGTTTCAAGCAAAATAAAATGCAGAATGTGTTTCTGCATGTTGGTGAGATCGTCCTGGCCGGGCTGCTGATCCTCGCAGGACATCTGTCTCTTCAGTTGATGGGAAACACGGTTGATCCACTTTCCTGCATCTTCCCCCATGACTCCATCCTTTCCTAATTAAATATTATGTTGTTCGGTTACTAACAATTCGGGAACTAACAATATATTATATACGAATACACTATGATGTCAACAGTATTTTTGTAAAAAACATAGAAACAAAATGTAAGATTTTTCGTGAGAATTGCGGGCAAAAAAATGCCGCGTCCATAGACACGGCATCCGAAGGGTAGTCTGCCCTTCCGTTAAATTATATTTTCTTTTTTCCTTCTGATTTTCCATCTCCTGACAAGCCACACAGCACCTATGTAAAGAACTGCCCCCGCCAGAACTCCGCAGCTGTCCAGCAGCACATCCGACAGCTGGCCGCTGCGTCCCGGGACAAAGAGCTGATGGAACTCGTCCGTGGCCGCGTAGAGAATTCCGCTGCCTGCTGCCAGGAGAAAATGTTTTCTTCCCCACAGTCCCCAGGAGGCGTACATGCCTCCAAAGAGGATTCCCAGCACTGCGTACTCCGTGGCGTGGGCGCTCTTTCGCACAAAATGGTCTATCCGCTCCGCAAAGGCGTCCTGCTGCTGCGGCGTCCACTCCCGGAAGTCCTCTACAAACAGCTCGCCCGCCAGATATCCCACGGACCGACTCATGTGTGCAGACTCATCGGCTGTCTTTGCAGAGAACCAAAAGGTAAGGCACATCCACAGGAGCACTGCCAGCGTCCATATATTTTTCTTCATATGTTCTCCGATCCTACTGTCCTGCCAGCACCTGCTGCATTTTTTCCGCGATAGCGCTGACTGAGGCCATATCCGGCTGCATGACATAGAGGAGCTGACTGCCCGATGAGAAACAGCTCTGTGTGTCCCCGGTACCTGTGACCGCAGCGGACTCAATGCTCCAGCCGGAGGGGTCTGCGATCTGCATACGAATAAACTCCGCCATCTCCTCCCGGGTCATGTTGGTCTGCACGGACTGGCTCACACCCGCCAGGATCTGATCCGCATTCCGCAAGATAGCCGGCGACATGGCCTTCTGGAGAATGGCTGTCAGCACTGCCTCCTGGTTCCTGCCCCTCTGGTTGTCCCCGTCCTCAAAGCTGTAGCGCTCTCTGGAGAAGGCAAGGGCCTGCTCTCCGTTCAGGTGGTTACTCCCCTGGACAAACTGGTACCCCCTCGCCTCAAAGGCGTACTCTGACTGCACGTCTATGCCTCCCAGGGCGTCCACGATGGTGATGAGGGAGGTAAAATTCACCCTGGCATAGTAGGTGATGTCTATCCCGTAGAGGCTCTCCAGGGTAGCCATGGAGACGTCCACCCCATAAATGCCCGCGTGGGTCAGCTTGTCCCGGGCCTCCCCCGAGACGCCCGGCAGCTGGAGGTAGTAGTCCCTGGGAGTTGTGGTGAGAAGGATCTTCTTTGTCTCCGGGTTGACAGTCATGATGATGTTCACATCGCTCCGACTGTTTGTGGAGATGTCGCCGGACACATCAATGCCGCTGATGTAAATGTTAAAGGGCTCCCTCACATCCGCCTCCTCATTTTCAATGGGGGTGTTGATGCCGTACTGGTAGAGCACCCTCACCTGGTCTGAGTAGTCCTCGATGCTCTCCCCGATTACCGCGTCAAAGGCCTGGTTGTAGATCAGCGCGTTGACATTTCCGTCCAGAAGGGCCTGGGCCATCTCCAAAACTGAGCCATACTCCGTCACATTAGGCTCTCTTCCGATATTGTCCTTCACATCCTCCACCATTGTGGACGTATTTTCCTGATCCAGCGCGCTCTGGGTCCCAAAGCGGTAATTTCTCGCGTCCGCCAGGAGCTGGGCCGGGTCATCCTTTTTGACCACGACCACCATATTGTCCGTCTTGTAGTCCGCTCCCCCCACGTCCGCCAGCAGGCGGTCTGCCTTGTACAGGTAGACCGCGCCGAACACCAGGACGGCGCTGATCAGCAGGGACAAGACGATTCCTGCCAGATGGATCCTGCCTTTTACAAACTGAAGGCCCATTGTCACGGCCTCCAACACCAGGAGGACTAGTCCCAGGGCCACTATATAGGCAGCCGGGATCAGCCCGCCCCTCCAGAGAAGGGCAAGGAAAAGGACCGAGATTATCAACTGAATTCCGGCAATGGCAATGCCCACAGAATGCACTCTCTTTTTCTCTTTTTTGTTAACTAGCCTGTCCCTCCTGTAGGGCTCGTGGTATCCGCGGTTGTATCTCATTACTCAAATCTCCTTTGTGTTATTTCTTCTGATAGTATGCATCATTTTCCGGACGTCATACTTTTCCGGACATGATATCACCGTATGTCACATCTTTCGGAAAATCATATGCTACATTACAACCCCAGCACATCCGCGATGGCGCCCATCTCCTCCAGGGCAATGTCGATCAGATCGTCCAGAGAAAGACCGGTAAATTCGATCATCTCCATGTAGTCCCTGTTGGCTCCCTTGGCAAAGCGTGCCTCGTTAAAGCGCTTCAGTACGGACTTGTGCTTTACACTGGCAATCTTTTTGTCAGGATAGATCTGGGCTACAGCCTTGATAAATCCGCTCATGGGGTCTGCCGCCAGGACAGCGTACTGGAGGTTGGTCTTTGCCTTCATGCCGCATTTCGGATTGTGTGCCTTGATGGCGTCAAAGAGCACCGGGTCGTCGATGCCCTCCTTTTTCAGTATCTCGACAGATGTGGGACCGTGGACGCTCATGTCGTGCTCCCAGTCGCACTGCTCCTCGTCCAGGTCGTGGAGAAGTCCCACGATCCCCCAGTACTCCACCTGCTCCGGCGCCAGACGCTTGGCCAGGCCCTTCATGATGGCCTCCACCGCGTAGGAGTGGGTGATGTAGTTTTCTCCCTTCATGTATTTCATCAGAATATCGTGTGCCTGCTCTCTATTCATTGTCGCTTCCTCCTTGTATAGATTTTTCTTTATAGATTTTCTATATAAATTTTCCCTGGGTTCTATCTTAACATATCCGCGGAGAAATGGCAAAGAGCGGAAGATGCCTGCGCATCTTCCGCCCCATTGCATTTATGATTGTCTGCTTTTTTATTTTGTTTAAGCATTCTACTGAAGGATGATGTCTGATTCGTCAGCCGCAGCCTCTGTCTCTGCTTCTCCCTCCGCTGTCTCCTGCTCCTCCGGCGCGGAGTTGTCTGTCTTCTCTGTCAGCTGAGCATCCGGCAGCTCATCGGCGGATACCATGTCATCCGCCAGGATCTCATCGTCCTCTTCCTCCACGGCCAGATCTGTGCTGAGCTTGACATCCCGGTACTTTCTCATACCTGTACCGGCCGGAATGTGCTTACCGATGATGACGTTCTCCTTCAGACCTACCAGCGGGTCAACCTTGCCCTTGATAGCCGCCTCTGTCAGCACCTTGGTTGTCTCCTGGAAGGAGGCTGCTGACAGGAAAGAGTTGGTTGCGAGGGAGGCCTTGGTGATACCCAGCATGATCTGCTCGCCTGTGGCCGGCTCCTTGCCCTCTGCCATGAGCTCTTTGTTCTTGTCCTCGAACTCCAGCGCATCCACCATAGTGCCCGGCAGATAGCCTGTGTCCCCGCTCTCTTCCACGCGGATCTTCTTCAGCATCTGACGCACGATGACCTCGATGTGCTTGTCGTTGATATCAACACCCTGGAGGCGGTATACGCGCTGTACCTCCTGGATCATGTAATCCTGCACAGCCCGAAGTCCCTTGATCTTCAGGATATCGTGGGGGTTCACGCTACCTTCAGTGAGCTCGTCGCCGGCCTCCAGCACCTGTCCGTCCTGGATCTTGATGCGTGATCCGTAGGGGATAAGGTAGGCCTTGGACTCGCCTGTCTCGTCGTTGGTAACGATGACCTCGCGCTTTTTCTTTGTATCGTTGATCGTTGCTTTTCCTGCAAACTCTGTGATGATGGCAAGACCCTTCGGCTTTCTGGCCTCGAAAAGCTCCTCTACACGGGGAAGACCCTGTGTGATGTCGTCTCCGGCCACACCGCCGGTGTGGAAGGTACGCATGGTCAGCTGTGTACCCGGCTCGCCGATGGACTGAGCCGCGATGATGCCGACTGCCTCACCTACCTGCACAGGCTCGCCTGTTGCCATGTTGGCGCCGTAGCACTTCGCGCACACGCCGTTGTGGCAGCGGCAGGTCAGGATGGTGCGGATCTTGATCTTCTTGGGAGTCTCACCGTTCTCGTCCACGCCCTTCTTCATGATCAGCTCTGCCCTCTTCGGCGTCACCATATGGTTGGCCTTCACGAGCACATTGCCGTCTTTATCTTTGATGCTCTCGCACAGGTAGCGCCCTGTGATACGCTCCTGCAGGCTCTCGATCTCCTCGTTGCCCTCCATAAATGCATGGACATACATGCCTGGGATCTCCTCGCCCTCCTGGCGGCAGTCCACCTCACGGATGATGAGCTCCTGAGAGACGTCTACCAGACGTCTTGTCAGGTAACCGGAGTCGGCTGTTCGAAGAGCTGTATCGGACAGACCCTTACGCGCTCCGTGGGCTGACATGAAGTACTCCAGTACGTCCAGACCCTCACGGAAGTTGGACTTGATAGGCAGCTCGATGGTACGTCCTGTCGTATCTGCCATCAGTCCACGCATGCCGGCAAGCTGTTTGATCTGCTTGTCAGAACCACGGGCTCCTGAGTCAGCCATCATGAAGATGTTGTTGTATTTATCCAGACCGGAAAGCAGCGCCTCTGTCAGGGCGTCGTCAGTTGCCTTCCATGTCTCTACGACTTCTTTGTATCGCTCCTCCTCTGTGATCAGACCACGCTTAAAGTTCTTTGTGATCCGGTCCACAGTCTCCTGCGCCTGCTCGATCATCTCCGGCTTCTGCGGCGGCACGGTCATGTCGGAAATAGACACGGTCATGGCCGCTCTTGTGGAGTATTTGTAGCCGATGGCCTTTACATTGTCCAGCACCTCTGCGGTGGCTGTGGCGCCGTGGGTGTTGATGACCTTCTCCAGGATCTGCTTGAGCTGCTTCTTGCCCACATGGAAGTCGATCTCCGGAAGGAGCTCATTTCCCTCCACCTCGCGGTCTACAAAGCCAAGGTCCTGGGGGATGATCTCGTTGAAGAGCATCCTTCCAAGAGTGGAGGCGATGGTACCTGTCTTCACGGTTCCGTCAGGCATAGTCCTGGACACACGCACCCTGATCTTGGAGTGGAGTGTCAGCGCCTGGTTCTCGTAGGCCAGGATAGCCTCGTTTACGCTCTTGAAGAACTTGCCCTCTCCCAGCGCTCCCGGTCTCTCCTGTGTCAGATAGTAGATACCGAGGACCATATCCTGTGAGGGAACGGCCACCGGTCCGCCGTCTGAAGGCTTCAGAAGGTTGTTCGGTGAGAGCAGAAGGAAACGGCACTCTGCCTGGGCCTCAACGGACAGGGGCAGATGGACAGCCATCTGGTCTCCGTCGAAGTCCGCGTTGTAGGCGGTACATACAAGGGGATGAAGCTTGATGGCTTTACCCTCTACCAGGATAGGTTCAAATGCCTGGATACCAAGCCTGTGCAGCGTAGGAGCACGGTTCAGCATGACCGGGTGCTCCTTGATGACATCCTCCAGCACATCCCATACCTCGGGCTGGAGCCTTTCCACCATCTTCTTTGCGTTCTTGATGTTGTGGGCTGTGCCGTTCTGTACCAGCTCTTTCATAACGAAGGGCTTGAACAGCTCGATGGCCATCTCCTTGGGGAGGCCGCACTGGTAGATCTTCAGCTCAGGTCCCACGACGATAACGGAACGTCCGGAGTAGTCTACACGCTTTCCAAGAAGGTTCTGACGGAAACGTCCGGATTTTCCTTTCATCATATCAGAGAGTGACTTCAGGGCGCGGTTTCCGGGTCCTGTGACCGGACGGCCCCTTCTTCCGTTGTCGATAAGGGCGTCCACCGCCTCCTGGAGCATTCTCTTCTCGTTTCTAACGATAATGTCCGGCGCGCCCAGCTCGAGCAGGCGTTTCAGACGGTTGTTTCTGTTGATGATCCTTCTGTAAAGGTCATTTAAGTCGCTGGTGGCGAAACGTCCGCCGTCCAGCTGTACCATAGGACGGAGATCCGGCGGGATCACCGGGATGGCTGTCAGGATCATCCACTCCGGCTTGTTTCCGGACTCCCGGAAGGCTTCCACTACCTCCAGGCGCTTCACGATCCTTGCCCTCTTCTGGCCGCTGGCCCCTTCCAGGCCGGCTGTCAGCTCCTCGTACTCTTTGTCCAGGTCGATGGTCTCCAGAAGCTCCTTGATGGCCTCAGCACCCATTCCCACACGGAAGGCGCTGCCCCATTTCTCTCTCGCTTCCTGGTACTCCTGCTCAGACAGCACCTGTTTGTACATCAGGTCTGTCTCGCCCTTGTCCAGCACGATGTAGGAGGCAAAGTAGAGCACCTTCTCCAGAGTCCTGGGGGACAGATCCAGGATCAGTCCCATGCGGCTCGGGATCCCCTTAAAGTACCAGATATGTGACACCGGAGCGGCCAGGGCGATATGGCCCATACGCTCGCGGCGCACGCTGGATTTCGTCACTTCGACGCCGCAGCGGTCGCAGACAACGCCTTTGTAACGGATCTTTTTATATTTACCACAATGACACTCCCAGTCCTTGCTGGGTCCGAAGATGCGCTCACAGAACAGGCCGTCCTTTTCCGGCTTCAGCGTCCTGTAGTTGATGGTCTCCGGCTTTGTGACCTCGCCTCTGGACCACTCAAGGATCTTCTCCGGTGACGCCAACCCGATCTTGATGGCGTCAAAGGTCATTGTCTGATAGGTTTGTTCCTTTTTTGTTTCCGGCATACTGGCACCCCTTCCTAAAATTCATCGTCTGATATTTCGTTAAACTCGATACCCAGATCGTCGTCCTCGGCATCGCTGTCAGGCTCTTCCACGTCCACAAGCTCCTCGCCCTGGAATTCCTGCGCAGTGTAGCCGTGGTCTCCCAGGTTCTCGTCGTCACTGTGGTATTTTCTGTCCTCGTTCATCAGTGAGCGGAAATCTGTCTCTCCCATATCCACGGTCTCCAGGATCTCCACCTCTTCGCCGCCCTGCAGCACGCGGACATCCAGCGCCAGTGACTGCAGCTCCTTGAGCAGTACCTTGAAGGCCTCGGGAATACCTGGCTCCGGAATGTTCTCCCCTTTGATGATGGCCTCGTATGTCTTCACACGCCCCACCACATCGTCGGATTTCACTGTCAGGATCTCCTGCAGTGTGTAGGATGCACCGTAGGCCTCCAGAGCCCAAACCTCCATCTCTCCGAAACGCTGTCCGCCGAACTGGGCTTTTCCTCCCAGAGGCTGCTGTGTTACCAGTGAGTAGGGGCCGGTAGAGCGGGCATGGATCTTGTCGTCTACCAGGTGGTGCAGCTTCAGATAGTGCATGTGCCCGATGGTAACCGGGCTGTCGAAGAACTCGCCGGTACGGCCGTCCCGCAGACGCACCTTACCGTCTCTGGAGATGGGAACCCCCTTCCACAGCTCTCTGTGGTCTCTGTTGTCAGAGAGATACTGGAGTACCTCCGGGAGCAGCTCCTCTTTGTGTTTTGCCTCAAACTCTTCCCAGCTCAAGTTCACGTAGTCGTTGGCCAGATCCAGAGTGTCCATGATATCGTTCTCGTCAGCTCCGTCAAATACCGGTGTGGCAATGTTGAAGCCCAGGGCCTTGGCAGCCAGCGACAGATGGATCTCCAGCACCTGTCCGATGTTCATACGGGAAGGCACGCCCAGCGGGTTCAGCACGATGTCCAGAGGACGTCCGTTTGGCAGGAAGGGCATATCCTCCACGGGAAGCACACGGGAAACGACACCCTTGTTTCCGTGACGTCCGGCCATCTTGTCACCCACGGAGATCTTTCTCTTCTGGGCAATGTAGATGCGGACCGCCTGGTTCACGCCGGGTGACAGCTCGTCGCCGTTCTCCCTTGTAAACACTTTGGCATCCACCACGATACCGTACTCGCCGTGGGGTACCTTCAGGGAGGTGTCTCTCACCTCTCTGGCCTTCTCGCCAAAGATGGCGCGCAGAAGTCTCTCCTCCGCTGTCAGCTCTGTCTCTCCCTTGGGAGTTACTTTTCCGACAAGGATATCGCCTGCGCGGACCTCAGCGCCGATGCGGATGATTCCTCTCTCATCCAGGTTCTTCAGGGCGTCATCACCCACGCCGGGGATGTCCCTTGTGATCTCCTCAGGTCCCAGCTTGGTGTCGCGGGCCTCCGCCTCGTACTCTTCTATATGAATGGATGTGTAAACGTCGTCCTGTACCAGCCTCTCGCTTAAGAGAACCGCGTCCTCGTAGTTGTAGCCCTCCCATGTCATGAAGCCGATGAGGGGGTTCTTTCCAAGGGCCATCTCGCCGTTGGATGTGGAAGGTCCGTCCGCGATGACTTCACCCTTCTCCACCCGGTCGCCCTTGAAGACGATAGGTCTCTGGTTGTAGCAGTTGCTCTGGTTGCTTCGCTGGAACTTGGTCAGCTTGTATTTCTTAAGCATGCCGTCATCCTGACGGATGGTGATCTCATTAGAGGTGGAGCGCTCTACAACGCCGCCCTCCTCTGCCAGCACGCACACGCCGGAGTCAACAGCTGCCTTCTCCTCCATACCTGTACCAACCACAGGGGCCTCGGTCATGAGAAGCGGCACTGCCTGGCGCTGCATGTTGGATCCCATCAGCGCACGGTTGGCGTCGTCGTTCTGCAGGAAGGGGATCAGGGCTGTCGCCACGGAGAACACCATCTTCGGGGACACGTCCATGTAGTCGAACATGGAGCGCTCATACTCCTGTGTCTCCTCCCGGTAACGACCGGACACATTTTTGTGTACGAAATGACCTTCCTCATCCAGAGGCGTGTTCGCCTGCGCCACATGATAGTTGTCCTCTTCATCTGCTGTCATGTAGACAACTTCGTCTGTGACTCTCGGATTTTTCGGGTCAGATTTATCTATTTTTCTGTACGGAGCCTCAACAAATCCGTACTGGTTGATCCTCGCGTAGCATGCGAGGGAGTTGATCAGACCGATGTTGGGTCCCTCAGGCGTCTCGATGGGGCACATTCTTCCGTAGTGGGAATAATGTACGTCGCGGACCTCAAATCCGGCACGGTCTCTGGACAGACCGCCAGGTCCGAGGGCGGACAGACGTCTCTTGTGAGTCAGCTCGCCCAGAGGGTTGTTCTGATCCATGAACTGGGACAGCTGGGAGGATCCGAAGAACTCCTTCACAGCAGCGGTCACAGGCTTGATATTGATCAGGGACTGGGGTGAAATGCCCTCCAGATCCTGTGTGGTCATCCTCTCTCGAACCACTCTCTCCAGACGGGACAGACCGATCCTGTACTGGTTCTGGAGCAGCTCGCCCACGGCGCGGATACGACGGTTGCCCAGGTGGTCGATGTCATCGTCATTTCCAAGGCCGTACTCCAGATGGATATTATAGTTAATGGAAGCAAGAATATCTTCCTTTGTAATATGCTTCGGGATCAGGTCGTGGATATCCCGCTTGATGGCGCTCTTGAGCTCGTCGATATCCCCTGCCGTCTCCTCCAGAAGCCCGGACAGCACAGGATAGTATACCAGCTCTGTCACGCCCACTTCCTTGGGATCAATGTCCACGATGGACTGCAGGTCCACCATCATGTTGGAGAGGACTTTTACCTTTCTCTCCTCCTCCGGCCTGTCGATCCACACGTAGGGAATGGCCGCGTTCTGGATGTCGTCCGCCATCTCTCTTGTCAGCTTGGTGCCCGCCTCGGCAATCACCTCTCCGGTGATGGGGCTCACCGCGTCCTCGGCCAGCACGTGACCTGCGATGCGGTTTCTCAGCATCAGCTTCTTGTTGAATTTATAGCGTCCGACTTTGGCAAGGTCGTAGCGTCTCGGATCAAAGAACATGCTTGTGATCAGGCTCTCCGCGCTGTCCACCGCGAGCGGCTCGCCGGGACGGATCTTCTTGTACAGCTCGAGAAGACCTTCCTGGTAGTTTGTAGCAGCATCCTTCTCAAAGCTGGCCAGGATCTTGGGCTCCTCGCCGAACAGGTCAATGATCTCGGGATTGGTCCCAATGCCGAGGGCGCGGATCAGCACAGTGATCGGCACCTTCCTTGTTCTGTCTACACGCACATAGAAAACGTCATTTGAATCTGTCTCATATTCCAGCCATGCTCCCCGGTTTGGAATGACAGTGGAGGAAAACAGTCTTTTACCCAGCTTGTCATGCGCGATGCCGTAGTAGATACCGGGCGAACGCACGAGCTGGCTTACGATAACTCGCTCTGCACCATTGATCACAAAAGTTCCCGTCGCTGTCATCAGCGGCAGGTCTCCCATGAAGATCTCATGCTCATTGATCTCGTCTGTCTCCTTGTTGTGAAGCCTTACGCGCACCTTCAGCGGGGCCGCATAGGTGGCATCGCGCTCCTTACACTCCTCGATCGAGTACTTTACGTCTTTCTCGCACAAGGTGAAATCCACAAACTCCAGGCTGAGCTTGCCGCTGTAGTCTGTGATCGGAGAAATGTCATCAAATACTTCTTTTAATCCCTCGTCAAGGAACCACTGATAGGAGTCTTTCTGGACTTCGATCAGGTTGGGCATCTGAAGCACTTCTTTTTGCCTGGAATAGCTCATGCGGGAATTTTTTCCACTTTTAATAGGACGAATTCTGTTTTTCTCCATATGACGTTTCACTCCTCGTTTATTTTTTGTGAGGTTTAACCGAGCAAACCCCCTGTTTTTATTACACTCTCGCACATTGTGCCATCGATAATGACACAGTTTTTCATAATGATGCACCCTATATAATACAACAAGCCCTGGAGGGGTGTCAAGGACTTTTTTAATTTCAGACGTAATACTTTTGAAAAGTATTACGTCTGAAATTAAGTCAACCGGTGTATCGTTGTGCATGTATCCCCGGGGAATTGTGTCCCAACAGACACAATTCCCGATCCCGCCGCATTTCCGCTTCCAACAAAAGCGCGAAAAAAGGCCGCTTGCGGGTCTTCTGTTGTAAAACCCTCAAGCGGTCCTCTCTGTTTTTTATAAACAATTTGTCATGTTCAAATTTATATGCTTTGCTCTGAACACTTGAATTATTTAAGGTTAACCTCTGCGCCCTCAGCCTCGAGTTTAGCCTTGATCTCCTCAGCCTCAGCCTTGGAAGCGCCCTCTTTAACAACCTTCGGTGCGCCGTCAACAAGCTCTTTAGCCTCTTTCAGGCCAAGACCTGTGATCTCACGAACAACCTTGATAACCTTAACCTTGGAAGCGCCTGCTGCTACAAGCTCTACATCAAACTCGTCCTTCTCCTCTGCTGCTGCAGCTCCGTCTCCGGCTGCTGCCGCAACTACAACGCCTGCTGCTGCAGATACGCCGAACTCTTCTTCGCATGCTTTAACTAACTCGTTTAATTCTAATACTGATAACTCTTTGATCGCATCGATCATTTCAGCTGTTGTTAACTTAGCCATTTCATTGTCCTCCATTAATTTCTTTTTGATTTTTTAATCTTCCAAACCCTGTTTGGTGTCTCTGCTGGCTGCTGTCAGGCAGCTGCCAGTCGTCTGCTTTTCCTGTCAGACTCAAACCGCTGATTACTCAGCCGGTGTCTCTGCTGCCTCTGCTGCGGGAGCTTCCTCAGCCGGAGCCTCTGCGCTCTCCTCTGCAGGAGCGGCCTCTCCACCCTGCTCTGCGATCTGCTTGATAACGCGAGCAAAGTTTGTGATCGGTGACTGCATGCTTCCAAGCAGTCTGGAGAGAAGCTCTTCTCTTGACGGGATCTTAGCCAGTTCAGTCAGTCCAGCAACGTCGTAAACTGTTCCTTCGACAACACCGCCCTTTAACTCAAGAGCCTTTGCATCCTTAGCGAATTTGCACAGGATCCTTGCCGGAGCTGTAGCGTCATCCTTAGAGATGGCGATAGCGCTGGGGCCTTCCAGATGCTCTTCCAGAGCAGCGAACTCTGTTCCCTCAAAAGCTCTCTTCATCATTGTGTTCTTGCAGACTTTGTAGATGATACCAGCTTCTCTTAACTGCTTACGGAGCTCTGTGTCCTGAGCAACAGTTAATCCGCGGTAGTCAACCAGCACGACTGACTCAGCGCCTGTGATGTCATCAACAATCGCCTGAACGATAGGCTGTTTTAACTCAACTTTTGCCACGAATGGTGCACCTCCTTGTTAGATTTTGGTTCTTGCACCGCCGACAGATTGATGGCTGAATAAAAATCCCCTCTGCGCCCAAAGACACAGAGGGGTAGAAATTCATACACAACGTACTAAATCTATTCTTCCTCGGCAGGCGTTTTCATACTTACGCTTTTCAGCACCTGCTGTCTTCGGCAGTTACTACTGTAATTTAGCACACTTGTTTATACTTGTCAATGTATTTTTCAACTTTTTCCGGTTTTTTATAGCTCTACACCGGGTATTACTCGGTTTTTCTGCGCCTGCTTCTGACTGCCGCGCAGACCGCCACAGCTCCTGCCACCACACTCTCTGGCAGTGCAACAGAAAAACACCCCGGGCACTGTTCTCAAAACAATGTCTCCGGGGTGTGTATATGCGTCAATCTCTGCTCTCTGATTAAGCCAGCTTAACCGGATTAAGCTTCACGCCAGGTCCCATTGTAGATGTAAGTGTCACGCTCTTTAAGAACTGACCCTTTACAGCTGCCGGTCTGGCCTTGTTGATCGCATCAATAAGCGTCTGGAAGTTGTCTGCAAGCTGCTCCTCGGTAAAGGAAGCCTTACCGATCGGCACGTGGATAATGTTTGTCTTGTCAAGTCTGTATTCGATCTTACCAGCTTTGATGTCCTGGATTGCCTTTGTAACATCCATGGTTACTGTTCCAGCCTTCGGGTTCGGCATCAGGCCCTTGGGTCCAAGTACACGTCCGAGACGTCCAACAACGCCCATCATGTCTGGTGTAGCAACTACTACGTCGAACTCAAACCAGTTCTCGTTCTGGATCTTCGGGATCAGCTCATCGCCGCCTACGTAGTCAGCGCCTGCTGCCTTTGCCTCCTCAGCCTTTGCGTCTTTCGCAAACACGAGGATGCGCACCTTCTTACCAGTTCCGTGGGGCAGTACAACGGCGCCGCGGATCTGCTGATCAGCGTGACGTCCGTCACAGCCTGTTCTGATGTGAGCCTCAATAGTCTCATCGAATTTTGCCACTGCTGTCTTCTTTACTAAAGAAATTGCCTCTTCTTTGTCGTAGAGTGTTCCTCTCTCGATAGCTTTTGCAGCTTCTGTATATTTCTTTCCTCTTTTCATTTTAAAAAATACCTCCTTGTGGTAATGTCGGGATAACCCTCCCACTTACTGTTCCTGTTGACTCAAATCGCTCTTACTCTTCTACTGTAACACCCATGCTCCTGCATGTACCTGCGATCATGCTCATAGCTGCCTCAAGGCTTGCTGCGTTCAGGTCAGGCATCTTTGTCTCAGCGATCTCCTGAAGCTGAGCCTTTGTGATCTTTGCAACTTTCTGTTTGTTCGGCACACCGGAACCGGATTTCAGATTGCAGGCCTTCTTGATCAGGACTGCTGCCGGAGGTGTCTTTGTAACGAAGCTGAAGCTTCTGTCGTTGTAAACGGTGATTACTACAGGGATAATCAGATCTCCCTGGTCAGCTGTCTTTGCGTTGAACTGCTTTGTGAACTCAACAATGTTAACTCCGTGCTGTCCAAGTGCAGGTCCGACCGGAGGAGCCGGAGTTGCCTTGCCGGCAGGAATCTGTAATTTGATATAACCTTCTACTTTTTTTGCCATTTTCATTACCTCCTTGTGGTATTGTCGGGACGGACGTCCCTCCCACTACTGACTACAATTTTTTCACTTCAGCGAAACTTATTTCTACTGGCGTTTCGCGGCCAAACAGCTCAACATTGATGGTCAGGCTCTGCTTAGCGGCATTGATGGACTGCACAACACCCACTGTATCCGCCCATGCACCGGCGATGACCTTGACGCTGTCGCCCACCTCGTAATCCACCACGTAATTCTCGCGCCGGATGCCAAGGGGCGCCATCTCCTCGTCTGTCAGGGGTACCGGCTTGGAGCCAGGTCCCACAAACCCTGTCACACCTCTTGTGTTGCGGACCACATACCATGTGTCGTCATTCATGATCATGTGAATGAGCACATAGCCGGGGAACATCTTTTTCTGTGTTACCTTCTGCACCCCGTTCTTCGTCTCCACAACATCCTCCAGTGGAACCCGCACCTCCAGGATCTGCGCCTCCAGATGTCTGTTCTCCACTGTCTTGTCAATGTTGGCCTTCACTTTGTTCTCATACCCGGAATAGGTATGAACAACGTACCATTTTGCCTCTGACATATAATCACCTTTCTTGCTTACAGTCTTACAGTCCTACTAAAAAATCTACTCCGTTCTGCGCAAGGAAATCGATGATCGCGATGATGATCCCCAGCACGACGGATACGGAAACAACCGCTGCTGTCTGTTTAGCAAGTGTCACCTTGTCTGGCCAGATGATCTTTTTGAATTCTGAGCTAAGACCCTTGAACCAGCTTTTCTTCTGAGTTTTTTCCTTACTCACGACATTCACTCCTTTTGCCAGCGACTATTTTGTTTCTTTGTGCAATGTGTGTGATTTACAGAATCTGCAGTATTTCTTTGTTTCCATGCGCTCCGGATGAGTTTTCTTATCCTTCGTCATGTTGTAGTTACGATGCTTGCACTCTGTACACTCTAATGTAATTCTTGTACGCACAACTTCCACCTCGCTTCATTTTCTTAATGTTGACGTGTTGCCCCGGCGGTCTTGAACCGGGCGCCTTAAATTTAGGCATAAAAAAAAGACCTGCTTCCATCGCCACAATAATATACCATAGTATAGCGTTGGAAGTCAAGCCTGTTTTTTGGGGCATGCTTTGTCTGTGTTTTTTGGAGCATGCTTTGTCTGTGCTTTTCCTTAATCCAGTTCCTTACATATTTAAATATAATTTAAATATAAGCCTTCTGCCTTTTCCCGTCCTGCTGTAGAGATACTCCGCGGCCCGGCCAAGGAAGTACCACAGAAGCTCTTCTTTGTTTCGCAGCATGAGCCTTTAAGTAAATATTTGTATATGAAAAAGAAAAATACCAGCTCTTGGCTGATATTTCTCTCACTTCTCTATAAGAGGCGCAGACCGGATTTGAACCGGTGAATCGAGGTGTTGCAGACCTGTGCCTTACCACTTGGCTACTGCGCCACAGTGTCCCGTTTTTGCGGAACACTCATATTATAGCAAACTGAAACCCATTCGTCAATGAAAAGATTTAGAAATTTTCAGGAGAAATTTTTCAGAGCTCTGTCTGCTTCCCATAATACTGTTCTCTCGCGAACCGGTTGAGGGCCTCGCCGTCAAAGGGAACCACGATCACTTTGCTGGCGTGGCCGTCGTTTCCCTTGTCCTCCTCCTTGGGCAGATCCAGGACAGCGAAGGTCATGGCCTTCACGATCCCGTACTCCATGTATACACCGGGCCGCTCGATCTTATCCCACCTGTTGACCACATCAGAATTTTCATATCTCAGGAAATCCACAGTGGGCGAGTAGGCAATCCCGTCCGCCAGCTTCCAGCTGTCCAGTCCATTCTCGGAAATGATGTAAAAGGCCTTTCTGGTGCTCCACTGGTTCACCACACAGTGATACAGGCCGCCGCTGTACCAGAGCACCGGATCCTCCATGTTCACCGTGGGCAGGCCCTCCACCTGAGGCCAGAGATTTTCCTGCTCCAGCTGGAAGGTGTCCAGGATACTGCCCCGGCACAGGGCGATGAGTCCATCTCTGTTCAGCAGCTCGTAGGCCCCGTCCGGCCGCAGGATGATGCAGATGTTGGCCCGGAAGAAATATCCCCGGTCCAGCTTCACCGGCCCCCGGTACACCCATCTTCCCCCGTCCAGGCTGTCCGTGGTAAAAATATCTCCCGGCCGGGTGTCGCTGACAATCGCTGCGTATTTCCCTGCCGGATCGTCCTCCCGCAGCCGGAAGACGTACACATTGTGCCCCAGTCCTCCCTGGCTGTCCGGCCAGAGCACCCGCTCCCTCTGGTTATAGGGGCCGTACAGGCAGTCGCTGACCGCCTCCACGGCCAGGGAGCCACTCCAGCCCCCTTCTCCGTTTACCTTCTCAAACCCATCCGCCTCGTTCCAGCGGCTGGCAAACAGATGATACTTTCCGCACCCATCCTCGTCGCGCAGGATCGTCCCGTCCCAGTATGTATAATTCACCTTGCCGGTCAGGGCCGGATCCTCCAGCACCTTGTCCTCCAGTCCATTGTCCTGGTCTCTGGGGATAACGCCCCTGGCTCCCCAGCAGCTCTCCTCAAGCTTTCCCACCACAGGCATGGGGAGAAAGCAGTCCATAAACTGTCTGATCTCCATTTTCTGTCTCCTTAAAATCCCATCTCATCGTTCACAAGGATCACCTTGATCCTGCCTTTTTCTTTGGAGTACCTTGTCACAAGCACCTGGCAGCACACCGTGTCCGGGGATTTGCAGTTTGCGCATACGCCTGTCCTGGAGCAGGGCGTGTCCAGCCCGAACCTCTGGGCATTGATAGGCGCCGCCTCATGGCGAGCTCTGGACACAGCGTCCTCCACGCTCTTTACCAGCTTGTTCATACCCACGATCATGATTACATTGGCAGGTCCCCAGGAAATGCAGGCCACTCTGTTGGCTGTCCCGTCCACATTGACAAGGACGCCGTCCTCTGTGATGGCATTCGTGCTGCACAGGAAATAGTCGCTGTCAAAGATCTGAAGCTGCGTCTTTCTCTTTTCCTCCGGCGTCTTGCAGGTATCCCGGTTATAGACCGTATAATTTCCGGAGCAGACCGCGTCCAGAAGCCCCATCTCCTTGATGGACATGGAACCGCCCCAGCCCACGGAGCTGCCCTCCGGGATCAGCTCCAGCGCCTTTTTCAGCGCTTCCTCTTTAGACTGCGCATAGTAGCCCTCCATATTCCTTGACTCCAGGCCCTTGATCACCCTCTGAGCCGCCAGTTCATTTCTCTTTCTTCTGTTTGCATCCATATGTAATACCTCCTTTTATTATCTCCATTATAGCGCGGAACTGTCTCCCTGTTAAATGCGGGCCAGGATCTCGTCCAGCAGCCTTACTGCCACCTCATCCTTGCTCATGAGCTCCAGCTCTTTTTCCATATCTGCCGTGATGATGGTCACCACGTTGGTGTCTGTCCCAAAGCCGGCCCCCTGCACCTTCAGGTTATTTGCCACGATCATGTCCAGGTTTTTCCTCGCCAGCTTGGCCCGGGAGTTCTCCAGCATGTTCTGGGTCTCCATGGAAAATCCGCAGAGGAACTGTCCCGGTCTCTTGTGCTGCCCGAGATACCCCAGGATATCGTCGGTCCTCTCCATGGCGATGGCCAGGTCGCCGTCGGACTTCTTGATCTTCTCGTCGCTTGTAACTGCCGGGCGGTAGTCGGCCACCGCCGCGGCCTTGATAACCACATCCATATCTCCGCTCCTTGCCACCACGGCCTCGTACATGTCCCTGGCCGACACCACCGGGACCACATCCACAAAGAGAGGGGGCTCCAGGGCCGTCTGCCCGGTCACGAGGGTCACCTTGGCTCCCCGCAGGGCGCAGATCTTCGCAATGCTGTAGCCCATCCGCCCGGTGGAGTGGTTGGTGATGTACCGCACCGGATCGATCCGCTCCTGGGTGGGTCCCGCCGTCACAAGAACCTTCTTTCCCTCCATATCCTTCGGGAAGGCACAGGCCATGAGCACGTACTGGAAGAGGACGTCCGGCTCCGGCATTTTCCCCTTGCCCACGTCCCCGCAGGCCAGCCGGCCTGCTGCCGGCTCCACCACAGTCATGCCATATTTTCTCAGCTTTTCCAGATTGTCCTGGGTCACCGGATTGTCGTACATCCGGGTATTCATGGCGGGCACCACGATCTTGGGACAGTCGCAGGCCAGCACCGTGGTGGTCAGCATATCGTCCGCGATCCCGCAGGCCAGCTTGGCGATCACGTTGGCCGTGGCCGGCGCGATGATCACCGCATCCGCCCGGGAGGCCAGGGAGACATGCTCCGTGCTGTACTCGTGGTTCCGGTCAAATGTATCTGTATGACATCTCTGGTTCGTCAGTCCCTCGAAGGTCAGAGGAGAGATGAACTCTCTTGCGTGATCCGTCATGATCACCTGCACATCCGCCCCGGCCTTTATGAGAAGGCTCGTCAGATAGGCGCTCTTGTATGCGGCGATCCCTCCCGTCACCCCCAGGATCACTGTCTTTCCTTTCAGCATATTGTCAAATCCTTCCTTTCATGCTATACTTTCCGCGTAATTGTATTATATCCCGACAGCGGGAATGATAACAAGGAGGAATTGAATAATGAAAGAAAAAAAACGTGACACCAGATGGATGGTCTGTGTTGCACTTATGGCAGCAATCGTCATCGTCCTCGCGAACACACCGCTTGGCATGATCCAGCTCCCGGTAATTAAGGCGACAACAGTACACATTCCCGTCATCATCGGAGCTGTGCTCCTGGGCCCTCTGGCCGGCGGCATTTTAGGCGGCGTCTTCGGTATCTGCTCTCTTATAAGCAACACCATGGCACCCACCCTTCTGTCCTTTGCCTTCTCGCCCTTTATGAGCACCACCGGACTTCCCGGCGTTCTGAAAGCCCTCTGGATCTCCGTGGGATGCCGCATCCTCATCGGCGTGGTATCCGGCTGGCTGTGGAAGCTCTTCGAGAAGGTTCATTTGAACCAGACTATCGCCCTTCCCATCACCGGATTTGTGGGCGCCATGGTCAACACAGTGACTGTCATGGGCAGCATTTACCTGCTCTTCGCCCAGCAGTACGCCCAGGCGCAGAACGTAGGCATCACAGCCGTGTGGGGCCTGATCATGGGAACCATCACTGCCTCCGGCATCCCGGAAGCTATCGCCTCGGCGGTTCTCGTGCTGGCACTGGGAAAGGTTTTACTGAGATTTATGAAAAGAATATAAGTTTTTTGCTGTCCGGCGTAGTCCGGGCAGCATTTTTTCAGTTCCGCAGCACATCCACAAGGTCTCGCTCTCCCCTCTACCTCCCCGCCGCGCCGCTGAACTCGCAGTCCCCCAGCCGTTCCTCCGGCAGGTGGCAGGTTCTTCTCTCCCTCTCCACAAGCTGCTCCACAAAGGGCGTGGCGGGCCTGCTGAGGAGCTCCGCCGGAGGGGCGTACTGCTGGATTTCCCCCTGATCCAGGACCAGTACCTTGGTCCCCAGCTTCAGCGCCTCGCCGATGTCGTGGGTCACAAAGAGCACTGTGATCCCGGTCTCCCTGTAGATCCGTAGGAGCTCCTCCTGGAGCTGGCCTCTGGTAATCTCATCCACAGCGCCGAAGGGCTCATCCATGAGCAGGATCTCCGGGGATGCGGCCAGCGCCCGGGCGATCCCCACCCTCTGCTGCTGCCCGCCGGAGAGCTCTGCCGGGTACCTCTCCTTCAGTTCCTCATCAAGCCCCACAATCTTCATCCACTTTGACACTGCCGCCTTTGTCCTGGCTCTGTCCCGGCCATTCAACAGGCTGGGCACATAGGAAATATTCTGCTCCACCGTCATGTGGGGAAACAGGACGCTCCCCTGGATGGCGTAGCCGATCCCCCGGCGCAGCCGGGTCTGGTCCTTGTCCCGGATGTTCTCCCCGTGGATGAGAATGTCACCCGCATCGGGCCGGATCAGCCCGTTCACCATCTTCAGCGCCGTAGTCTTGCCGCAGCCGGAGGAGCCGATGATGGTGACAAACTCTCCCTTTCTCACCTGGAGGCTGAAATGCTCCATGACCACCTTTTCCCCGTATATCTTTTTGATGTCCTTAAATTCGATTTCTATATTCATTTCTGTATTCGTTACTGTATTCATCTCTGTACTCATCCTTGCATCCTCCTTACAGAAGCCCGCGGCTCTCGAGGAATTCCTCCGCCACGTCCCTTGGCTCCCTGCCCTCTGTCTCCACTGCGTAGTTCATGGCAGCCATGTCGCTGTCCGTAATAATCCCGGTCACCTTTTCAAATACCTGCTCCAGCTCCGGGTGCTCCTCCAGTACCTGGCTGCGGACCACATTGCCGCACATGTAGGAGGGATAGAACTGCTTATCGTCCTCCAGCACAGTCACGTCCGAAGCGGAGAGCTGGCCGTCCGTGGTGAAGATCACCATAACATCGATCTGCCCCTGGTCTATGGCCTGGTATTTCAGCCCGATATCCATGTCCATGGTCTCCCTGAAATGGAACCCGTAGGTGTCACAGAGGGCGTCGTAACCGTCCTCCCGCTCAAAGAAATCGTACTCCGCCCCGAACACAAGCTGATCAGACACCGCGGCAAGATCCGAGTATGTCTTCAGGTCATACTGCTCCGCGATCTCCCGGCGGACCACCAGGCCGTAGGTGTTGTTGAACCCGTACATGCCGGTCCACTCCATAGAGAGCTCCTCATTGTAATACTTCTGCAGACTGTCAAAGAGATCCTCTGTGTACAGTCCATCCTCTTTCATGACCATGTTCCAGGCGGTGCCGGTGTACTCCGGGTACATGTCAAACTCTCCGCTCTCCATGGCCGGCTCTATATTGGAAGTGCCGCCGCCCACACCCTGGGTCAGCTCTACATTCAGGTCCGTGTCCTTCTCTATGAGAATATCCAGCATCTCTCCCAGCACATACTGCTCGGTCATGGGCTTTGTCGCAATGCGGATCGTATCCTGGGTCTGCCTTCCAGACAGCGTGGCGATAAGCAGGCAGGCACAGAGAACCAGAGCGGCCGCGCCCAGCGCCCGGTTGGTCTTCCTGGCCCTGGCGCTGCGCTTCCGCAGCCTCTTCTCTACAAATCCCAGAAGGGAATCCACCAGAAGCGCCAACAGGGCGATGAGCAGACTCCCCGCCATGGTCATGGCGCTGTTGTTAGTGGTAATGCCCCGGTAAATGGCAACGCCCAGGCCGCCGGCTCCAATAAAGGAGGCGATACCTGCAAGGGCAATGGTCATGGTCACCATGCTGCGGATGCCGGACATGATCACCGGCATGGCAAGGGGCAGCCGAACCTTCAGGAGAATCTGCATCCGGGTGCTGCCCATGCCTTTAGCCGCCTCCAGGATTGCCGGATCCACGTTCGCTATACCCGTGTGGGTGTTCCGCACCATGGGAAGGAGGGCATACACCGTGAGGGCGATGACAGCCGTGGCGTCTCCCACTCCGGAAAAGGGGATAAGAAATCCCAGCATGGAGATGGAGGGAATCGTGTAGAGAAAATTGATGACCGCCAGGGCGGGCTTTGCCGACCTGTCAAACTCGCTGATCAGAATTCCCATAAGGCCGCCCAGCAGGACAGCGATCAGAATGGCTGTCAGGGAAATCCCCAGATGCTCTCCCAGGAGCCCCAGGAAGAAATCCCTTCTTTCTATTAACAGTGTGATCATCTCTCTTAGCATGCTCTCTCTCCTCTCCTTACAATGGCGCTCACAGGGCAGTTTTCCTGGCAGAGCCCGCAGTGCAGGCAGTTTTCCTGGCGGATCACATAGGGAGCCCCGCTGTCCCCAGAAGCTTCCCGCCGCTCTTTACAGCGGTCCTCATGGCAGTCTGTACGCCGGTCTATACATTTCTGGGGGCAGCTTCGGCTGCATTTACCGCATCCGATGCAGGCCTCCGTGATGAGAAATCCTTTCTCCCTCGGGGCCTCCTCCCCCAGGACAAAGGACCATCTCTGAATGGGAGATTTTCCCAGATCAAAGAACTCCATCTGTCCCCCGTCCAGACAGAAGGGCTCCAGTATATATCTGCTGTCCCCCGGGTAGACGTCATTCATCACCGGGTTCTCCTCAAAAATGCGGTCGATCCACTTTTTCTGTTCCGGCACCTTCCACGCCTTTCCCTCCAGACGCACCATCTGGAAGTCCCGGTTCATGCCGGTCACCGCCACATAGCCTCCTTCTGTCAGCTCCCGGTAGAAGTCCTTTCCCCGGGCCGTACAGAAATACAGCCGTCCCTCTTCCACCAGCATGACGTCGATGATGCGGGCCCTTGGCCTGCCGTTTTCATCTGTGGTGGCAAATGTCACATCCTTTACCTCTCTCAAAATCTGCAGAAAATCCTGTGCGTTCATACTATCCTCCTCCAAAATGTATTCTAAAATGTATTCTGAAATGCGCTCTAAAATGCCGGCCGGTGTATCCGTCCCGGATCCACGGTCTTCTGTACGCCTCTCTTATAGGAAATCTCAGGATAGCCAAACCCTATGAACATCCCTGTATAGTGATCCTCGGGTATCTCCAGCATGGCCATGATCCGGGGCATCCTCTTAAGGGCTGCCAGAGGAAAGGTCAGCATCACGGCCCCCAGCCCCCTGGAGGCGCAGAGCAGCTCAAAATAGGTTCCTGCCACCAGCACGTCCTGCACTGGCTCCCCCTTTCCCAAAGGGGCGTGGGGAATGAGAAGGTGCGGCGCTCCACAAAAAAGCATATCCGGCCGAACGGTCTGTCGCCACCGCTTCATGTCCTCGTAGGACGCCCGGTCAAAGCCCTCCGGGTAAATGCCCTGCCCGGCCAGAGTCTCCATCTCACGGAAAGCCATGCTCCGCAGCCGCTTCATCCGCTCCTTGTCGTCGATCAGCGTGAACTCCACCTGCTGCTTGTTGCCCCCGTTGGGGGCATTTGCCAGCCGGCCGATCATGTCCCGGATGACGCCGGGATCCACATTCCGATCGTGGTAGCGCCTGCCGGAGTGCCTGTTGGCGATCAACGCGTCCAGCACCGGCGCCGCATCGGTAGCCTTCACCGGGGAGAGACTGTCCTCTGGCCGGTGCTCGAAAATGGAGAGGGCCCCCGCCGGGCAGACTGCCAGGCAGTGCTCACATTTCCAGCAGCCCTTCCAGCCGAATTCCTCAAACTCCGCCATTTGCACCTTTCCCTCCCCGTCCAGGGAGAGAATGCCTCCCGGGCAGACCCGGGTGCACAGCCCGCAGCCCATACATGTATTTCTATCCACCTGAAATCCTGTTTTATTCATGCTATGTTCATCTCCGCTTCTTTTCCGGCATTTCTGTCCTCCCTTTTCTGTGTTTATTTTATGAGCGGAGGTGCCCAGGCACAAGTACGCACTTTTTTGTGCCGTAGTTACCTGGCGGTAACCTCCGCCGCCAGGCCGTCTTTTTTTGAGCAACAGAAAAAGACCCCATGCCGCCTGTATAAGCGACATAGAGTCTTTAAAATCCTGTGAAATCATGCATGCGAAATTACCGGATAGACTTCCCCAGCTCGTAGGCCTCCTGAAGCTCCGGCTTCCCGTCGATATCTCCCACATCGCCGTTTCCGCCGGCCAGGACATGGCCCAGGTTCTCCCATCTCAGGTGCTCCATCAGATGGTCGTAGTAGAGAAGGACATCCTCAAATCCATTGCCCTCCGCGGCCATCAGAAGGGCGGAGGATCTGTCATGCCCTCTGAGGAGATTGCCGTCCCCCTCCTCCAGGGCAAACAGACGGTCAATGGCAGTCCGGATCTGGCCGCTCATGTTCCAGTAGTAAAGGGGCGTGGCAAAGATCACCACGTCGCACTCCCGCACCGCCGGGTAGATCTGCTCCATGTCGTCCTTCTGGACACAGGGAAATTCCCTGCTGCTGTGGCCTCCAAAGCAGCCCTTGCATCCGTGGATATTCATGCTGTCCAGGAAGAATTCTGTCACTGTGTTGCCCGCGCTCTTCGCCCCCTCTGTAAAGGACTTTACAAGAGCTGATGTATTCCCCTTTTTCCGGGGACTTCCGTTTAAGATCACAATCTTCTTAGCCATATCTGTTCTCCTTTCCCTGATCGCCCCATTTAAAACTTATCTGCCAGAGCTGCCGCCTGGGCACAGCCGTCGGTCTTTGTAATATCTCCCACATTCAGCACGCCGGGGACAAGCACCTCGCCCACCATCTTCCATTTATTTAAGGCTGCGGTACGCTCCATGGGGATCCGCACGCCGTCCAGAACGGTCAGATCCTCCTCCTCGCAGCAGGCGATGAGAGCGCACTCCTTTCCCGCGATATCCTTGCCGCCCACCACCAGGGAATAGATGCGGTCTATCACCGCCTTGATCTGTGACGGGATGGAGTACCAGTAAACCGGCATGGTAAATACCAGTCCGTCCGCCTCCAGGATAGCCGGGGCAATGGTGTTGAAGTCGTCGTCAAAAGTACAGGCCTTCCCTGTGCTGTAGCATGTCTCGCAGGCATGGCAGCCGCCCAGCTTCATGGCAGCCGCGTCAAACCTTGTCACTGCGTATCCCTTTGCCTCGGCGGCTTTGATAAAGGCGTCTGTCATGGCAAAGCTGTTTCCGTTTTTCCTGGGACTTCCTGTGATCACAACGATTTTTATACTCATAATCTATCTCTCCTCTTTTACTTATTTTGGCGGGATTGACATTCCCCGCTGCTGATATTACAATCATAGCAAGAATATGCCACAAAACAAGTACGCACATAAAAGTGCGATACTTACATCAAAGTATCATACTTACCTAAAGGAGAGTGTAAAATGGGCAAGAGATGCATTTCTAACGAAAACCTGAGCACTACCGGGTTCAGCTACACGCTGTCCCTCATCAACGGGAAATACAAGATGACCATCCTCTACACACTGATGGAGTTCGGGGTAGTGAGATTTAATGAGATGAAAAAATATATCGGGGGAATTTCCTACAAGACTCTGAGCTCCACCTTAAAGGAACTGGAGGCGGACCAGCTGGTCCACAGGGAGGAGTATCCCCAGATCCCGCCCAAGGTGGAGTATAGCCTGACGGAGAGAGGGAAATCCCTGATCCCCATCCTGGACGGGATGTGCGAGTGGGGAGACAAAAACCGGCTTTAGAGGGCCGTTTTTTCTCTGGCAGTGCATGCTTCTGTCTGATTTCCGCTTCCGCACTGCCTTCCCCTTTGACTCCATTCTATAACTGTAGGAAACACTATCAACTCCCCGCAAAAATGAAGCCCGTAAACATCACATTTACGGGCTTTTTAAGCTCCCCCTGTTGGACTCGAACCAACGACAACTCGGTTAACAGCCGAGTGCTCTACCGACTGAGCTAAGGAGGAATATTATAAGATTGTGTCGTCCTTATTATCTCGACAACAAATATATTCTACATCAAACTCACAGGCATTTCAAGTAGTTTTAACTATTTCTTTCTTGTTTTCTAATGCATGTTCTAATGCACATCATATCTCAGGTTCAGGATATCTCAGACGAAAGACTGGATTTTTTCCCAGTCAACAGAGTCCCTTATGTTGCAGAGCACAGTCCCTCTCTTTTCCGGATAACTGATTTCCAGATAACCGTCATATACCCGGAAGCTCACAGCCTCTGTAGTAACGCCTGACAGCTCATATCCGGCCGGTTCGGGGAGGATTTCATACGTATGTATCAGTCTTTCCACCTGCAGGCCGGAAAGATATTCGGTCAGCCCTTCCAAGTCCCTGACCTCCCGATCCTCCGTTTCATCTGTCATAAGCCATGCCTCAGAGAGGCTGTCCTCGCGGAGCCCTAAAACCTCCGCCGCAGGCGCTCTGTCTGTTGCAATGCTCATCTTCCCCATGGCAAGAACGCTCAGCGACATAACCGAAAACAGCAGGCCGACTCCGAGCTTCTTTTTCCCTGTCGTTACAATGGCGCGCATGCGATAGCGCAGGGTCCGGGCCGAAGAAGAAAGGCATGTCGTAAAGCCGCGGCCTTCCCCGGCTGTCGCAAGAAGCAGCTCCGCGTATTTTTTCCGCCTGTCCCCATCGTACTTCTCCAGGACTATCTCGTCACAGGAAAGCTCCAGGTCATCCTGCGCTCTCCTGACAGCCGTCCACACAAGAGGGTGCAGCCAGCCCAGTGCTTTGCAGAATTCCAGGAAAAATCTAGTATGCGTGTCTTCCCGCTGCACATGGTGCAGCTCATGGCAGAAGATCATCTCAGCCTCCTCCGCCGTGTAGGGACGCTCCGGCAGATAGGTAGCTCCCTTCTTCTTTCTCAGACCTATTGTAAGGGGCGTACCTATCAGGCTACTGTATCTCAGGTCAATGGATATATGTACATCGAGTTCACTTTTCATCTTCTCCCAGCTCTCAAGGATTGCCGGCTCCTCCACCGGACTTGAATTCCTTCTCAGGCTCATGGAAAACCACATGTGAGAAGCCATTTTCCACGCAAAAAGCACTAGGAAGCCCACTCCCCAGACAGCTATAAGCGCTCTCAGGGCCGTCCCCGGCACATACAGCACCGCCGTGGGAGGGCCCGGCCGCAGCAGATAAATCATATGGGGCTGATAAAACAGAAATACAGGCACCAGCCAAAGAACTGCGCATGTCCTGGCCGTGTAGCGGCGCCTGAGAGCAGGCAGGAGAAACAGAAGCCCTGAAAAATAGAGACTCACAAAAACAAAGACATCCACAAACAGACAAAGGCAATACTCCAGACCATCAGAAATACCATAAGCGCATATGTAAATCAACGGAAACAAGGCTAACATGATTGGAAGCACGATGGGGTCCATCCATACAACAGCCTTTTCTCTGTCTTCCATCCAGCCGACCGTTTTCCCATGCTCTGCACTCCAGGACTTCCGAAATCCGGCAGCCAGGATAGCCCCCAGGAAAACCGCCCAAAAAAACCGATATATGTACAAAATAGCCATATCAGACATGTTACAGCTCTCCTTTCTCAAGAAGACGTCTCAGTTCCTCCAACTCCTCCTTCGTAACCCCGCTGTCACACAGCGCTGTGGCAAAAGAAGCCACTGAGCCGTGAAACAGTTTGTCAAGAAAAGACCTGCTCTCTGCCGCCAAATATTCCTTTTCCTGTACCAGCGGCTCATACAGGTTTGTACGCCCTTCCTTTTTTAAAGATAAAAAACCTTTTTCGCACAGGCGCGTCAGGAGAGTGAGAATAGTCGTTGGCGCCAGCGGATGAACGTCCTGCAGTGCTTCCTCAATGTACATCCTGGATACAGGCGCAGGACTCGCCCATATGATCTGCATAATCTCCAGTTCGCTCTCCGGAAGGCGTTTGATTTCTCTCATTCTCATTGTGTGCTCCTTTTTGACTTCTCAACTTCCATTTTTGTTCTACATCTGTAGAAATATTATATTCTACAAACGTAGAAAAGTCAATAAAAAAAACAGAATGAGCCTTTAACGACTTCATTCTGCTCCATTTTCATGTACCTTCAAAACCACATACAAGAAATCTTATCTATCTTCCATCTTTCTTCCCGAACCGTGCGCTGCACTCACTTGAGGAAGTTCGAGCCACTTTGTGTCTCGAACAAGCTTCACACTAAGCTCAGCCTGCGCTCCGCTTGTCTTCTCTAAGTGTTCAGCTTTGGTTATGCCCTCGACCGATTAGTAACAGTCAGCTCCATGTGTTACCACACTTCCACCTCTGCCCTATCTACCT
>NZ_JACLYY010000011.1:0-109932 GCF_016900595.1 Faecalicatena fissicatena
AGATGTGTATAAGAGACAGAATTTTCTGTATATCATTTCAGATTAATTCTCTTTTTGTATGCAATTTTTTCACAAAAAAAATACCGTCAGCCGATAACCGACTGACAGCATTTTATTATTATCTACTCTTTTCCCGAGTGTCTGTATACCAGTTTTGATCCTTTACCTGCCATTATTCTGTCTGTATAATCCTCTCAGCGATCTCCACGCCCGTGATGCTGGCAGCCACGCCGCCTGCTCCGGTCTCCCGAAGGGTCACGTCCATCTTGTCGCCCACTTCCCGCATGGCGTCGATGACCTGATCCACCGGGATGCGGCTCGTGATGCCCGCCAGGGCCATGTCCGCCGCCGCCAGGGCATTGACAGCGCCGCCCACATTTCTCTTGACACAGGGCACCTCCACAAGGCCAGCCACCGGGTCGCACACAAGGCCCATCAGGTTCTTGAGTGCCATGGCAGCTGCATGTCCCATAGTCTCGGCATCCGCCCCCTTCACGTGGCAGATGGCAGCCGCCGCCATCGCGGATCCGGATCCGATCTCAGCCTGACAGCCGCCCGCCGCCCCGGCCAGGAAGGCACGGTTGGCGATGACCTGTCCCACACCGGCAGCCACGTACATAGCCTCCACCATAGTCTCCTCCGGCACCTCGTGCTCCTTAAAATAGGGGATGAGCACAGCCGGGAGAACGCCGCAGGCCCCCGCTGTGGGAGCTGCGATGATACGCTTCATGCAGGCGTTGTTGCAGCCCATCTTCAGAGCCACTGTCATGACCTTGGCCATGAAATCTCCGCACAGGGTGTCTCCCTTTTTCTGATACTCCTCCATGAGGCCGCCCTCTTTCCCCACAAGGCCGCTCCTGGAGATCCGGTCCGGCTCATAGGTGTCCACGTTCTCACACATGATCCGCCACATGCGGGTCATCTCCTTCCAGGAGCTCTCCTCAGACACATTTCTCTCGCTGCAGTCCTCAATCTGGACTGCCTTCCAGAACTCAATTCCCTCTTTTTTACATCTCTCTTTGATTGCTTCTATTGATCCATATGACATAGCTTCGCGCCCCTCCTATTCATCCTCTGCTCCGCTCACATTGAGGAACGTCACCTTGATAATACCGTCCAGATTTTCCAGCCAGGAAATCGCGCTGTCCGGAATAATCTGATCCGTCTCAATGACCATGACAGCATATCCGCCTCTCTTGTCCCTGAAAAGCTGCATAGTGGCGATGTTAATGTTCTTCTGGCTTAAAATGTTGGCCACCTGGGCCACATGTCCCGGCTGATCCTGGTTGTGCACGATCAGCGTGTTGCTCTCCGCGTTAAAATTCACTTCGATCCCGTCCAGCTTGCTCACCACGATGCGGCCGCCGCCGATGGAACAGGCCTGGATGTCCAGGCTGTCCGCTCCGTCCGCCTCAAGGATCATCTGCACTGTGTTTGGATGCGCGCCACGGATCTCCTTCTTCTGGATCGTGAAGTCAAGTCCTTCCTCCTTCGCGATCCGGAAGCTGTCCGGAATTCTCATGTCGTCCGGCTTCATCCCCAGAAGCCCGGCCACGATGGCCCGGTCAGTGCCGTGCCCTTCCCCGGTAGCCGCAAAGGAGCCGTGGAGATAGATGGTGGCTTTCTGCGGCTGCCTCCCCAGAAGCTGCCTGCCGATCAGACCGATCCGGTCCGCGCCTGCCGTATGGGAACTGGATGGCCCCACCATGACGGGACCCAAAATGTCAAAAATACTTGCCATACTGCTATACCTTTCCTTTCTTTTTTTTCTCAGCAAAGCACGTCTACATGTCTGGCACTATTATACCATACCCCATCATTCGGCGCTCTAGAAAAATTTTTTATTTTTTTCAAAAAAATGTTTGCAATTTGCTTCGGTATGTGATATTATACTTTTTGTCGAGCGGAGATGGCGGAATGGCAGACGCGCTAGATTCAGGTTCTAGTGGGAGCAATCCTGTGAGGGTTCAAGTCCCTTTCTCCGCATAGTAATAGGAAGCCTTGAGAGATCAAGACTTCCTATTTTTTATTGCTTAAGACTTGTAAAATTTGTTTCCCTTTTTCCTCTCTTTCCCTGCAAAGCATCTATAAACTCTGGTACCGTTTCTCCAATTCATCAAAGACTTCGGCAAAGTCCCTTCCCTTTCCCGCTCTAACATCTTCCAGGCTGATTAAAACCATCTGCCGAACAGTCCTCTGATTTTCTTCCAATTCTTTTTCGTAGGCTAATACTTCTGCTGATATCATAATGATATCTCCCTCCACAAAAATTGATTGCTTACCCTTTTGATTACTTTACGCTCCTTTGACCTGCCTGTTCAAAATCCACGAAATGCCTGCTGCTGTTCTCTGGTCGGCATTTTTAAAATGATTGCCCGGATTGAGCCGAAAGAACGTATCAATACCGTGGCCTGCATAGAAACTCCGGATCCTTTCGGTACTTTCCTGTACTGTTTTCAGACAGGGGTTTCTTGTCCTTCTCTCCAGATCCCCGAGGGAAAAATAAACGCAGTCCGGAAGCCTTTTCATCTCATGAGAAGTGATATAATCCATAAGGCCCGGAAACCAGAGTGAGCCGGACACGCTTGCGATCCTCGAAAAAAGGTCTGTCCGGTACAGAGAATACACTGTAAACAGCCCGGCCAGAGAATAACCTGCCAGCCCTCTCCACGAGACGCCATCCGCCATCTTTTCTGCCCGCGGCATGATTTCTTCCGTTAAAAGCCGCAGATAGTCGTCGGCGCCTCCGGTACAGGGAATGCTTTTCTTCGAGAGCGGTGGGATATCCCACGGGGCCATATCGTGCTCCCACTTCAGACCGCTCACGGCGACAAGGGTAAAAGCGGGATTGTCCATGTTTTCCAGCGCCCGGCATACATTATCGCCTTCTCCCTCAAAAGTATTGATATACACAATAGGGCTGTCAGGTTCGGGGCTTGGATAGACCTCTATCCTTTTA
This sequence comes from Faecalicatena fissicatena, assembly GCF_016900595.1. NCBI lineage: Bacteria > Bacillati > Bacillota > Clostridia > Lachnospirales > Lachnospiraceae > Faecalicatena > Faecalicatena fissicatena. The sequence continues at coordinate 2,960 of NZ_JACLYY010000011.1, forward strand.
TCCGCTGTATTGAATTCGTATTTGTCAATCCGCTCTCTTTCCACTTCTGTGTCACATCCCATCGATTATTCCTGATATGTAAATTATACTATGTCGATAGATAAAAACAAAATAGATATTTTTATAAAGAGCAAAATACTGATCAAGGAAAATAACAAAAAGCTTTGGCTCAGATTGATCTTGCCAAAGCTTTTCCTTTTTTTCGCGGTTTCTATATTCTCTCCTCTGTCTGGGCGTCAAACAGATGGATCTTCTCCGGGCGGAAGTTAAAGTGCACCCGGTCGCCCTTGCGGATGGGCGTGTCGGCCTCCACTCTGACCGCCACGTTCCCGCCGTCGTGGTCAAAGTACAGGTAGGTCTCTGCTCCCAGCATCTCGTACACGCGGACGCGGCTCTCGATGCCCGTGTCAGCGATCAGCATATCCTCCGGCCGCACACCGATGATGATGTCTTTGCCCAGCTCGCTCTTTTTCTTCACTCTGTCCGCCAGCTCCGCAGGCAGCTCAATCTGCATGCCCGCTGTGCTGGCGTAGACCTTCTCATAGCGCATCTGGCATCTGCCCTTAAAGAAATTCATGGGCGGCATGCCGATAAATCCTGCCACGAACACATTGGCCGGCTCATTGTAGAGCACTTCCGGGGAGGCGATCTGCTGGATCTCTCCGGCCTTCATGACCACAATCTTCGTGCCCAGAGTCATGGCCTCTGTCTGGTCGTGGGTCACATAGATAAAGGTGCTGTCCAGCTCTCTGTACAGCTTCTGTATCTCCCTCCTCATCTGGGTCCTGAGCTTGGCATCCAGATTGGATAAAGGCTCGTCCATCAGGAAGGCCTTGGGCTGGCGCACAATGGCCCGCCCCATGGCCACTCTCTGCTTCTGTCCGCCGGAGAGCTCTGCCGGACGTCTGTCCAGCACCTGCTCCAGTCCCAGTATCTTTGCCACTTCCTCCACCTTCTGCCTGCGCTCCTTTTTCGGCACATGCTTCAGTCTCAGGCTGTAGGCCATGTTTTCCGCCACGGTCATGTGGGGATAGAGTGCGTAATTCTGGAATACCATGGCTATATCACGGTCACAGGACTGCACGTCATTCATGGTCTTTCCGTCCATCACGAGAGTGCCGTCAGAAATCTTCTCCAGTCCGGCGATCATGCGCAGCGTTGTGGATTTTCCGCATCCGGAAGGTCCCACGAACACCACGAAATCCCTGTCGTGAATATCCAGGGTAAAATTCTTTACCGCGGTAACTCCGTCTTCAAATTTTTTATATACATGGTTTAACTGAATTTCAGCCACAGTTATTCCTCCTTGTCCATCCGTGTCTGATATGCTTTCTTTTGCGTCTTTTCAATCCATCCTCTCAAGGAGCCCGGGCAGGTCCTTAACAGAGTCCAGGATATAGTCTGCCTCTCCCCGGAAATCCTCCTCGCTGCTGACGCCGCTCAAGACGCCTATGGCTATGCCGCCGTTGTTCCTGGCGAAGACCACGTCATTGTAGGTGTCCCCCACCACAGCGATCTCCTCCGGCTTCAGGTTGAATTTGTGCTGGAACTCCAGGAACATGTCAGCCTCCGGCTTGGGTCTCTTCACGCCGTCATCGGCTCCCACGTAGTCAAACTCCTGGTAGGTTCCCAGCTTTTTCAGGCAGCTCTTGGCAGAGCGCATGGTGTCTGCCGTGGCAAGTCCCACGCAGATGCCCTTCTCCTTCAGGGCCCGCAGCATCTTTTTAATGTCTGTGACCTGCGTGTAGCTCACATTTTTTCCGGTCACATTCTCGTCGAAGAGGCGCTCCAGCTGCTCCTGGGCTCTGGCCGGGTCCAGGGTGATCCCCTTCTTTTCCAGCGCCTGGCAGATATCTGCCGCTATCTCCTGGTAGGACTTGTAGGCCAGGGCTCCTCTCGGATCCACCTTCCCGTCCTCCACTCCCATGGCACGGAGCACGTAGTCGGTCATGTCCTTGTCCGGCTGGATGCGGTTTTCCTCGAGAAATGCGGGCGTCACAGCCAGGGCTGCCTGGAGCCACAGGGAGAAAAAGTCCACCAGTGTCCCGTCTTTGTCAAATAAAATTCCTCTGATCATATTAAGGTTCTTCCATTGTCTTTTTTATTTCGCCGAAGGTGCGGTACCGGGAGTTGGCCGCCCCTTTGAACACAGGGTTCATATAGCCGAGAAATTCCCTCTCCCGGCTGCGGACGTCCAGGCGAAGCCACTGCCACTGTCCTTTCTCAAGCTCAGCGTCAGCCAGCACCTCCCATTTTCCGCCTTCCAGCTCCCTGACCTCCAGCTCTCTGATCTCCAGCTCCTGGGAAGCGCCGTTTCTCACCAGGGAGACCTGCGGCCTCTCAGAGAGCCCCTCGATCAGTGCCTGTATCGTTACTCTGTCCACGTCCTCCGGGAGCTCATCTCCCGGGAGAAAGGTCCTGCCGGCTCCGTGGATCACGGGAGTCATCCTGCAGAAGCGGGTGACGCACATGTGCCCGGCCTTTACGGCCGCCATCAGGTTGTCCGGCGTAAGCTCCCCGCAGCAGACCCAGGTAGCCGGGTCACCGGGAATGGAGGGAAGGTCCGCCCCCTCGTAGCGCTCCTCTATGAGATTGTGGGAGTCGCTGCCGCCCACGCCGTAGATCCGATGTCCGTCCTGCCAGAGGGCGTCCAGAAAGCGCACGGCCTTCTCGTTGGCGTCTTTGGCGTCTGTGTAGGTTGGGTCGTTGATGATCTCCAGGCAGTCAATATCATCCAGGTCAGTCTGGTCATAGCGCCATTTCCATATGGTGAGGAAGGGGTGGTTGATGCTTGTGATCCAGTGATTCTCCCTCGCCTCCCGGATCGTCTCCTCCATGTAGCTGTCCACGATCTCCTCGCCGTTGTGAGCCACAATGTCCAGGATCCGCTCCGGCAGCTTTGTGATGCCGAACAGGTTCATATGTCCCTTGTCCGTCGTCACCTCTATGCCGGGAAGGATGCACAGGGATGTGTCGCACCAGCCTGTGTGCATCAGGTTGTGCTCTGTGGGCACATAGAAGTCCATGCCCATATCCTCTGCCTTCTTCATGGCATTTTCCAGGGGCTCCTTTCCGTCGGACAGCCTTGTGTGGGTGTGGAAATCCCCCTTATACCACTGCTTTTTTGTCCCGTACACCTTGTCCCAGCGGTACTTTTTCGGAGAAATCTCCAGGGTGTCCTCCACCCAGGCGAGTCCTCCCATGGGGTCTGACACAGGGCCCTCCCCGTCGGACATGGTCATGGTGATACAGCCTCTTTGGTCTCCCAGCCTCTGGTGCAGGTACTCTGTAAAGATGCCCAGACACACCTGCCAGGTTCCCGGCTGGATCCTGCCCGGCACGCCTCCTATGGTGGTGTCCTTTGGGCCTTTTCCCACGCACAGGTCCTGGTCTCCCCAGGCCAGCTGCTTCTGCAGGCGGATATGTCCCTCCGGGTCCTCCAGGATGATAAAGCTCATATAGCGGAATTCATCCGGCAGATCCACCTTGATATACAGTCTTTCTGTATCACAGGGAACCTCTATCGGCTCCCTGTGAAGATTTTCAGCCTCCCGGCTGATGGTAAATTTCAGTTCCTGTCTCATTTTATAACGCGTCCAGCGCCTCCTGTGCTGTTTCCTGTGCTGCGTCCAGCGCCTCCTGCGCCGGTACGTTCTCCAGTTCCACCTGGTCTGCCGCGATCTTCAGAGCGTCCAGGATCTTTCCGCCCGTCGGGTCGATGAGGGAAGATGTGCCGTGCATTGCCTGCTGGAGCGGTACAAGAGCGTGGGGGTTCTCATCTGTGTAGGCCTTGAAATCCGGCACCTCCTGGGTGGACTCGCGGACAGCCACGTACCCTGTCGCCATGGACCATTTCGCCTGGTTCTCCGGTGTTGTGAAGTACTTCATGAACTCGTACACGCCCTGCTTCTCCTCGTCGGAAGATCCCTCCAACATGACAAGCTGAAGCGCGTCCGCTGTGGGCGCTGACGGGTTGTCGTTAAATCCGGGCTGCTCGATGGCGCCTACGATATTGAAGTCAAGGTCTGCCTGGTCTCCTGAGGATCCCGTGTACCCGCCGGCCTTGTTCTGGAGCACATCGTCAATGGTGGTGTACCAGTACTCCCAGCCCTGTCCGCCGGAGTTTACCTTCATGATCTTGTCGTCGTGGATCCATTTGCGGAAGCTCTCCCATACGTCCACCCACTCTTTGGAGTTGATCAGGCATGTCTCGCCGTCCTCGCTGAGGAGAGAAGCTCCGTTGCTGAGAGCTGCATCCACAAGGTTCCCGTAGCCCCACATGGGCTCCCATCCAACCACGCTGTCTGTTGTGATCTTCTCTGCTGCCGCCTCCAGGTCCTGCCATGTCTTAATGGTGGTGGGGTCGATCCCTGCGTCTGCAAATATCTGTTTGTTGTAGTAGAGCACCTGTGTGGTCCCGTAGGCCGGAAGGGCAAAGAGCTTTCCGTCCGCGTCCACGCCCTGGTCATAGAAGACCGGAACGTAGTCCTCTTTGTCGAACTCGTCGTCAGCGTCCACAAACTCATTGATGTCTGCCACCAGGTTCTTCTCTGAGAGGTTCCTGGAATTGTCTGTGCCGAGAAGGGCCATATCCGGCGCGTTCTTTCCTGCGATCCCCGCCTGGAGCTTCTCGTAGGTCTCTGTGTAGTCTGCCTGTGTGGTGGTGGCCACCTCGTACTCATCCTGGGATGCGTTGAAGTCGTCAACGATCTCCTGGAACACGTTCACAGCAGTCTTTCCACCTGAGTACCACAGGTCGATCTGTATTTTCCCGTCTGCTGTCGTTGTTGGCTCAGAGGAGGAGCCGCCGCCGCAGCCCGCCAGAAGGGATGTTGCCATAGCGCATAATAAAAGTGCAGATACAATTCTTTTCTTCATGATATTTCTCCTTTTTGCTTCTTTTTCTTTCCTTTGTTTTCATTTATATATGTAAGAGGGTTTTATCCCTTCATACCCGTGTCTCCGCCGATACCGTTGATAAACCATTTCTGGGTGAAGGCAAACAGTATCAGGAGGGGCAGTACGATGATGGCGCTGCCGGCCATGACAAGGGGCCACTCGGTCCCGTAGGCTCCGCCTTCGATAAAGAACTTCCGAAGTCCCTGGGATACCAGCATCTTGGAGTCTGAGTCCGTGATCAGGGAGGGCCACATGTAGTTGTTGTAACAGGTGATAAAATTCATAAGTCCCATGGTGATAAAAGAGGACTTTGTCATGGGGCACACCACTCTCCAGAGGATCTGCCAGTGGCTTGCCCCGTCTATCCTGGCCGCCTCGATCATTCCCGCAGGCACCTGCATGAAGGCCTGTCTGAGAAGGAAGATGCCGAATATGCTGACACATCCGGAGATGATCAGTCCTGTGTATGTATTCAGAAGACCCCCATTTGCCAGGATGATATAGCTGGGAATGTAGGTAGCCGCCGTTGGCAGCATGTAGGTTCCCATGATAATGGCAAACAGAACTTTCTTACCCTTAAAGTTCATAAACACGATGGCATAGGCGATCATGGCCCCTGTGACAATCTGTATCAGCAGTGTAAATGCAGATACATACAAGCTGTTTGCCACGTATTTCAGAAGCGGGGAGTTAAAGATGACTTCATAAAAATTCTGCCACTGAAATTCCGCCGGGAAGAAGGCAGACACATCCATAACCTCCGCCTTTGTCTTCAGCGCACTCAGCACCATCCAGATGAAAGGGAACACTGTAAACACGCAGAACACAAGAAGTATGATGATTTTTCCTGTCTTTTGAATTCCTGTTTTTATCTTCATATTTTTCCCTCTTTTCTAATAGTGGACCCATTTTTTGGATGCTGTGAACTGTATGGCTGACAGGAGCACCGTCAAAATGATCATGACAATAGCCACCGCTGTAGCCTGTCCCATATTAAATTCCTCAAATCCAAGCTGATAGTACATATACAGAAGCGTCCTTGTGCTTCCCGACGGGCCGCCCTGGGTCAGGATCTGTATCTGATCATAGGCCTGCAGGGAACTGACCATTGTAATGATCACCAGGAAAAATGTGGTGGGGGAGATACACGGCAGCGTCACATCCCGGAATCTCTGCCAGCTCTTCGCCCCGTCAAGGCCGCTTGCCTCGTACAGCTCTCCCGGAACTTTCTCCAGAGCCGACAGGTAGAAGATCATAGCGTATCCCAGGCTCTTCCAGACAGTCACAATGATCACCGCCAGCATGGCTGTCTCGGAACTTTTTATCCACTGCAGTGCCGGAAGATGCAGAAATTCCAGCACTGCGTTTGCAATTCCGGTGTCCGGATCATAGATCCAGGTCCACACAATGGAAATTGCCACTGTAGGCGTGATCCACGGGGAAAAGAGAATGAACTTGATGATCCCGCTTCCCTTGAACGCCTTCTGCATCAGCAGCGCCAGGAGCAGTCCCAGGACAATAGTGGGGATCAGGGTCCCCACTGTGAACACGATGGTGTTCCACAGGGCATCGTAGAAACGTGCATCCTTGAAGAGCGCTATAAAGTTGTCAAGAAATACAAAATTGTATGTTGGCGACATGTAGTCCCAGTCTGTAAAGCTGATATACACAGACCGGAGTATGGGGTAAATCCAGAATACGATCAGGGGGATCAGGGCGGGCAGGACAAACAGCCACACAGTCCCCACTTTTCGAAAGCTAATCTTTTTTCTCATAACTCATTTCCTTTCTGTTTATCATTCCGTAAATCACGAGCATGGTGACCGCTGTGGCCGGCAGCGAGATCCATATGCCGGTCATCCCGGTAATTGCCGGGATCAGGAACAGGTATACAGGTGATACGACCAGGCTCTCCGCAAATGTGAGGATCACAGCCAGCCTGGCCCTCAGCACCGCGTTCAGATAAGAGAGATTAAATTTTGCAAATCCTGTCACCAGGAAAGCAAGAGCGCTGATCCTCATGCCTGTTCCGAAAAATGCGGCCGCCTCCTCGGAGAGGCCAAACCACCGGGCAAGGTAGGGCGTGCAGATCCATGTCGCCGCCATAGTCACTGCTCCCAGCACGCCCGCTCCTATGCGGGCAATCCGTTTCACCTGTCCAAGCTCCACAGGCCGCCCCGCTCCGTTGTAGTAGCTCAGGAGGGGCTGCACTCCGTCTCCTATGCCGGTCAGCAGGTACTGTACCGGAAAGACGATGTAGGAGATGACGGCATAGCAGGCCACCGCTGCGTTTCCCCCGTACCGGAGGCACTGCCAGTTGGTGAAAATGAGGGCCACGGTGGGCGCCAGGGAGACGCCGAAGGCGGTGATGCCGCTGCGGCAGATCCCGGCCGCCAGCCTCCTCTCAAGAGCAGGCCTTGCCTTCTCCTTGTAGGCCCTGGCAAGGACAAGGATGCTGATGGCCAGCACCACGAGCTGGGCGGTCACTGTTCCGAAGGCCGCGCCCCGTATCCCCATTCCCAGGGGAAACATCAGATAGTAGTTGACTGCGATGTTCACCACAAACCCGGTCACCATGCTGATCATGGCCGCAAAAGACAGGTTCATGTTCCGAAGGAGAGGCGTGATCCCTGTGCCGCACACCTGCAGCACGCCCCCGGCGATGATGATGCCGGTGTACTGCTGTGCCTGCTCCATCACATCCCCCTCTGCTCCGAAGATGCGAAGGAGGGGATCCCTCGCCGCAAAGAGGATGACCGACAGGAGGATGCCTGCCAGCGCCAGGAATGTCACAGTTGTATTGAACATTCTCCTGCAGCCGTCCCGGTCACCCTTTCCCAGCATATTGGAATAGAGGACGCTTCCCCCTGTGCCGATCCCGATTCCCAGGGCTGTGATCACAGCCGGGATGGGCCAGGCGATATTGATGGCCGCAAGTCCTGTGTCCCCCGCCGCCTTTCCCACAAATAGTCCGTCCACCACGCTGTACATACCTGACATGGTAAAAGCGATCATGGTGGGGAGAGCCTGTTTTAAAATTCGTCTGAACATGGGTGTCTTGGTTCCTTTCTCTTCGGTCCTCTCGGACACAACCCGGATTATAAACAATGAGTTTTAAGAAATCTTCAAAAAAATGTAAAGTCTGTGTAAAGCTCTTTCCCGTAAATCCGCATGAAAAAAGGACCTTCCGGAGCAATGCTCCGAAAAGTCCCTTCTGCTGCATTTTCGATCGCTCTACGCGTCCTTCCTGTGCATATCCTGTTCAAACTCCTTTGTGGACTGTATCAGCATCTGGTCAAAGCGGTCCGGATCGCTGACCATGATGGCGCCGCACAGGGCGTCCACAAAGGCCATCTGGGAGATGCGGGAGGAGATCCACCGGCTGATCTCCGAGAAATGGATGGTGGGGGTGATAAAGATATAGTCTGCGATCTGTGCCAGGCCTGACACCTGGTCCCCCGTCACCGCCACTGTCACAGCCCCCGCCTGCTTGGCCGCGGCCAGGGAGTCTATGACAGCCTGGGTCTCCCCGGATATGGAAAAGCCGATGGCCACGTCCCTTTTTCCCAGATGGCCTGCGCTGACCTTCTGGAAGAACAAATCCGAGTAGTTCCTGCTGGTGAGCCCCAGGTGGAGCATCCTGCCGGACAGCTCCGCCGCCGCATTGGCGGAATTGTCCGTCCCGTACACGTCTATGATCTTGGCCTTCTTTATGACCTTCACAACCTCCTCCAGCTGTCCCAGGTCCAGATGCTTCGCCATGTCCGATATCATGGTCAGGTCGTCCCTGATGATCTGGAAGACGGCCTCGTATTTTCTGTGCTCCCGCTTTGCCGGGGATTTCTTCCCTCCCAGAGCCGGCTCCCTGGCAGCGGCCTCAGGCAGCTCCCTCTCCTGCTGCCCCTTCTCCCGCCAGACCTCCCGCTGAAAGGCGGACCAGCCCTCATAGCCCGCCGCCTGCAGCATCCGGAGGATGGTGGCCTGCCCCACCCCGGCCCTCCCGGCCAGCTCCCGCACAGTCATGGTCCGGGCGGCGTCCGGGTCTTCCAGCAGTATGTCCGCCGCTTTCTTTTGATTTTTGCTCAGCATGGCATAGCAGAGCCTCAGCTCCATCTCCCACATAGTTCTCTCTCCTCCCTGCGGAGCAGCGCTCCGTTTTTTCGACTTTTTTCAATGTCTCATTTTAGCACTGTCCGCCGGAGGATGGTGTAGAAATTCTACCATTTTACAAAGATTTAACCTACATTCCGTGCTCTGTGTGGAGCAGCATGTGAGCCTTATGGGACAATGGCTGCCCCATGTACTCCTCATAGAGCTTCCGGATATCCGGATTTTCATGAGAAAAACGGATTTTGCAGTCGCTGTCAAGCCGGTAGAGCTGCCTGCCTCTGTCAAAGGCCAGCTCCTGCCCGTCGTGGATGGGCTGTCCGCCCCCTCCCACGCACCCGCCGGGGCAGGCCATGACTTCCACAAAGTCGTACTGCACCTCCCCCTTCTCCATCCTGTCCAGAAGAGTCCTGGTGTTTCCAAGTCCGCTCACCACAGCAGTACGGATCCGGATGCCGTTGATGGTGAGCTCAGCCTCCGACACGCCCTCGTTTGCGTTAAATCCGGGGCTTCTGACAGCCTCAAAGGCGTCTGCGTCCGGATTTTCCCCTGTGATCACCGCGTAGGCTGTGCGCAGGGCCGCCTCCATGACGCCCCCTGTGACGCCGAAGATGACGCCGGCGCCGGTCCCCTCCTGCATGGGAGAGTCCCCCGGTATATCCCGGAGAGTCTCCGGGCTGATGTGGGCGGAGCGCATCATTTTCACCAGCTCTCTCGTGGTGATGACCGCGTCCACATCGTGGCCCGCGTATTCCTCATAGAAGAGCTCCTGCTCCCGCTCTGCCTTCTTGGCCACGCAGGGCATGACAGATACCGTGTAAATGTCCTCCGGCCGCTTTCCGATCTTCTCCGCGAAATAGGTCTTCATGACCGCGCCGAACATCTGCTGGGGCGACTTGGCTGTGGAGAGATATTTCACAAGGTGGGGGTACTGGGATTTGGCAAAACGCACCCAGCCCGGGCAGCAGGAGGTGAACATGGGATAGCTTTTCAGCTCTCCCGCCGTAAATCTCCTGACAAACTCGTTGGCCTCCTCCATGATAGTCAGGTCCGCGGAGAAGACAGTGTCAAACACATAGTCCGCCCCCATTCGCTTCAGGGCATCCATGATCTTCCCTACAGAGGCCTCCTCCGGGGCCAGCCCCGTCTGCTCACCCCAGGATGTGCGGACAGCAGGCGCCACCTGGACCACCACGGTCTTCTTCTCGTCTGCCATGGCGTCCCACACCTTCTCTGTGTCGTCCCGCTCCCGCAGGGCGCCCACCGGGCAGTGGGTGATGCACTGGCCGCAGAGGGAGCAGGGGGCGTCCTCGATATTCATATGTCCGGACACGTTGACTGTGGTCCGGGATCCCGTCCCCTCCACATCCCACACAGACAGCTTCTGCACCTTGTCACAGATCTGGATGCACCGCATGCACTTGATACACTTTGCGGAGTCCCGGATCAGAGGGAAATCCTGGTTCCACTCCCGCCTGTCGATCTCCTGGCGGTAGGGGATGTCGATGATGTTCAGGTCATTGGCGATCTTCTGCAGGCTGCAGCAGCCGCTGCGGGCGCAGGTGACGCACTGGCAGTCGTGCTGGGACAGGATCAGCTCCACATTGGTCCGTCTGTCCTTGCGCACCTTTGGACTGTTGGTAAAGATTACCATGCCCTCCTCGGCCACGTTGTTGCAGGATGTGATGAGCCGCTCTTTTCCCACCAGCTCCACCACGCACACGCGGCAGGCCGCGATCTCGTTGATGCCCTTCAGATAGCAGAGGCTGGGGATGGGGATGCCGTTCTGTCTGGCAGCCTCCATAATTGTCGTATTTTCTTTTACGGAAATGGATTTCCCGTCAATTGTCAGATTTACCATATCGTCTCGCGCCCTCCTTTGAATATGCCGTAACCGAAGTGATCGCACCGCAGGCAACGTCCCGCCTCCTGCTTTGCCTCATTTTCTGTCATGCAGTTTTCCACGCCTTCGAAATCCTTCACCCGCAGACAGGCCTCCCGCTCTGTCAGATTGACTCTTCCGCAGGGGGAGCGATCCGTAAGGTCCGGCTCTGGGATGTCCACGTCACAGGATATCTCATGGTGATAGCCCAGATACTCGTCAATATTGGCCGCCACCACCTTGCCGGCAGCAATGGCCGTGATGACAGAGGCAGGGCCGCTGGCGCAGTCTCCCCCCGCAAATACACCCGGCATATTCTCAAAGGTTCCCGTGCTCTTTGTGCGTATCTTTCCTCTCTCCACCGGGATGCCTGCCTCCTCAAAGTGGCGGGTCTCAATGTTCTGCCCAATGGCCACGATGAGCACGTCGCAGGGGATGTAGACGTCCTCCTCCCCTGTGGGGCGGATGCTGGCTCTGCCGTCCCGGATGGCGCTGACCATCTGGGGCGTCACATAGAGCCCTCTGACCTGGCCCGCCTCGTCCACATCAATGGATGATGGCGCCTTCAGCGTCTGCAGCTCCACGCCCTCCGCGATGGCCCCCTCGATCTCCTGGGGCAGGGCTGTCATATCCGCCCTCCGGCGGCGGTACACAATGCTGACCTTCCTGGCTCCCAGGCGCTTTGCCGTGCGGACTGCGTCCATGGACACATTTCCCCCGCCAACGACAGCCACCTCCTTGCCGGTCAGATCCATGATGATGTTCTTTCCTACATTCCGAAGGAACTGCACAGCCGAGAGCACGCCCTGTGCGTCCTCTCCCTCCAGGCCCAGCTTCTTGTCCGTGCTGGCGCCGATAGTGATGAGCACTGCGTCGTACTCCTTCCTGAGCTGCTGGATGGTGATGTCCTGGCCAATCTTCATGCCGTACTTTACCTGCACTCCTGTCTTTAAAATACAGTCAATATCCTCCTCCAGCCGCTCTTTTGGAAGACGGTAGTTGGGGATGCCGTACCGGAGCATGCCGCCCAGCTTTGGCAGCATCTCGTAGACTACAGCCTGATGTCCCATGAGCTGCAGATAGTAGGCAGCGCTCAGGCCCCCGGGGCCGCCGCCCAGCACGGCAATCCGTTTCCCTGTAGACGGAGCGCAGGCCGGCGGATCCACCTCACCTGCATAGTCTGCCGCCATCCGCTTCAGTCCCCGGATATTGACCGAATCGTCCACCATATTCCTGCGGCATCTGGCCTCGCAGGGATGCTCACAGATAAACCCGCATGTGGTAGGGAACGGGTTGTCCTTGCGGATCAGCCGCACCGCGTCCGCATAGCGCCCCTCCCCGATCAGGGCTATGTATCCCGGCACATCCACATGAGCCGGACAGAGGGCCACGCAGGGCACAGGCTGGTTGTAGCTGCAGGTACATCTGCCGTTCCTGATATGTTCAACATAGTCATCCCGGTAGCCCATCAGTCCCTTGTAGACCATGCGGGCCGCCTCGTAGCCGATGGCGCAGTCCGCCGACTCCATAATGGAGAGGGCTGTCTCCTCCATGTAGTCCAGTGTCTTCATGGTGGCCTTTCCGTCCAGCACGTCCTTGATAAAATGGTTCAGCTGTCCAAGTCCGATCCTGCAGGGCACGCATTTCCCGCAGGTCTGGGCGTGGCACAGCTCCAGGAAGGCTCTGGACATGTCCACGGGACACAGTCCCGGAGGGCTGGACTCGATCCGTCTCTCCAGATCCTTGTAGAGACCTTCCATGACAATCCTGGCTCTGTTGGGAGCCTTAATCTCTAGTCTGCTCATTTTCTCTTTCTCCTCTCAATGTTTTCCTACCACAGATTTGTTTATTATATCACCCCTGCCGCCTGTTGTAATCCCATTTTTCGGAAGTAGATTTTTTAACGAAAAAAGGTCATAAAAAGCGGCCGGCTCATTTACGAGTCCGGCCGCTGTGCAGCTTCCTTTAATTGTTATATTATTCTATTTAGTGGCATTTGCTCCATCCGCAGCTCTTGCAGATGTTACATCCCTCTTCAAAGATCAGAGGCTCTCCGCACTCTGGGCAGTACATCTTGTCCTTGTCCAGCTCTGTGGAGACTGCCTTTGGCTTTGGAACCTTCTTTACCTTCTTCACCGGCTTTTCCGCCTCGCAGTTCTCCTTTGCTGCCAGCTCAGCCTGCATCTCATTGTACATATCCATGAGAGCATTTCCCACTGCCATGGGACAGCAGGCCCCTCTACTGGTGTCCTTCCTGGTCACTCTTCTGGCTGTGTAGGAGGGGCAGGAGCCGCTGGAGTTGAGCTGGTCCACAATGGTCTCAATGCTGATGCCGCCCCTTGCGCTGATGGAGATCATACGGGACAGTCCCACCATGAAGTTGTTGCAACCGCCTGTGGAGCCCTTGCTCAGGTATGTCTCCAGAAGGGCGCCTGTGTTGGGGTCAAACAGGGCGATACAGTGCAGGCTTCCGCAGCCTGTCACCAGCTTGCGCTTCTTGCCCACCACGTCGTCTGTCACAAGAAGGATCTCGCCTCTCTTCAGGCCCTCGCCTGCGGTGACCTCCTTCTTCTCCTTCTTCAGGTCTGTATTGAGGATACCAATCCTCTTGCAGCCGTCGCGGAAAATGGTGATTCCCTTCAGACCCTTCTCATAGGCGTACATATAGAGACCTTCCGTCTCCTCCACGGTGAAGCCGTTGGGCACATTTACCGTAGAACTGATAGAAGCGTCAATGTGCTGCTGCCATACGGACTGCATGTCAATCCTCTGGCGGTAGTCCAGAGTCATAGCCGTCACAAAGTAATCCGGCAGCTCCGCATCGCTCTTGATGCCAAACTGCTTCATATAGGTCTCCACGATCTTTGTGTACACCTTATAGTAGACGTCTGTCCCATGAAGAGACTCGGTCTTTCTCTCATAGTAGTTTGCGTAGACAGGCTCAATGCCGCCGGAAATGCCCAGCATAGTGGACAGGGTTCCTGTGGGGGCGATAGTCAGAAGCTGGGAGTTGCGAAGGCCGTACTTTTTCACCAGTTCCCTTGTCTTCTCTGACGTGTTTGCCAGGAAATAGGGGGTGCTCATGACCTCGTTAATCTCACAGGCCGGGTAGGCGCCCTTCTCTTTTGCCAGCTTTGCGGAAGCGGCAATGGCTGAATCCGCCATGGCAAATCCGATCTTGTCGCACATGGCCACAGCGTCCTCCTCGCCGTAAGCCAATCCCAGCTTGATGAGGCAGTCGGCAAGTCCCATGATGCCAAGTCCGATCTGACGCCACCGGGCCACGCTCTCCTGCTGCTCCTCCAGGGGATGAAGAGGAAGTCCCTCCTCCAGCACTTCGTTCAGAGCTCCTACAGATACCTCCACGCAGTGCTTCAGTCCCTCAAAGTCAAACTGAGCGTGATCCGTAAATGGGTCGTTTACAAAGGCGGACAGGTTGATGCTGCCAAGAAGACAGCTTCCGCCTGCCGGCAAAGGCTCCTCAGCACAGGGATTGACTCCTGCGTAGGAGAAATCCTTTGTGTTGCTCAGGAGGTTCCATCCCTCGATGCGATCCCAGAACAGAGCACCCGGCTCCGCATAGTCCCAGTTTGTCTCCGCGATCTTGCGGAACAACTCTCTGGCGTTGATCTGCTTCTCGATGACCTGGCCTGTAGCCTCTCTTGTATAGTGAAGGAGATAGTCCTCATTTTTCTTTACCGCCTCCATGAAGTCCTCGTGGATGCGCACGGAAATATTGGCCTTTGTGACCTTCTCCAGATCGGTCTTCAGGTCAATGAACTCCTCCACATCCGGGTGGGAACAGTCGATGGAGATCATCAGCGCTCCGCGTCTTCCGTTCTGTCCGATCAGAGCCGTCACAAGGGAATACAGCTCCATAAAGGACACGGAGCCGCTTGTCTCCTTTGCCGCATTGTTGATGCGTGCCCCTCTGGGGCTTAATTTTGAGATATCCACCCCGCAGCCACCGCCATAGCTGTAGGTCCGGGCCAGCTTTTTGGCACAGTCGAAGATGCTCTCAATATTATCCTCCGGAGGATCCACCACATAGCAGTTAGAGTAGGTTACCTTCCTGCCCTCCTTGTCCAATCCCCTGTTGGACAGGATCCGGCCGCCGAACAGGAACTTTTTTTCCCGGATATACTGGGCGATCTCTTCATTTCCTCCGCTGATACGCCCAACCCACTCGTCAAAGCTCTCGCCTTCATTACAGTACTTTTTAGTCCATATGTCTGTGCCGAGCTGATTGTCCTCGCCCAGCCATTCTTCTACAGTCATTTCACGTTTCTCCTTTTTTCATAGTCAGCTATACCAGAATACCACTATATCATGTGCTTTTCAAGTGTACATTATACATTATCTGCACTTTATCTAAACCCCCTGCTTCTTGCAGATATCCTCCAGACAGCACTTGTCACAGTGGGGCTTTGTCCTTGCCGTACACACATCCCGGCCGTGATACACCAGTCTATGGCACAGGTCGCTCCCCTCCTCCGGGGGAATGATCTTCCAGAGAGCCATCTCCACCTTCTTTGGCTCCTTGATGCCATCCACCAGCCCGATCCGGTTGACGAGACGGATGCAGTGGGTGTCTGTCACAATGGCGGGCTTGCCAAACACGTCGCCCATGATCAGATTGGCGCTCTTTCTTCCCACACCGGGCAGCTTAAGAAGAGCGTCAAAGTCATCCGGCACCTTCCCGCCGTACTCCTCCTTCAGGATCTTCATACAGGCGCTGATATCCCTCGCCTTGCTCTTTCCCAGGCCGCAGGGGCGCACGATCTCCTCGATGTCCACCACATCCGCATCGGCCAGGGCGTCCACTGTAGGGTACTTATCGTACAGCACTTCCACAATCTTATTGACTCTCTCGTCTGTACACTGGGCCGCCAGGCGCACGCTCACAAGAAGCTTCCACGCCTGGTCATAGTCCAGGGTACAGCCTGCGTCTGGATACTCTTTTTTCAGCCTCTCGATCACTTCCAGAGCTCTCTGCTTTTTTGTCATCTGTCCTTCTCCTTTTCGATTTATCTTCCAACTTTTTCTTATTTTTCCAGCTCTCCCATGAGCATGTCCAGATCATCCTCAATCCGGCCCTCACGTCCTCTGCCCTTGAAAAAGCCGCAGTTTCTTCCCATATCCTTCTCTTTTTTGCACCGGGAGACCATGAACCGGATGCGGAAGGTGAAATCCTCCGCCTCCATGGTGGTAAAGGGATGCTCCTCCGCGGCCACCACTTCCACGTTTCCCCTCGTATAGACGGGATACTTCCCGCAAAATCCGGCCCGGTGCAGTCTCTGGTGAACACGCTTTCTCGCCCTCAGGATCTCCCCGTCCAGGGCCTCCCCGTAGACTCTCTTCGGATATTTCAGGGAAGCGGCCCTCACCTTCCCGTAGATCGTCTCGTACAGTCTCTGCCTTGCCGGGTCACACAGCTTCCTTGCCAGCTTTTTCTTTAAAAATCCGAAGGGGAACCTGGCATACAGGCCGGCCAGCCTGGCGTAGCTCTTATCCCCCGCCTCCAGCGCCAGCCCCCGCATGCACAGGGCTCCCTCCCGGGTGGAGGGATACCGGTCGTCCAATGGCTCGTCTATGGGGGACCAGTAGCGGAAGGGCGGGAATTCGATGAGACGCATGAATTTCTTCTCGCCCTCATTGCAGGCCGCGTCGCCCAGATACTGGTACTTCTCGTAGACCGTCCCCGCCATATAGACGAGCTGTCTCCACTGCTCCTGCCCCTTTACCCAGAAGTGGCCGATCCGGTGATACTGATAGCACTGGAACACCTCTGTCAGCTCAGAAAACCAGATGGTAAATACATTCTCCCTGCCCTGCTTTACGATGAGAGCCGACCGGTCATCCCTCCAGGCAAGCTGCCCCTGTATAGGGTACTCCTCCTGATCCAGATCCAGATAATCTCCGGTCATCCAGGCATCCCTCAGCACCAGATAGCACTCCAGGGCATCGTTCATCATGTAGGGGATATAGTAATCCACCTTCCTGCCCCTGTCTTCTCCCAGGTGCAGTTCAAACACATGAAACTGAAAGATCTCCGCCAGCTTCCCGTAGCTCTCCGGCATGTCCCTTTGAAGCCCCGGCAGAAATTCCTTCAGCTCTTCAAATCTTTCTATCATAAACCAAGCTTCTCCTTTACCTGCGCCAGGCGTCTGTAGAACTCCCCATAGAAGTCCTCCCCGTCCCAGGGCGTCTGATAAAATGCGCGAAGCAGATACATCTGCAGTATTTTCAGGCTGTCCCCGTCCAGCCCCTCTGACTCCCTCTCACAGACTTTCAAAAAGCTGTGCCAGTCAAAGATATAGGTCTCATATCTCTTGAGATCCGGAATGTCCAGCCAGCTCCTGACCCTGACCTTGGTCCGATCCTTCTTGGGGCACTCGTGCACCTGGAGGAAATAGCGAAATCCCGTCTCCTCATAGTACCGCCCCAGGGGAAACATCCGGCAGATCCCCGGCCTGAAGGGGTGGATGGAGCACCGTCCCTCCCGGTCCAGAAAGGTGCAGGTCTCCTCCGTTCCCGCCATCCGAAGACAGGGCAGGACAATCCCGTCCGACAGGACAAGCTCTGCATGCTCTGCCAGAAGTCCCTCAAAGTCCTTCCCGGTTCCCTTTGTCAAAAGCCAGATATCCCGCGGATCCAGCAGGATGGAGCTTCCCATGCCGTGACAGCAGGCAGAGCATCCCCGGCAGCCTCTGCAGTCCGCCCGTACCATGTCCTGCGCCGTGTAGAGCTTTCCGTCAGAGATATCCTCCAGTCTTACATTTCTCCTCATCCACTCATCCTCCTGTTTCTTCCTTCTGTTCTGTCCGGCTGCTGCCTTTATTCCTTAATTTCCCAGCTCAAAGAGGCTCATCTGATGGCAGGTCTCCTCCTTTTTTACCGGGATCTCCTTCTCCCGTTTGAGAACTGTCTCAGGCAGCTCTGCCAGGAACCTGGACTCCTCCCCGGAGCAGGTGAGGATCAGCTCCTCCTTTGCCCGGGTCATGCCCACGTAGAGAAGTCTTCGCTCCTCTTCTTCATCCGACGGACGCTTCTCATTTTCCAGAGGGATATTCCCCTCTCTGGCGCCGTAAATGAACACTGCCGGGAACTCCAGGCCCTTGGAACCGTGGAGGGTCATCAGGGTAACAGCCCCTGACGTGTAATTTTTCCCGCCGCATCGCTTCAGGTCGCTCTCCACGCCCAGCACAAGATCCCGCAAAAAGTCCGGCATGGTCTTGTAGAAGACGGTCATGGCTGCCAGCTTCTTCACAGCGTCCTCCTTCTGAAGGCCCTGTTCCTCCATCCACATCTCCAGGAATTTCCCCGGCTTCTTCTTTTCAAAGAGAGGGCGGTATTTCTCCGCCATGGCACGGATCATCTCCTCTGTCAGCTGGTTCCAGGAAAGTCCCAGGAGAAGCTCCGCCGCCGTCTGCGCCGCGGACTCGTTCTCCGGATTTTCCAGATACTGAAAGAAGCAGATGCTTCCCTGCACCTTGTCATCCTCCAGAAAGCCCTCCCTGCCGGCCACGATATAGGGGATCCCCTCTTTTCGCAGGCACATTTCCACCAGATCCGCCTGCCAGTGGGTCCTGGCAAGGACAGCGATCTCATCAAAGGACCTTGTCTGTCTCTCTTTGCTGCCGGACAGCTCCTGAGCCTCCAGCATGCCGATGCCTCCGGCCATACGCCCGATCTCCTTGGCGATGAAAATGGCCTCCCCCAGCTCGCTTCCCGCTCTCAGAAGACGCACAGGCGCTCCCTCCGGGCAGTTGGGATGCAGAGGCTCACAACCCTGCGTCCTGCGGGCTGCCTCCAGGATCTGGGGCGTGGAGCGGTAGTTCTCCCTAAGCTCCACCAGACAGAACTCCCCGCCGGCCGCCTCCACATCCGCCCGCAGCCGCTCAAAGCAGCCGGCGTCTGCCCCTCGGAAGCCGTAGATAGACTGGTTCGGATCCCCGATGACAAAGAGCTCTCTGGCATCCCGGTCCCAGGCTCTCACAAGTCTGTACTGGAGGGGATCGATGTCCTGAAACTCATCGATAAGCAGACAGGTGAACTGCTTTCCCGCAGGGGCGCCGCCCTCCAGCAGCCTCAGCGTCTCCAGAAGCAGGTCGTCAAAATCAAGGAGCCTCATCTCCTGCTTCTTCTTTTTGTAGAGCTCTTCCGCCTGCCGAAAGCGCTCCTCCTCATACACGGACAGGCCCGCCTGTTTCCGCGAGAGGCTCTCCAGGAATTTTCCGGCACCAACGGAAAGCCCCGCCTCCGACACAGCCTCCCCGGCCATCTGCCGGCACTGAGCCTCGCTTGCCAGGGAGAATTCCACTCCCGCCTTCCGCAGGAAATGCAGACAGATGCTGTGGAAGGTGCCGATCTGCAGACCGCTGACCCGCCGGCTTCCCAGCTCCTTTTTCAGCCGCTCCCGCATCTCACCGGCAGCCTGGTTGGTGAAGGTAACAGCGGTGATCTCGGAGGGCTTTACCTTCCTGTGCTCCAGCAGATACTGGATCCGGGACACCAGGGTCTTTGTCTTTCCGGTGCCCGGCCCGGCAACCACCGCCAAATGCCGGCAGATCCTCCTCACAGCCTCCCGCTGCTCCGGGTTGAGGGAAGGAGCGCCGCCGGCAGCTGCCTCCTGCCGCTCCTCCTTCAAAGCGCTCACCGGCTCCTTTTCTGAAAGGACGGGCTGCGCCTCCCTCTGCCCCTTTTCGAGGGCTTCCGGCTCCACGCCGATGAGGCTGAAGAAATCCATCTGCCCATCCGTGTTCTCAAGCTCGTCCGCCGTAAAAAGCCGGATTGTCCCGTACTCCCCGTCAAATCCCGGGATCCGCTCCACCTTTCCCTGCCTGAGCCGCATGATGCCCTGGGCGATCCGGTGGCCCGCCGCCTTCTGGATATCCTCCTGGGGGATCGTCCGCAGGATCTCAAACTCCGGCCCCAGCTTTCCCAGCATTTCCTCATACTCTCTTAAGACCTTGCGGCTGACCGAAGAATGACCCAGAGATGCGCCGATGACCTCCGGCAGCGGCACCAGGCTCTCAAAGGCAGCGCCGTCAGTCCTGACATAATCCTCCGGCCGGTCGGCCAGCTCCTCCACCCGGTGGGAGACGCCGATGGTAATCTTCCGACCGCACACCGGGCAGACGCCGCCATATTTTTCCGTCTCAGAGGGCGTCAGGCACAGGCCGCATTTCCGGTGCCCGTCCAGATGGTATTTCCCCTCCTCCGGGAAAAACTCAATGGTACCCTGAAGCCCCGTCCCATCCTGGATAGCCCTGCGCAGCCCCTCGTAGGACATCTCGATGTCAAGTAGGTTGGCCTCCCGCCCCAGCTTAGCCGGGGAGTGGGCATCTGAGTTGGAGATGAGATGGTATCTGTCCAGGGCAGACACTCTCCAGTTCATGGGTGGGTCTGACGAGAGTCCCGTCTCCACTGCGTGAATGTAGGGCGTCAGATCCTCAAAGCACTCCTCCCACCGTGTCAAAGCCGGAGAAAGCCCCGAACAGGGAGAAGTGGGGCGTCCAGATATGAGCCGGCACATAGATGCTCTCCGGGCAGGAGGTGAGCAGGATCTCCAACAGGTCATGGCAGGAGAGCCCCAGGATAGGCCGGCCATCAGAATGGATATTTCCGATCTCTTCCAGCCTGCCCGCAATCTCCTCCGCCGCCTCCAGACCGGGCAGAAGGATCAGGCTGTGAACCTTGCGCACTCTCCCTCCCTTTTTGTAGATGGAGCTGATTTCCCCCGTAACAACAAAACGAGGAGTCATACTGCCCCTCACTGTCTCATCCTCTATCCTGTATTCGTCTTTCAGCACGTACAGCCCGTCCTCCGCGGGCTTCAGTTTTTCCTTCAGCTCCTCCCTCCAGGCCGGGTGGGTGAAATCTCCGGTTCCCACAATGTGGATCCCCTTCCGCCTGGCCCACAGATCCAGGTGCTCCGGCGTACAGTCCTTACTGGTAGCCCGGGAATACCGGGAGTGTATATGAAGGTCCGCTATGTACATGATCATTCCCTCTTTCGTCTGCGCCCTGCCCGTTTCCACAGCTCCGCTTTCCCGGGCAGGGCTTATCTTATTTATTATAATATGGATGGCGGAAAAATACAATTCCCGGAGATTTCTATTCTGGATTTTCTATATATAGATTTCTATTCCACATTTTTCACGCATCCCGTCACAGGCAGGCCTACATGTTCCGGGCCTTTTCCACTTCCTCCTCCGTGGCCCCGGTGAGGCGCATGATCTCTTCCGGGCTGGTGCCGCCCTCCAGCATCCGGCGGACTATAGACAGCCGGCCCTGCTCTCTGCCTTTCTGCAGACCTTTCTCCATTCCTTTCTCCATTCCTTTCTCCATGCCGGTCTCCCAGGCGCTGCTCATGATGGCATCGTGATCCCGGATGGCCTTCTGCCGGGCCTCGTACTCCAGCCTGGCCCTCTCGTCCGCGCTCATCCTCTCCAGCTCCCTGTAAGCCTCCTCGATATATTCGCTTGTACTTGCCATATCCTCCAACTCCTTCCGGTCCTTCCCAGCCAGGAAGCGCATCCACTGGATGACCTCATCGTCCTCCCGCAGATCCCCCGGCAGCTTCTTCAGCTCCAGGATCTGCAGCTCCAGATGGTCTGTGTACTTTTCCCCTGTCTGCTCATCGCACAGGCTGATGATCCGGTGGCATTTCCTGTCATCCGCAAAGCGGATAAAGTCCAGTATGCTCACATGGATACACTTTTTCAGCTTCGTGTAGGGATCGCCCCTCCCGATCTGATCTGTGTACATTTTACTCAGATAAAACAGGGATCTGGCGTCCCACTGCCCGAAGGGGTACGCCTGCATCTCCATGTTGACCTGCGCCCCTTTCTCACCTTGGGATTGTACATCAGTCCCTTAAAGCACACGTCCACGGTGGGAAGCATAATAAACTTGTCGTTTTTCTTCGTCACTTGCCTTCTCCTTTCCTGGGTAGCTCATGCAGAAAAGGGGCATGTCTGTTTTTTGGCATATCCGGTCCGAATACCGGAGGCACGGCCCTCATTTCCTGCTCTGTTCAGTTGTGCAACAATCGGGTCATGCCTGGAAATCAGGCTCCGAATAGCCAGATGCGCCGCCTTGACTTTGCGGTGCACTTGATGTGTATGCCTGGCGGCAGATGCGCCGCCTTGACATATTCAGAATAACATAATTCATTTTGGACTGCAATAGAAAATTTGTATTTAAATCCGGTTGTTAAATCTGATTGAAATTCATTTTTTACTCCGCGTTTTCTCCGATCCGCCCGTACACCTTCACCGCGTCCAGCACGTGGTAGGGCTCACTCTGGTGATCTCCCGGCGCCCCGGCTGTCACAAGGACATACTCTTTTCCATTCACCTCAGCCAGGCTGGCCAGACAAAGGCCCGCTTCTTGCGTGTACCCGGTCTTTCCTCCCAGTATCTCTCCCCCTGTGACGGACGGATCTGAAAGGCTGGCAAAGAGAGTGCTTGTCACGGTAAATCCCCCGGGATGAAAGGCGGTGGATGCCATGGTGTAGGATCTGCTGGTAAAGGCCTGCCGGAAGGTGTCATTTTTCAGGGCATA
This sequence comes from Faecalicatena fissicatena, assembly GCF_016900595.1. Lineage (NCBI taxonomy): Bacteria > Bacillati > Bacillota > Clostridia > Lachnospirales > Lachnospiraceae > Faecalicatena > Faecalicatena fissicatena. The sequence continues at coordinate 25,419 of NZ_JACLYY010000011.1, forward strand.
CACCACAAGCCGGGCCATATCCTCCGCCGTAGAGTAATGCTTTCTGTCGTGGAGCCCGGTGCAGTTGGTAAAATGGGTGTCCCTCATCCCCAGCTCCCGCGCCTTTTCATTCATCATCTCCGCAAAGCCGCTCTCGCTGCCCGCAATTTTCTCCGCAAAGGCCATGCAGCACTCCGCCCCGGAGGGAAGGAGCGCTCCGTAGAGAAGCTCCCGGTACGATACCTCCTCACCCGGCTCAAATCCGGCCATGGAGGCGTTTTCCTCATAGAGCTGCCCGTAGAAATCTCCCGGCATGGTGATAGTCTCATCCAGGCTGGAGATGTGCTCCAGCGCCACCACGGCGGTCATGATCTTAGTCATGGATGCAGGATAGATCCGCCTGCTCCCGCCGGCGGCTCCCAGCTTCTCACCGGTTCCGGCATCCACCAGAGCCGCCGAGGGACTGTACAGATCCTCCAGACAGGCGGACAGCCTCCCTCCGTCCCCGGATCCGGGAAGTCCCAGTCCCTCCATATTCATATAATTTCTCGCTCCAAGCCATATGAAAAACAGCATCAGCACCAGCAAGACAGCGGTGAGCCGGTTTCTCCTGCGTCTTCGCAGCTTTTTCTTTCTTCTATCCATAGCGTTCTCTCCCTTCTTCTGGCTCTTAATCTACCAGAGGAGGGAGAGTGGAACTTTAATATGAAATTGTTTGATTGCTAAGAAAAGATTAAGACTTTGTGAGTATCTGAAAGGATTTGCCCGGCAGCTGCGCCTAACACCAGGCCGGCAGGCGCACCTCGAACCTGGTAATCCTCTCCTCACTGTAGGCGGCGATGCTGCCGCCGTGCTGGCTGACGATCTCCTTCGCAATGGCAAGCCCCAGGCCGGATCCCCCTGTCTGGGCACCCCGTGCATCGTCCAGGCGGAAGAATTTGTCAAAGATCATCTCCAGCTTTTCCCCGGGTATGGTGACCCCTGTATTTTCAAAAATAATAGCGATCTCCTCCCCTGTTCGCTGGGTCCATATCTTAATGGGGGTATCCCGGTCGCTGTAAGCCGCCCCGTTCTTCAGCAGATTGTTAAAGACCCGGGCCATCTTCTCCGGGTCAGCGTAAATATACTCCTCCTCATCCACCTCATTTTCCACTTCGTTTCCGTGCTTTTCAAGGGCAGGGTAGAGCTCCTCTGTCACCTGCACAAGGAGGGCGCACAGATTGACCCGCCGTTTTTCCAGAGGCATTTTCTGGAGATTGTACCGGGTGATGTCAAAAAATTCATTGATCAGCCCCTCCAGACGCTCCGCCTTGGAGAGGGCCGTGTGCAGGTATTTTCCCCGCTGCTCTCCCGGCATGTCCGGCGCCTCGTCAAGAAGGCTCAGATATCCGATGACTGAGGTGAGGGGCGTCTTCAGGTCGTGGGCCAGGTAAGCGATCAGATCATCCTTTCGCCGCATCTCGTCCTCGATGACCTGGGCCTGCCTCTTCTGCTCTTCCTTCATGCTGTCCATACTCTCCCTGGCCTCCTGCCGGATTTTTGCCGTATTTCTCTCTGTAAAAACAAAGACAAGGAGGATGACAGCGGCCGCCACCACGGCCATGCTCCAGAAGATAAAATTTTTCAGGGAAGGCCAGAAAATCTCATCTCTCATAACCGTGTTCCCTGTCTGGGGATCATACCAGGCCGGCACCGAGGTGACAAAATTCCTCGTAAACCACTCTACAAACACGCCGTTGCAGACATAATCCACAAAATCAAACAGAAAATAGAGCGCCAGCAGAGCTGCCAGGACCCCGCCCGCTGCCTTCCAGTACTTTTTACTGTTCTTCAATTTTGTAACCACACCCCCAGACTGTCTTAATGTATCTCGGATGGTCGATGGAGTCCCCCATCTTCTCCCGCAGATGCCGAATATGCACGGTGATAGTGTTATTTTTCCGACTGTAGTACTCGTCCTTCCATATGGCGTGGAACAGCTCCTCGGAGCTGACCACGCTGCCTCTCTTCCGGCACAGGATCTCCAGTACGGAAAACTCTGTGGGAGTCAGCTTTAGGTCCTTTCCCCCAAGGGTGCACTGATGGGTTCTCACATTCAAGGTGAGGCCTCCCCGCACAAGCAGATCCTCCTCCTGGCCGGGACAGTTGTACTTCTTGCAGCGCCGCAGCTGGGCCTTCACCCGGGCCACCATCTCCAGAGGGCGGAAGGGCTTTGTGATGTAGTCGTCCGCCCCCAGAGCCAGGCCGTTGATCTTGTCGATCTCCTCCCCTTTTGCCGTCAGGAAAATAACCGGATAGGTGTCTTTTTTTCGTATCTCCCGGCAGACCGTAAGGCCGCTCACCCCCGGCATCATGATGTCCAGGATGGCAAGGTCCGGCTTCTCCCGGCGTATTTCCTCCAGCGCCTCCTGGCCGGAATAGCACACTCTTGTCTCATAGTTTTCGTTCTGAAGATAAAGGCAGACGAGATCCGCGATATCCGGTTCGTCGTCTGCCACTAAAATCCTCTCGTTCATCTGTTTCTCTCCTTCCTGCCCTCCCATAAATAAAACAAATGGGAAAGGTACCACCTCCTGTAAGAAATGGTACCTTCATGATAGCAGGAAGACTTTAATGTTTTCCTTGCAAAATCTTAAGATTTTATAAATCCTTTTTCCCCTTTCTGTGCTTCACGCACTCTGTCAGGAGATACTCGATCTGCCCGTTCATGGAGCGGAAGTCGTCCTCCGCCCACCGGGCAATCTCATCGCACAGCTTTTTTGTCTATAGCCCCCTGTCGTAGGGAAGCTTCTTGAAATAATACTTTTTGTCCTCCTCCGTGATACAGCGGATCACCTTTGCCGGGTTTCCTCCTACGATCACGCCGTCCGGCACGTCCTTTGTGACCACGCTGCCGGATGCGATGACGCAGTCATTCCCAATGGTCACTCCGGGATTGATCACGCTTCTGCCGCCGATCCACACCCGGTCTCCGATCTTCACCTCCATGGCGTACTCCCACTCTGTACAGCGGGTCTCGGGGTGCACCGGATGCCCGGCTGTGTAGATATCCACGTTGGGGCCTATCATCACATCATGCCCAAAGGTCACCTTCGCACAGTCCAACACGGTAAAGTGCACATTCGAATAAAAGTTATCTCCAAACTCTATGTTCGTCCCATAGTCACAGTAAAAGGGCGCCTCGATCCACGTGTGCTCCGCCTGCTCACCGATAATCTCCTTCATGATAGCGGCCCGCTTCTCCATGTCCGCAGGATCACATGTATTGTAAAGGTATGTCAGATGCTTTGCCCGGATGCGGGCCTCACAGAGCTCCCGATCTGCTGCGTTGTACAAAAGTCCCGCCAGCATCCGCTCTCTCTGTGACATTTTCTGTGTCGGTTTTTCAGCCATTGCCTGCCTCCTCCTTATCCTTCATGCATGTTCAGTCACGGTTAACGTTACACCCTCTGCGGATAAAAAGCAAGCTAATTGTGATACACCTCGTAAAAGCATCTGGCACAGAGCTGGCCCGCCCCCTCCACATAGTATCTCCTGCCTGCAATATGACTGTCTCTGCGCACCGGAACCATACGCCCGCACAGCACACATTTTTCCATCAGCTCTTCGTCCTCTGCGGCCTGGCGGTATGTCTCCTCCATCCTGCATGTCCCCTTTCCGGCAAGTCCTGTTTTTTACAGTCTATACCAGAAGAGGAAAATATATACCATCTGCCTGGAGTCCTTTTTATCTGCTCAGCTTTACGGGTATATAGTCGTGATGCACTGCCTTCAGAAATTTTCCCAGCACATCCTCTGTCTTCAGCCGGATGCTGGACGTGTTGACGCAGGGATGGCAGGCAAAATACTCCTCTCCCAGCACCTCCTCATCTATCAGGAGCTGTACCTTGTTTTCCGGATCAAAGATCAGCCCCATGATAGTGGCGGACCCAGGCGTCACATTCAGATATTTCTCCATATCCTCCCCGGACGCAAAGGAAAGCCTGGATGAGGGAATCTGGGGCGAAAGCTCCTTTGCCTGCAGATTTTTCCCGCCCGGCATGACGAGAAGATAGTAGTTTGTCTTCTGCCGGTTGCACAGGAACAGGTTCTTGCAGATCTCTATGTGCAGCGCCTCGTCCACCTCCCTGCAGGCCTCAATAGTCATCACAGCCTCGTGGTCGGTCCGGACATAGGGTATCCCCAGTTCGTCCAGAAGATCGTAGACCTTCATCTCCTTTTCCAGTCTGCCCACCGCCTGGGCCGGGCGGCCCTCATATATCCGCATTGCTCTCACTCCTTCGTCCTGTATCCTGGTATGGTTCCTTTTGATGGCTCCGGAACGGGTCTTCCCCTATCCCTTCCCTTATTATATCCGCATTTATCTTCCATGACAACGCCCGTTTCGCCTGCAGTATCTATCGAAGTGCCCAGCACAGCATACCTGCAGTTCACGCACACATGGGTCCCCTCCGGGACAATCCTTCCGCAGATCACACAGTAATCCATCCTGTCACTTCCTTTTCCTTATACGCAGCGCCCACAGCATCAGGGCAAGGGATCCGGCCAGCGCCGCTCCAAGCCATGGAATATAAGAGATATCTCCTGTCCTTGGAGCCTTCACCAGTAGCTGATCCAGCATCTCCACCTTCTGTTCTTCTCCCGTCTCCTTAAGAGTGAAGCTTACAGGCTCTGCCTTCTCATAGCCCTCCGGCGCCTGCTCCTCTGTCAGCACGTACTCCCCGGGCTCCAGTCTGTCAAATTTCTTTTCCTCTTTACCGGAAGTCCAGCTCTCCACCAGCTCCCTTTCTCCGCTCTCCAGAACTCTCTCCAGCTTCAGCCCGGCCCCGGGCAGATACTGGCGGTTTCCCCCGTCCAGCTTGGAGACGCGCAACTTCGTATAATCGTTTTCAAATTTCATCACACAGACAGCCCCGCCTTCTATCCGTCCTTGGGCGTCCACATAGACCTCATGGACTGTCCCGTCGGGAATGTAGCCCGGCAGAGTTTCCGCCTCCTGTATACAGTAGGTGCTGTCCGGGAGAAGATAAGGGATTTCAATCCTTCCCTCTTCATCTGTCTCATAGATCTCCTCCAGCGTGTATCCGGGGTCCACCGCATCCTCTTCCGTGACTGTGTCCTCTCCCATGACTGCCTCCTCTTCCACAGCCTCATCCTGCTTCAGCCACACCTTAAACCTGACTCCTGCCAGGGCTGTCTTCTCCTCCGAGCCCTTTTCATATTTCAGGAGCACAAGAGAAGTCGGCTCATTATAGACAGTGAGATGCTCCTCCACCACAGGGGTCGTCTGATCCTTATATTTCAGCTCCACCTGGAACGCTTTCTCCGGAAGAGCAAATCCGGGAACCTGCCTTGTCTCCCTGACCGTATATTTCCCGAGGAACAACTCCTCGGACACAGCTGTCTCATTCCCCGTCGTTAGGGTCCCGGCCAGCTCCCCCTTTTTCAGGCGAACCGTCCCGTCAGGCGTCACGATGTCCTCCGCTGCCTGTATCTCAAACTCTGTTCCCGCTAGGTACTCTTCCTTCCCCTCCTCATACTTGTCGATGCTGATCCTTCCCATGGCGTTCTCATCGGCAAACCGCACGGTCAGAGGACTTCCCCAGTCCTTGTCCTCCTCCACGGTGAAGGCAAGCTCCTCCCCGTTCAGGAGGTACCCCTTGGGCGCCTTCACTTCACGCAGATAATAAGTCCCGTATTTCAGCTTTTCCGGGAATGTAAAACGCCCTTCCTCGTCTGTGACAAAGGTCTCGTACACCTGATATTCCGGATAGTGCGATGTCATAGTCACCACATTCCGGTCTGCGTCCAACAGCTGGAATTCCGTCCCCGCGGCGGGGATCGTCTTACCCGTGGAGGCATCCACCTTCAACACCTGGATGGGACTGGTGATGAGCGTGTCCTGCCGGTATATGCCGCTGACCGTCACATTTTCTTCCGAGATCTCCACCTCAAAGGGCTTGACGGGATTGTACCCTTCCGGCGTTTTGGTCTCTGTCACCAGGTAGGTATCATACACCAGTCTGCCCCTTGGATAGTCCTCGCTCCTGGTGGTGGCCTTCCCCTCGCGGTCTGTCACAATCCGCAGGACCTCCTGCCCTGTTGTCCTGGAAGTGAGCGTAAATTCCACTCCCTCGATGCCCTCCAGCACATCCTCCTTTTCCTCCTCATTTTGGTACACCTTGATGAGCTCCAGGTCTCCCCGAATCACATCCTCCTCAAAGGCCGGCGTCTGGTATGTCTGCACCTGCTCACCGGTTCCCTCCGGCGTAACGCGCACAAGCTGCGTCTCACTGTTCAGATTATATCCCTGTGGAGCTTTTGTCTCCTGTATCGTCACTGTACCAAGAGGGAGGAAAAATCCGCCGTTTCCATCCCGCCACACCGGATCTCCCTCCACAAAATACTCCTCCTGTGTGGACACAAATCCCCTGTCGTCGCTTCGGAATACCCAGGTCCTGGCAGGGCTCACTCCCTCCAGCTTTTCCAGGCTGTCATAGTCTCCCGTGTAAAACCGGAAGGTAAATTCCGCTCCCGCCAGAGAGGCCGCCCCCTGAGGCGCATTTCCCTCCTCCTGGAAATCCAGCTCTCCGTCATATTTCTTCAGCAACACCTCCACCGGATTTTTCTGGGGAATGTCCTTTGCGCTCACCTGGGCTGTCTGTCCTGCCTGGACGTCCACCCTGTACACGGTCCCATCCAGGGCGTAGCCTCTGGGCGGTGTCTTTTCTTTTACATAGTAGGTTCCCGCGTTGACGGACAGAAGCCCACTCTTTCCGGACGCGTCTGTCACCAGCTCCCCTGCCTGGGCCGTGCAGCCTGCGTCTGTATACACGCCGTACACAGCCCCCTCCAGGCTGTAGCAGAAGTTTCCCTCCGTTATGTCGGTCTGTGCGGACACCTTCTGGAGCTGCACATTTCCCTTTGGCTGCTCCTCCAGCCAGACAATGTCCTGCTGATCATTGTAGGCAATGTACACCTGATACCGGTCCAGATTTTCGTGGATCTCCGGCGCCCAGGACCCCTGCACGGCGGCAGTGGCATAGTGGACCATGTTTGTCACACCTGCCTGCATGCTGGCGCTCAGGCCGGTAAGGCTTCCCTCGTAGGCGTAGCTCAGCGCCGCGTGAGCGTAGGCATAGGTATTGTTGTCAGCCTCATTATAAATAATTTTCCCATATGCCTCATAATAGGGATAGCCCGGTGCCATCATCAGGAGCGCCTTCATCACATCGTTGTCAAGTCGGGACACCTGGTATGTCCCCGAGGGTGGCGGGCTCATAGGCTGCACACAGTACCCCGTATAGTTTCCTGTCTCAGCCGCCACGTAAAATTCCCTCGTAAACCAGCTCCCGTAGCTGTGGCTGCCGCCGTAGGAGATGGTGCAAAGAGAGCCGACCGCTGACCTGGGCATAATGCCTCCCTCCGTCACACCGAGCCGGTCCGTCTCCACTCTTTCGCTGTCTCGCCCCAGCGTCCAGCTGATCTCACTGCCGCCTCCCGGATCTGTCTCCGGGCTGTCCTCCTCCGCCCGGGACTGCAGCGCAGAGCTGCCCAGAAGGGCTGCAAACAAAAACAAAGCACAACAAAGAATACATACAAATCTTTTCAATTATGTTTACCTCCGTTTTTTCTGTAAAATACCTGTCGTCTAAAAACAAAGTTTGCTTGCAGATCACCTCCCGTCTCGGCTGAACCTGTAAATGTTCTGGTAATTGTCCGGCGAAACGCCTGATTAAGTAAATAGAATATAGTGATAAATAAGAATAGCAGAACTGCTTTTCTATATGTACAAAGTTAACATAGCCTTTCGAAAAATGCAAGAGAAAAATACATTTATCAATATTTTTATACGCCGTATAAAAGACCGCCTGCCAGGAAAAGCTAAAACAGGCCGGAGCTTCTCTCGCATTTAGAACATATATAAATACATAAAAACTGAAAGGAGACAGAGCAAATGAAAGCAGAAAAGAGAAAAGTTGTCATTGTAGGCACCGGCATGGTGGGGATGAGCTATGCCTACTGCCTCCTGAACCAGTCCGTCTGCGACGAGCTGGTTCTCATCGACGTGAACCGGGAGCGGGCCGAGGGGGAGGCCATGGACCTCAATCACGGCCTGGCATTTGCCGGCTCCAATATGCAGATCTACGCCGGGGAGTACCAGGACTGCCGCGACGCGGATCTGGTGGTCATCTGCGCAGGGGTAGCCCAGCAAAACGGAGAGTCCAGGCTGAACCTCCTGAAGAGGAACGCAGCCGTCTTCCGCTCTATCGTGGAGCCCGTCACGGCCTCCGGCTTCCAGGGCATCTTTCTTGTAGCCACAAACCCGGTGGACATTATGACAAGGATCACCTGCGACCTCTCAGGCTTTCCCTCCCAAAAAGTATTCGGTAGCGGCACCGCTCTGGATACCGCCCGGCTCCGCTACCTTCTCGGCGACTATCTGAAGGTGGATCCCCGCAACATTCACGCCTACGTGATTGGCGAGCACGGGGACAGCGAGTTTGTCCCCTGGAGCCAGGCCCTGCTGGCAACCAAGCCCATCCTGGAGCTGGCCAGAGAGACAAAATACCACATCTCCCCCGCCCGCCTCATGCAGATTGAGGAGGAAGTTCGCACCGCCGCCTACAAGATCATCGAGGCAAAAAAGGCCACCTACTACGGCATCGGCATGGCTCTGGCCAGGATCACAAAGGCAGTCCTGGGGGATGAGCACAGCGTCCTCACTGTTTCTGTCAAGGCTGACGGCCTCTATGGGCAAAGGGATGTATTTACCGGCATGCCCGCCATCATCGGCCAGACCGGCATCCAGGGGATCCTGCCCCTGTCCCTGACAGAGGAGGAGCAGGACAAGCTGAACGCCTCCTGCGACACTCTTTGCCGCAGCTACGAAGGCATCATCTGACATTTCCCCGAATTTATGCTATGATAAGGGCAGGATAATCAATAACAGTAAAGGGGGATTTCTATGGATACGAAATTTGCAATCGTCAGCGACGGCTCCTGCGACCTGCCCGCAGAGGAAGCCGCAAAAAACCACATTCACATCGTCCATTTTCTCGTCTCTTTCGATGGACAGGCCTACAAAAGGGAGGGCGTAGAGATCGAACTGAAGGATTTCTATCAGAAAATGGTGGACGAGCCCGGACATTTCCCCAAAACCGCGGCCCCTTCTCCTGAAGACTTCTATCAGGCCTTTGCAGACTGCGCCAGGATGGGTCGGCCCATCCTGTGTATCTGCATTTCCACCAAACTGAGCTCCTCCATGCAGTCTGCCCAGATTGCAAAGCGGATGCTGGAAAATGAATACCCGGACATCCCGGTCATCGTCCAGGACTCTCTTTGCGCCACCCTGATGCAGAGCGCCTACGTGCTGGAGGCCTGTCGTCTGCGGGACGCAGGGTACACACTGGAAGAGGCCGCCGACCTTCTGTCAGGCCTGCGCAGTACCGCCCGCATCCTTTTCACGGTAGGCAGTCTGGACTACATACAGCACGGCGGACGCATCGGCAGGATGACCGGCATAGCGGGAACTCTCCTACAGATCAAGCCTCTGATCACACTGCAGGACGGGGAAATCCACTCCTCCGGCATCCGCCGGGGCAGGCGCAGATCCATAGAAGGCGTGGTGGATCTCCTTGTCTCCTACCTGAAAGACAACAGCCTGGCCCCCTCAGACTGTCGCATCCTGGCCGGCTACGGATATGACCGGGAGGAGGCAGAGAGCTTTCGGGATCTGACAAAATCCCGGCTTCTTTCGGAATTTGGCCAGACACCCGACCTGCCTCTCTGCCAGATCGGCGCCACAATCGGCGTCCACGCAGGTCCCTACTCCGTCGGCTTCGGCGTGATCCAGAAAAGCAGGCTCTAAATACCCATTTTCCGGAACAGGGTGCGGAATTCTTCCGCATCCTTCAGGGTATGCCTCCATCCAAACCGCTTCATGTCCACCTGCCATCCATCCCTGGTTCCAAAAACCTCCACCCCTTCTCCCTCCAGAAGGTTTTTCTGCATGTCAAATGTCTCAAAGGCCGCTGCTCCGCTGAGCAGCCCTCTTCCATTGACCACCCTGTGGGCCGGTACATCCTCCCCCAGCTTTCCCCTGTTCAGAGCGTACCCCACCTGTCGGGCGTTCTTCGGCTTTCCGCTAAGAAGAGCAATCTGCCCGTAGGAGGCCACCTTCCCCCTGGGAATACACCTGCACACAATGCCGGCTCTCTGATAAAAATCCACTTTTTTACTCCTTTATGAATACATATTCCGCCGGTCCGGAAAGCTCTTCCCTGAACCGGTATCCCAGGCGGTCAAATCCACGGGCATCCTCGGGCTCCCGCCCCCCTGTCTGCGCCAGATAGCGCACCATCTCTCCCCGGGCCATCTTGGCCAGAGTCCCCTTCTGGCGCACCTTTCCATCAACCAGCTCCCCGAACACACAGGTCACAAACCGATCCCCCGGCCCCAGATACTTTTCTACACATTTAGAATACTCTTTGGAGGCCAGATTGAGGATAGTCCCATCCCCTGCCGTCACCGCCCGGCAGATTGCATCTCCCCAGAACTCATAGAGGTTCCTTGTCCCGGCCACCGCCGCCTTTGCCTGCATTTCCAGGCGGTAGGGCGTGACTCCGTCCAGAGGCCGCAGGACACCGTAAAATCCCGAGAGTATGTACAGGTGCTCCTGGATATACTGAATTTCCTTTCCCTCGAATACGGACGGAGCCATATACTGGTACTGGATCCCCTCGTAGGAGAGGATGGCCGGCGTCAAGTTCTTCTCCAGCTCCATAGTCTGAAAGCGCTGATAATTTTCCCGGGCAATGGCGTCATTGCATTTCCACAGCTCCTTTGCCTCCTGGCAGGTCAGCTTTTTCATCCACTGCGCCAGCTCCCGGGTCCTGCCCAAAAAGGCTGGCAGCCCGCTGCAGGGATACAGATCCGGCTCACTTTTCATTTTCTTTGCGGGTGAGATAATCATTTTCACAGCTGTTCCTCCTTCTGCATGGCCAAAAGCCATTCAATGAACCTGGCCACTCCGTCCTCATCATTGGAGCCTGCGATGTAGTCCGCCGCCTGCAGGCAGCCCTGAGATCCGTTGGAGACCGCAATGCCAATCCCCGCAAACGCCAGCATCCCCCTGTCGTTGTCCCCGTCTCCAAAGGCTGCCGACTCCGTCTGCTCCAGCCCCAGATACCGCAGCAGAAACTTAAGAGCAGACTCCTTGCCCGCATCCCTGTAGGAGATCTCCAGAAGCTGGGGGACTGAGGAAGTCACATAGATATCCGTCACCTCCCGCTCCAGGAGGCACCACAGACTGCGCTTTTTCTCCTCCCCCTTCACCACCACGTCCAGACAGTCCAGCTTCCCTTCTGCCGCATGCGCCCGGATAAAGGCCTCCATACCCGCCACCGGCTCCCGGGTTCTCTGGATATAGCCGATGGCTGCGGGCATGGCTCCATACCGCACCGGGTCTTCCACATACTCCTTCTGGGCATAGGGCTTTCCATCTATAAAAGCCTCAAAGACTACATCCCTGCCGTCCATGAGCCAAAGGATCTTCTCCACAGACTCCTCTGTCAGCGAGAATTTCCGCAGGTACTCTCCCGTATGAACCTCCACCACAGCTGTCCCGTTGGAGGTGATAGCATATCGTATCCCGGAGATGCTCAGAATCTCCTCCGGCAGGGAATCAAAGGAGCGTCCGCTGGCCGGGATGACACAGATTCCTCTCTCCAGCGCCTCCGCAATGGCCCGCCTTGTTCTCTCGCTCAGTATGCCCCGGCTGTTCAGCGTAGTCCCATCCAGATCCAGGGCAATGCTTGTGATCTTCATAGTCTGCTCTCCTTTGTTCTGTCTGTATATTGCACTTGTCATCCGCACACCTTCCGCAACTGCTTTTCATCTGTCTCAGGGTACAGCTCTCTCACATGATCCAGTATCCTCTGGAAGGATTTCTCCGGCGCTTCCCTGTAGGCGGATGACACCAGCTCATACCCCCACAACGCCTCTGGAGCGGCATAGACGGAGGCCGCCATCCCGTAGGCCTGTCCCTTGCGGTTCCTCTTCTGGCGGAAGTCCTTTGTCACCAGGTAGGTCTGCATCTGCAGCTCCGTCACAATGCCGCTGAAATTCTTCTCCCCGCCTTTGCCAAAGCCTGCCTCCTTCTTCAGCTCGTGGGAGGCATACTCCTCCCTCGCCTCAAAGAGATCCATGATCTTCTTGCTCCGGTATCCGGCCAGGCCGTCCTCCCACCTGGCGTCGAAGTCGTAGCCGTCCCGCCTGTAGTTGGCAAACCAGGGAAACCACTCCAGGGAAATAAAACCGGCCTTTTTGTTGAAAAATTTCCCGTACGCCACTCTCCCGCTTCTGGCAACGATGGCACGCCACTCCCAGGGATCCTGCTCCGGATCCCCGGTCCACCAAAAGAGGGGCGAGGTCTTCTCCTCCACGGAAAACCCCTTCACCTCATTTTGAAACAGGGGAAGAAAGCCAACCCTGTCCACATAGTCTATCAGCTCCCTCCAGGAACGGATCCGCTCCGGGCTGTCCCAGGCCGTGCCGTGTAGGATCCACTCTCCATTTTCAACTGCCATGGTCATCATCTCCTCTATATCACAGCTGTATCAACAGCCTTTCACCCTATCTCTTCCACTTCCCCCAAAGCCTTCAGGAACTTCTTGCGCCCGTAGCCCTCAAACTCCACCTCGACCATCATCTCATCCTCCCCCACAATGGTTCCTTCTCCATACTTCCGATGTCGGGCTCTGCGGACCTCTTCCTCCGCCGGATGTGCATCTCCCACACAGGACTCCATCGGTCTGGAGCCAGGGTTAAGGTCTGTCTTCCGCTCTGCGCGGCTTTTCCGCATCTGCGCCGCCACCTCTCTTCGGAGCTCCTGCAGATCAGCTTTCTTTTCCTTCTGACTCCGAGCCTCGCTCCAGTCCAGTAGATGCTCCGGGATCATCCGCAAATAGGAGCTGTATCCCTCCAGCACTCCTGGCTCTCCGGGATTTGTGTAGTAGGACAGCTCCAGATGGTTCCTGGCTCTTGTAATGCCCACAAAGAAGAGCCGCCTCTCCTCTTCCTCCTGCTCATAGCTCTGACACCGCAGAGGGATCAGCCCCGGGTTCACGCCAATCAGAAACACTGTATCAAACTCCAGCCCTTTGGAGGCGTGGAGCGTCATCAGCCGGACGCCATCGTCCTCCTGCTCGCTCCCCTTCAGGAACTCCAGTCCATAGAGCATGGAGCTGTCCAGGAAACGGCGCAGGTTTTCCAGAAAGGAGCCGTCCTGCTCCCGGCAGAACCGGCACAGATGCTCCAGCAGCTTCTCGGCTTCCTTGGCATCCTTTTCATAGTCAGCCGAGGTAGGGTGCAGTCGGGTACAAAGGTCAAAGTAATCGAACAGCCACTGGGCTGAAATTCCATCCTTATCTTTATCCTTTTCCACCGCTGCCTCCTGGAACCCGGTCATTCTGTCAAGGAGAGGCAGGGCGCCTCCCTCTCCCTTTTCCAGGATGGAGGCTGCTCTCTTCGGAGTGGCTTTCTCTCCATATTTCCGGTTCGTCAGCACCTGCAGTCCCGTCTGGCGGTCAGCGGGATTGACAGAGAATTTAAGGATCTTCACCAGGTAGTCCAGTACTGGCACATCCCCCAGTGTCTTTTTCAGTGAGAGACTGCAGGGGATACCTGCCTTCTGAAAGACCTTCTCCAGAACCTCCGACTGTCGCTGCAGCCGGTAAAAGACAGCTATCTCTCTGTAGGCCAGCCCGTCCCTGTGGAGACTCTCTATCCGGTCAGCCAGATATTCCGCCTCCTGGAATGGATCGTAGTGGTTGCGGACCGTGATCTTTTCACCCCCGCCCCGGCTTCCCTCAATCTTCCCTCCGAACTGGAGAAAACGGTTCGCCGCCTCCAGGATCGAGGCGTTGGACCGGTAATTCACAGGGAGGGAGAGCTCCTTTGCCTGGAATCTGTGCTTGAGAAGAAAAAACATATTTTCCGTTGTCCCCCGCCAGCTGTAGATCACCTGGTTGGGGTCGCCCACGGCAAAAAGCCGGGACCGGCGCTCTCCGGCAATGTCTGTCCCCAGCGCCTCCAGAAAATCCATCTGGAGGGAGTCGCTGTCCTGCACCTCGTCCACAATGATCCACTCCGGGCACCTGTTCTCTTTATTCAGAAGGGCTGTGCTCACCCGGATCAGGTCGGAAAAGGTCATCTTGTTCTGTCTTTTCTTTTCCTCCTCCAGCAGAGGGAACAGCAGAAAAAGCTCGTCCTTATACCTGGAATTTCTCCCCTTCAGCCAGGAAGCGTACTCCTGCTCCAGACGCTTTTTCAGTCTGTTTTTATACTTGATCTTCAAGCCCCGCTCCGCCGCGATGGCCAGGGCAAGCTCCGCCTCCTCATCCGGATCCATCACCGAGAACTCCCTGGTCCACCCCGCCTCCTCTGTGGGAAGGCAGTTTTTCAGCAGATACAGCGCCACACTGTGAAACGTCCCAAAGCAGGCTGTCTCTTCTTTTGTGACAGAGGGCTCCCGCTGGGCAAGCCGCTGCAGGATCTCATCTGCGGCTTTGTTGGTAAAGGTCAGCACCACCATGTCCTTAAGGGGCACCTGCTTCTCAAAGTGCAGGTGGAGGATCTTCTCAATGAGCACCGTAGTCTTCCCGCTCCCCACATTGGCGTTGACCATACAGGCGGGACTCTCATCCAACACCGCCTCCATCTGATAGGTATTCAGCCGATATGTGTTATGAAAGTCTGTCATCGTATCTGCGCCTCAGCTTTCCCTTTGTCTTTTCCACCCGCTCTGCGTCCTCCTCCACCCGGAAGCGCACCTGCATGTCCGCCGGACAGACCGCATAGTATCGCAGGGTATTCTCCAGGCCCCGCCGGTTGTCCGGATCCTCCAGCCAGGTCTCGTAAAAGCGGCTTCCAAGAGTCAGAGTCAGGCAGTGCCCCTCCACCTCCACTTTCCGGATCATTCCCAGGAAGGCACCTCCGCTCTCCCCGCTTCTCACTACCCGGTCACAGAAAGCAGGCCACTGATCCGCCAGCCTGAAAAAGGAAAATTCCTTCTCTATAGCAGGCACCTCCGCCTCCATCTGTTTGCCGTGAAAGGCCGGGGGCTCTGTCTGTTCTCTCAGGTTTTCCAGGCCCCACAGGACCATCTTTTTATTCAGGCTATAATCCCCCACACAGGCGGGGCAGCCGTCCTCGCAGGCACATCCTCCTACCATCCGGATAGCCGCGTCCACGATCTGGGGGATCAGGTCATAGATCTTCTCGGAATAGCCCAGCCCGCCCTCATATTTGTCGTAAATAAAGAGAGAGACCTCCTCTTCCCTGCTGCCGTTTGGGATAAGTGCGTTGTTGGAGACGATAACATCTATATCGTCCCGCTCTGTCATGGTCACCATCATAGCTGCATTTTTAATAGCGTAAGCCAGTCCTTCGAAGTGGTTATTCAGCGCCAGCTCTCCCGTCCTGGTGGGGGCCAGAAGGCTCCGGTAGGTCTGAACCACATTTTCCGGAATCCTGATCCAGGTGCTCTCCGTGTCATAGTCCTTCTGCAGGGGAACGGTCAGAGAGACATAGCCCAGGTTCTGATGGTTGTGGAACTGGAGCTTTTTGTACATGGAGATTACCTCGTTCACATTGATGTCCCCGAAGCAGATATGGCTCCGCTCAAACTCCTCCTGCTGGAACACCTGAAGGATTCTGGTCTCCTGGGTTCCCGAAGGCACAGTGTAGTAGTTGCCCTCAAAGGGCACTGCCTCCGCGGTCCGGCGTACAAGATCCAGCTTCAGCACCTCGTAGAGCTCCCCATCGTGCATGTAGACCGCCCCCGGGTGAAGCTCATGGTAGGCCTGGGACTCATCCATCTCTGTGATCTCCCGCATGTCCCCATCTTCCCCTGACCGGAGGAGCAGCTTGTACCTTGTCTTGTCCATGTTTCTCAGACTGTAATCTCCTGCCGGGAAGGCAGGGCCTGACCAGGCAAATCTCCCCGCCAGTGTCCTCACTTCCTCTGCTCCAAGGAGCACCGGGATCACCTCCCCCAGATCCGGAAAAAGAGCCGCGTCGTCCAGCGACAGGGGGAGCTCCGCCGCTGCCGCCCGTATGTGGGAGAGCTGGATCAGCAGGTTGTCCGGATCCACAATGGCATTTTCGCTGCCGCCGGCAAAGAGCCAGTCCGGGTCGATGGCAATATACTGATCAAAGGGCTGATTTTCCAGGATCAGATAGTTGACGCACTTCTCCCCGTTTCTCCCGGCCCGCCCGGTCTGCTGCCAGAAGGAGGCTCTCGTCCCCGGGTAGCCCACGATCACCGTGGAGTCCAGCTTCCCGATGTCGATCCCCAGCTCCAGAGCGTTGGTGGACACGAGGCCCAACAGCTCACCGGCAGCCATCTTTCCCTCGATCTTTCGCCTCTCCTGTGGGGTGTAGCCCCCTCTGTATCCGGCGATCCGGGAGCTGTCCGCCCTGGACAGAAATCCAGCTCCGTCCAGCCTGTCCCTGGCCTCCTTTAAAATGACCTCCACATTTCTCCGGCTCTTCCCAAAGGCGATGAAATGGTGCTCCTCCTTGGCAAGCCGCGGGATCAGCTCCGCCGCCATAGAAGAGGCGGAGTACCGGCCGTAGGCCTTGTCATTTCTGCCCTTGATCACGGGCGGCTGCAGGATCCGGTACTCCTTCTCCGGCGCCGGAGATCCGTCCCTCTCGATCAGCCCAAAGGGTGCCCCGCATATCTTCTCCGCCAGCTCCACCGGATTGGCGATCGTGGCCGAGCTGCAGAGGAACTGAGGAGCAGACCGGTAGTACCCGCAAACTCTCTTCATCCTCCGGAAAATATTGGCAAGGTGGGCCCCAAAGGCGCCCCGGTAGCTGTGGAGCTCGTCGATCACCACGTATTTCAGATTTGCAAAGATAAAGTCAAATCCATATTTACTGTGATTGGGAAGAAAGGCCGCGTTCAGCATCTCCGGGTTTGTAAGGATAATGTTGGCATTCTTCCGGATCCTGCTCCTCTCAGCAGGCAGAGTATCCCCATCGTACACCCCCGCCGAGATACGGCCCTCCCCGAAATATTCCAGCACCGGCTGCAGCGCCCGGTACTGGTCGCTGGCCAGAGCCTTTGTGGGGTAGACAAAAACAGCTCTCGTCAGAGGGTCTGTAAGGGCAGCCTGCAGCACAGGCAGCAGAAAGCTCAGCGTCTTGCCGCTGGCCGTGGATGTGGTGATGACCACGTTTTTCCCTGCGGCTGCCTTCTCGAACATCTCCGCCTGGTGGGTGTAGAGCCTGGAAATCCCCTGCCCTTCCAGATAGGCCCTTATTTCCGGCAGGAGAGCGCTGGGAAAGTCCGCATACTCTCCTGTCCGCGCCGGAACGGTCTTTGTGTAGATTGTCAGGTCTTCGCTCGTCTGCTCTCGCACTGTAGCCACTTCCTTTTTTCGAACATGTGTTTGTCTATGTATCATAACATATTGTGGTGCCGGATACAATCCTCAATGCAGCCTTTTTTCCATAATCTCGTATACAAGCACCGCCCCGTCGAAAACAGACATGCTCTGATGGGAGACCGTCTTATACCCGAGCTTCTCGTAAAAGCAGCAGGCCGGGAGAGAGGCATCCAGCACTGCCCTGTCATGGTGCTTGCGGATTTCCTTTTCCAGTTCCCCCATGATCCAGGCGCCATATCCCTTTCCCTGGAACTCAGGCAGCACATACACTCTTGTAACGTGCTCCTCCTCCAGGCTCCCGGTTCCGATGATGCGCCCGTCCAATCGCAGCACCCACACCTTCCCCTCCAGTATATCCTGCGAAATCCTGTCCTTGCTGTGAAACATAGCGAAAAAATCTGCCACTGCCTGCGGATAATATTTGGGGTAAACTGTCCGCACTGTCTTCTGCACCAGTTCCGAAATTTCCCTGGCGCTGGTCTTCCCCGCCTTCACAAACGAAACGGTCGGCTCATATGCAGGGCTGCCCAGCGATTTCTGAACACTCTCTATCCTCTCCCGAACCTTGCGCACTTCAACCTTCTTCCAAGCTTCCAGCAGAGGGATAAACTCTCTTTTCCCGCTGTTTCGGATCATTTCCAGCACATCAAACACCACCTGCCGGTTAATATCCTTCATCCTGGTGATGACAGACTGTTCCCCCTCGCTCAGGGCACGGCAAAATTCTGCGTAAATCTCTTCCGCAAACGTCTTCTCCTCAATCCCCCATCCTTTTTCGGAAAAAACAAGCATGGGAAGCCTTCCGCTGTACTCAATCCGCAGATAGTCCTCCTCCAGAGTCCAGTCCACTCTTCTGGATATTTCTTCCATCGTCAGGCTGCGGTAATATCCGTATACAGGACACTCATCCAGGTGATGCTCCAGGATTTTCTTATCTTTGGAGCCCTTCAATATTTTCACCAGCATGCTTCGTCCTCCCACACCGATCAGCTCATCCGCCGCCCGCAGAATGGCCCGTATCTCCTCGTCCCTCAATTTTACAACATCTCCCGAGTCCAGGGATACCCCGACTCTCTGCCGTCTTCTTCCCATAAAGACCTCCTAAAATCCAGCCCGTCCAAGCTCGTCCATCATGGCGGATCTTCGCCGGTACTTTTGTTTCCATTCGTCTGCAATCTTCCGGGCCATCTTCTCTCCGTCAGGATATCTCTTTATCTTCTTTAAATATACCACAAGCTCCTTATACATTTTCCTGTAGGATGTCCTTTCCGCCTGACTCTGCACATAGCGGATATACATATCCCTTACTCTCTCCGGGAAATGCTCCTTCAGCACTTTTTCATACTGGTCAAGCCGACTGATCCATCCTTCCCTCTCTATTTCCGCCAGAAGCCGCCCGTATAGTTTCTCATGCTCCAGCAGCATAAACTTCACAGGCTCTCTTCCCGACTGCTCCAGATATTTCTCCCGGTATCCGTTCCATTCCTGTTCAGTACATATTTTTTTTAGTCTCATAAGACGTTCCAGGTCGCTCTGTCCACAGTGAAATATATTCCAGAGGAGCTCCTTCCTGTAAGAAACCTGATCTCCCGTCCTTTCATAGATGTCGATCAGCTTCTGACTGTAATCTGACACCAGGCCGCACTTGTCCTTATCCAGCTCTTTGCTCTCTCTCAGCACCTCCGCAGCCTTATCATAGTCTCTATCCTGCTGGTACTCTCTGACTTCCTGCATGCGTATCCCGGAGAATTGTCGGTACTGGTCTCTGTACGTCCGTATGTCCTGCCTGGAATATCCCAGACGCTCCATAATGCTGATCCGGCGCAGGACTGCCTCCTCACACTGATATCCGGCATACCAGTCCTTGTCCACGCTCTGCTCCAGCTCCCTGATCTGTCCATCCAGATCCCGCAGCTGTTCGTGGAGCAACTCCTCATTGCCAAACTCACTTATCATGAACTCTTCCATGACATCCTGCAGGTAGTCCAGGACATACCATTTCCGATGCTCCTGAAACCACCGGATCATTTCTTCCTCTTCCCTCTCATCTGACGCATCCAATATCCGGCGCCACATCTCATAGCACGCGCCTGCCACCTCCATCGTCCCACCATCAGAATCGTCCATATCCCTGGTCCCAATTTCGTGGAAGACATGGTTGGTCAGTTCAAATGCCTCCTTCAGACAATTTCTCCCGATCAGCTCAGGCACGTGCTCGTATAGGACATCCTGTAATTCACATGCATAATCATAGGCTTCCTCATAGTCCACAAAGCCGCTCTGGTCAGAGTGTCGCCATCCGATCTCATCCACCTCTTTTTCCAGACGCACAAGCATCATCGGATCCCTGGGTCCGTATTTTGTCAGGAGAGTATTGCAAAAAGATGTATCCTGACGCGCCAGGGATATGACAATACCCCGAAGCTCCTCCTCAGGAATAGACGCTACGATTTCCTGTATCTGATCCTCTTTTTTATTTTTGCTTTTCTTTACTTTATCAGCCTGGGCACTCTTGCCGCGGTTTCCGGAGGCGAAGACTTCTACATCTTCCTCCTCCACCGCGTAGAGCACTGCCGCCATATGCTTGCAGTAATTGCCGTCGTCCGCATAGGGGCAGTCACAGTACATTTCTGCAATCTCATCCCCATCCAACTCAATCTCCACCTCATAGTCCTCTGTTCCCGACACAGTGGCCCTATAGCCTGTAGGCGTTGTGGTGAAAGACTGTACCGCACCGTCCTTATAATAGTTCCAGCCCCGCTCCAGGATGCGGGGAAGAAAATATTCCTGCCAGTTTTTCATTGGTGTTCTCCATTTAATATTTGCCCTTCATCTTTAACATATATATCAACTTTTTTTAGCGCTGTTGCCAGTACTGTCAGTAAATTCTCTATAGCTTCATAATAGAATTCCAAATCGGAATTTTCATATCATACAAATGGCCTTCCCCATTTTCATTCCCCCATATCACATCTCTACTTTTCAGATAATCGATTTGTACACTCTTATCCGATGCAAATTCCAAAAAATTTTTAAATTGATAAAATCCGAAAAATTGTGTTGACCACAAATTTGTAAAATCATATGTTACCTTGCTTTTTTCATTTTGTGCCTTTTCAAACATTTACTCTCCTTATCTCTTTATCCAGAATATAGTGTTTAATCACTGTTAAACACGCAAACAAAATTAGTATGATCATTGTACCATTATTAAATTTAATTAACAAGAAACTCACTTCCTGTTATCCACCCATATCATAACAGAAAGTGAGTCCCATAAACCGGACTTAATTGTCCCTCCAGCCTTCTTTGATTGTAAGTCTTAACGCTATGATTATTTCTCTCCCTTTATTTCCTCCTCACCGGAAAATACACCTCCGTCTCCCAGTCCTCCGGGGAAAGTGTGTCAAACTGGGTCCTGAGATAGAGCTCAAAGGGCTCCCCCGCCATCTCATAGCCGTTCTCCATGATCCAGGAGACCACCGCCCCGTAGGCCTCCGAGAGGGTGGAGTAGCTGCCCCTGTGGAGCGTCATGGCGCACAGGCAGGGCTCCATCACCTCATCCGCCTTGTCCTTCTCTTTTATTCCGATAAAGAGCTCAATATCCGAGGACTCCCGGTCAAACTCCTTGTCGTAGTACCTGGACCCGTTTATTCCGGTGGGGGTCACCCGCTCCTTTGGCACCCGCTCAAAGAGGGGGCTGTAGTACTTCCCGAATTCATCCACGCTCATCATGGCCCGGTTTGTCAGCACGTTCATGGCCGGCGATTCCTTCACTTCGATCCTGTAGCCTTTCTGGTATGTCATCATGTCACCTGTCCTTTCAAATACAGAAATATGTGTCTGGAGCTCGTTCAGGATGAGGGCCCTCTCCTGCTGCTCCCACTTGATCTTTTCTTTCTGCTGCCGCAGCATGGTCAAAATCTCTCTGTCCTCTGAAAGGGTGAGCAGCTTCTGTATCTCCTCCAGCGAAAATCCGTAGCGCTTCAGGCGCTGGATGTAATTCATGACGTCGATCTGCTCCGGCTCGTAGTAGCGGTACCCTGTCAGGACGTCCACCCTGGCAGGCGCCAGGAGCCCGATCCTGTCATAGTGGTGCAGCGTCTTTACGCTCACCTGGCATATTCTTGAAAATTCACCACTCTGAAGCATGTTCCTCTTCCCCTTTCTGCAGTCTGTGATCCGGATCTGATACCAGTGTAGGCCCTGCCCCAGGAGGAGGGTCAACCCCTTTTTGGGAATTTTCTTTTATTTTTAACAGATCACATCACGGCTCCCCGAAGCCGCCTCTCAAAGGCAGCCACCAGCTCCCCCTCGTTCTCGTACCCGCTCACCAGCAGGTAGCTCCTCTTCCCCTGCTTTTTATTGGGGTATTCCACTAGGCATCTCACACGCAGGCCGTCTCCCGCAGGCTGCATCCTCTCCACAGATAAGATCTGGGTCTCCACTCCTGTAAGGCTGGGTCTCT
Source organism: Faecalicatena fissicatena (assembly GCF_016900595.1). NCBI lineage: Bacteria > Bacillati > Bacillota > Clostridia > Lachnospirales > Lachnospiraceae > Faecalicatena > Faecalicatena fissicatena. The sequence goes on from NZ_JACLYY010000011.1 coordinate 47,324, forward strand.
GGCGCAGATACCGCTCCAGGATGTGATCTTTCTTCATCTTGGTCTTTGCCTTCTGCATCTGAAAGAGCATCTGGATAAACCCGGGCAGGCCTCTCTGATATCCCACAAATTTCCGGATATCCACCGCAAAGAGCCTTCCCTCATCGTCCTGGCAGAAGACCGTGCAGTACTGATGGACCTTCCTCCCGATCTGCCTTGCGAAAAACAGCGCCAGCGCCACTCCGATCAGGCAGGCTGCCATTGACACCTCCGCCACCGGCCAGTCCAATATCAGGGCCAGTACGACAATCCCGCAGGGCAGAGCGATGACGGCAGCCACCAGCCCCGCAAAAGCCAGCGTGATCTTTGCCGCAAAATGGTCCCTCTCCCCCGCCTGTTCTTCCATCCAAATCCTCATATTCCGTACTCCTTTCTCTCCTGCCCGGCCTTCTCTCCACGCCCCAGCCCGAGGCCCACAGCCTGCTCGACTCCACGCCCCTATTTACTCCACAGCCCGGATCCGCTCCACGATGCTTCCGCCCCGCATCAGGGCCCGGCCGCAGGCCAGGGGCACCAGCACACAGATAAAGACCGCAAAGACGGCCATGCCGGCCACGGGCCAGAGGGGCACATAGAAATCTGCTCCCATATAATTCATGGACTGATAGATCACGTAGGTGACTCCAAGCCCCAGGGTTCCCACGAGAAGGAGGGAGCCTGCCGCCACCAGAAGCCCTTCCATGACCAGCATCCGCCTCATCTGCCGGTCCGTCATGCCGATGCTTTCCAGGGCCGCCAGCTCTCTCTTCCGGCTCTGGATATTGCCGATCACCGTGTTGATATAGTTGAGGATGCCTATAAAGGCCAGGACGGCCGCCACGCCGATGCCCACCTCCATCATGTTCCCCTGGGCGCTCTTGACAGTTTCCGCCTCGCGGATCCTGGACGTATAGGAAAAGTCCTTTGCGTCCGGGCTCGCATCCATAAGGGAGAGGACCGCGCTCTCCGTCTCTTCGTCGTAGCTCTCCTTGTACTGCACCGCCGCCTTGGACACGTAGTACCTGTCTGTAAACTCCCGCACCGCCTGCTCGCTCACAATGACCACGGGCGGGCAGCCCAGCATGGGGCCGGTAAAATAGCTCTCATCCGTCAGGCCTGCGATCTCAAAGCTGCAGGTGTTTCCAAGGGCCTCCTCGTTCAGGACGGCGTCCGCCTCCCCGGCAAGGCCCTCCACCGGGTATTCCCCGCATGTCACCGTCTTTCCCATCACGTCCGCATCGGTGAGTTCCAGGCTGTTCCGGTACAGGACGCAGGTCTTGCCCGCCAGGAAATCCTCTCTGTCAATCTCCGCGTCCACAAAGTCCGTCAGATAGTCAAGATCCGACTCCGTGATGCCCACCAGGAAGGACCCAAAGTTTTCCGGGTGTTCCTTATACTCCTGCAGGTCATCCTCATAGGGGATATACATCCACATGTCATAGAACTCGCGCATCCACATGTCTGCAAAATCCGGCTCCCAGGGCACGGTGATCTGGGCCGCCAGCACCGGGTTTACCCGGGCCACCCCTTCTGTGTCTGACAGCCGCTCCAGGAAGTCCCCGCCCAGGATGTCCTTCCACTGCCGGTTGTCCGCCCTGGCCATGGTCTCATTTTCAATCTCCATGTCCTGGTCCATGAAATTGGAGACGTAGGTCCGGGGACCCTGGCTCTGTATCATAGTGACCAGGCACAGGAACACGGAAAAGCCGGCCGCCAGAGACAAAATGATAACCGCTGTCTTTCGTTTGTCCTTTGTGAGCTGCTGCAGCGCCAGCCGCCACAGAAGGCCGCCTTTCCCGGTTTTTCGCACGCTCTTCCCGCCGTACACCGGCCGGTAGCCCGCCGCCTCGATAGGGGAGACACAGACCGCCAGCTTCACCGGCTTGCGGCTGCCGATCCAGACCGTAGCGCCGGTCAGGAGGATAGTCAGGAGGAAGACTGCCGGGTGGAAGCTGATCTCTATGGGCCCCGCCTCCTTCGCCCTCACCCCGAGAAACCGGACGATGGAGGGGATGAGGAAGAAGGACACCCCTGTCCCCAAAAGCAGCCCCGCCGCTATGCCGACACCGCCCACAAGGACGCTCTGGCGTCCCATCAGAGCGCGGATCTGCCGCCCTGTCATGCCGATAGTCTGGAGGAGTCCGTAGTACCGGACATTCCCTGCCACAGACAGATACAGGATGTTGTAAATCAGAAGACAGGCGCACAGGCAGGTGACAAGGGCGATGCCCGCAAGCCCCAGGACAATGGGGATGGAGTACCCCGCCTCCACAGAGAAGAAGATATTCTGCTGCTTCTCCAGGTCCATGCTGTCGATGAAGGCCGTCTGCTCCTCCTGGGTCCAGAAATTCCTGTGAAAGGTCATGAAATAGCGTCCGGAAGCCACCTCCGAGAGCTGGTAGCCGCACTGGTCATAGAAGGCCTTGGACACGTAGAACTCGTTCTGCGACCCGTAGCCCTCCCAGATGCCGGAGATTTTAAACTCCCTCTCCATCTGGTTGCCCTGTCCGTCCTGCCAGAGGGCCCGGAAGGTGTCGCCTATGCCCAGCCCCATGTCCTCAAAGCCGCAGGTCTCAAGCGCCCCTTGCGTCAGCATGACCTCGTTTTCCTCCTGAGGATAGGAACCCTTCACCTGGGTCCTGGCAGGCGCCATGATATCGTTCCAGTACACATCGTCCGCCCAGATGCAGCCCACATTGACAGTATTGTCGTAATCCGTGGAGAGGACGGAGCCGGCCACGGCGGCAATGCCGATCCTGTCGATGTCCGGATTTTCCTCACATTTCTCCCTCTGCTCCTCTGTCATGCCGTACATGACCGCGTCAAAGTCCCCGCCTGCCAGGCGGATATTCTGGAGATGGTACATGTGGAACCAGGTGATCCCCACAGTGAACACAGAAAAGAGCATAAAGGCCGACAGGGCCACGGCCAGGCCCATGATGACGGTCCTGCGCCGGCTGCTTGCAAGAGACCGTCTCGCCATCCGGCGGATGACTCCCTGATTGTTGTTAGCCAGCATAGGTATCACCTGCCTTCACGATCCGTCCGTCCTCGATGTGCACGATGCGGTCCGCCATCTGGGCGATGTCGCTGTCGTGGGTGATGAGGATGATAGTCTGCTGAAACTGTTTCGCCGCCACCTTCAAAAGCCCCATCACGTCGTGGCTGGTGGCCGTGTCCAGGTTGCCTGTTGGCTCGTCTGCCAAAATGATGGCGGGCTTGCTGGCGATGGCCCGGGCAATGGCCACCCGCTGCTGCTGTCCCCCGGACAGGGTGCCGGGCAGGGCCTCCCGCTTTTCCTCCAGTGCCAGAAGGGACAGGATCTCATCCACAAACGCCCGGTCGATCCTGCGCCCGTCCAGCTCGATGGGCAGGACAATGTTCTCATACACGTTCAGGTCCGGCACCAGGTTGTAGCTCTGGAAGACAAAACCCACCTTCCTGCGCCGGAAGACGGCAAGCTGCTCCCGGCTCATGCCCGCAAGCCTCCGGCCGTCCACGTACACCTCCCCGGAGGTGGGCTCATCCAGCCCTCCGATCATGTGCAGAAGAGTGCTCTTGCCGCTTCCGGATTTTCCGATAATGGCCACAAACTCCCGCTCTGCCGCGGCAAAGTCCACTCCGTCCAGGGCCTTCACCGTGTTCTTTCCAAGCTGATAGTATTTCTTTAAATTTTTCGTCTTTACGATCCAGTTATCCACTTTTACGCCTCCTTTTCTCGTCCGGCCATAGATCCCTCTGGCCATGGCTTTATTGTAAAGCGCAAAAGTCACAAACCAGTCTCAGTTCCGAATCATCACAAAACTGTGACCGCGTCACTCCCTCTCCTGCAGGGGAAGGCAGATGGCAAAGTCGGCCCCCTCCCCTTCCCGGGAGCGGACCTCCACATATCCGCCCTGGAGCTCTGCGATCCGCCTTGTCAGGTACAGGCCGATCCCGATCCCCTCCACGTCGTGGACCTCCGGCTCCCGGTAAAACCGGGTAAAGATTTCCGCCTGCCTCTCCAGAGGGATTCCTTTTCCCGTATCTTTCACATGGATTTCCGCAAAGATTTCCCCCTTCTTGACAGACAGTCCTATCCGGCCTCCCCGCCCGGTGTACTTCACCGCGTTGTCCAGAAGGTTGAACACCGCTTCTTCTGTCCACCTGGGGTCGTGGGATAAAAGGAAAGGCCCCTCCGCCTCCGCCCGGATCTCGATATCCTTTGCGGCAGCGGCGGCCACCACGGCGGAGATGGCCCGCTTCAGCGTCTCCGCCAGATCGCAGTCCCTCTTTTTTATCTGGATGATCCCCGTCTCCAGCCGGGACATTTTCACCAGGCTGCGAAAGAGAAAGTCCAGCTTGTCCGTCTGGTGCTCCAGCCTGTCTAGAAAAACTCCGGTCTCCTCCGGGAGCTCCTCCCTCCTGAGGATTTCCAGGCAGAGCTTCTGATTGGCGATGGGCGTCCTTGTCTGATGGGAAATATCTGAGATGAGCTCCTTCATCTGCTCCTTGGCCTCCAGGCTCTCCTGCTCTCTTCTCTCCTGGATATGCTGGATGCGGGCCAGTTTCTCATTTACCTTCCCGGACAGGGTATCCCTGGTCTCCTGGTCATTTTTCAGGGGTTCCCCCGCAAGGAGGGCATCCAGGTTCTCCTCCAGCTCCTCTGTAAATGTATATATATCCTTTTTCTGCCGCCCCATCCTCCAGATGGAAATCCCTGCCAGGACAAGGGCCGCGGCTGTGATCGCCATCATCTGATCCACTGATATCCCATCCCGTACACATTTGAAATATATTTGTGGTCCTCGTCCTCTATCTTACCCCGGAGGCGGCCGATATTGACCGTCAGGGCGTGCCGGTCCACGATCTGACTGCCGCCCTCCCAGAGCCGGTCCAGCAGCAGGTCGTAGGTGAGGAGCTGCCCTTTATGGGTGAGGAATTCCTTAAGGAGCCGGAATTCCGTGGGCGTCACCGGACAGGGCCGGCCCTCCACCTCCGCCTTTGCCCCCAGAAGGTCCAGGCGCAGATGCCCGTCGTCAAAAATCTGCCCCGCGTCCTTCTTCTCCCTCCTGAGTATCACGTCGATCTTCTTCAAGAGCACCTTCATGGAAAAGGGCTTGGTCACATAGTCCTGGGCTCCCAGCTCATAGCCCTTCAGCATGTCCTCCTCCAGGTCCCGGGCCGTGAGGAAGAGGACCGGGGTCCTGCTCCGGCCTCCCCCGCTCTCCGCCAGATACCGGCAGAAGTCAAAGCCCTCCCCGTCCGGCAGGTTCACATCCAAAAGGACCAGGTCCGCCCCCTCTCCCCGGTGCAGTCTCCCGGCCTCCGAAAGCGAGCGGGCCACAAGGGGGATAAAGCCCTCCTTCTCCAGCATCCAGGCAATCCCCTCTGCCAGCTCCCGGTCGTCCTCCACAACCAGGATCCTCCCGCCCGGCATCTTCCCCGGTGCCATGCCTGGTCTTTTGTCCGGCATCTTATCTCTCATCTTCCCACTCCCTCTTAAAAAATTCCGCAATGTCCACCGCCTTGGGCGGGCAGCCTGCCAGTGATCTCCGGAAGCAGCGGGTGCAGTTTCCCACACCCAGCTCTCCCTCCTTCCCCCGGAACCCCTGGCCGATGGTAATACTCTCTCTTACCTTGCCCTTAAGGTACCCCGTCTCGTCAAGCCGGTCCAGGGCGTAGATGAGGGAGCCGTAGCAGGCCTCCAAAAGCTCCCTGGTCATCTCACAGTAATCCTTTCCCTGAGTGATATAAATATCCGTCTTCTCCATATTCCGTCACTCCCATCCGGCGTTTCCTATCAGTACAGCTTCCGGTAGATTTCCTCCATCTCGTCCGCCGTGAATTTCACATAGCTCTGGTTTAAAAGCCGCTGCTGAGTCGCCTCCACGCTCTCGGCAAAGGCCCTGACCTCCTCCTCCTTCATGCCATATTCGCGGAGGGGCTTCCTCTGGATCAGGCTGCCCAGAAGCTCCTCTATCTCCCGGTAGACATGCCCGGGCCCGCATCCCAGGATACCTGCCAGGAACTCATTGAGCCCGCCTATGCCGCCATTTGGAGCCTTCTCCTGGTAGGCCTGGAACACGGCCGTGAGGAACTGGTAGTTGGCCTCCCCGTGGGTCACATGGTACACCCCGCTCAAAGGATAGGACATAGCGTGGACAGCGCCGGTCCCCGCATTGGCAAAGGAGATGCCCGCCATGTTGCTGGCCACGAGGAACTCCTCATACAGGCTCTCTCTGCAGCCCTGCCCCTCCCCTGCCAGCTTCCGAAAGCCTCCAAGCAGCATTTCCATGGCCTGCTTTGCAAACATCCTTGTGTAGAGATTGCTCTTGGGCGACACATAGGACTCAATGGCGTGGATCAGGGCGTCGATGGCGCTGGTGACAAAGAAATGCCAGGGCAGCTCCTTTAAAAGCTCCGGGATCAGCACCGCGTGGTCCGGGTAAATCTCATCACAGGCCAGTCCCAGCTTTGTGTGCAGCTCCGTCACCTCCGCGATGGACACGCTGGACACCTCCGAGCCGGCGCCGCAGGTGGTGGGCACAGCCACCAGGGAGCGCACCTTATTAAGCTCTGTCCTTCTCTGGTAAATATCCGCTGCCGGGGCATCTCCGTCCAGCACCAGTATCTTGGCCATATCGATGACCGCACCGCCGCCGATGGCAATGATCCTTCCACAGCCTGTCTTTCGGAAGTCCGCAAGAAGCGCGTCCACCATCAGGTCTGTAGGCTCTCCCTGGCCATACCGGCTCTTGCAGCGTATCACTGCACCGGTCTTCTCCAGCCCCGCAAAATGGGCCTCAAGCACGGATTTCCCCGCCAGGACAAAATCCCCTTCCCCGATCTGGAAATCCTCCACAAACTCCTGCGCGCCGCCGTACTGATGCACCTCCGGCTTCTCCTGAAATAGTTTCATATCCTCTGTCCTCCCGTCAAAAATCAGCTTTTGTATCATTGTATCATATCTGTCCGCTTTTTCGGCAAAATCCTCTCCGTCTAGAGCGCCCTGATATCCCTCAGGAGGGCCTGCACATCCGCCTCCTTTGTGCTCCAGCTCGTGCAGAAGCGGACGCAGAAACGGCCGTCCCTGGTCTGGAACTGATTTTCAAAGATATGGTTTTTGGCCAGCTTTTCCTTCTGCTCCTCTGTCAGAAGGAGGAACTGCTGGTTTGTGGGGCTGTCGATGTAGGACTCTATGCCCTTTTCGGCAAAAGCCCGGCGTATGTCCATGGCGTACCTGTCCGCCCGCTCTGTGATGTCAAAGTAGGTGCCGTCCCTGAACAGGGTGTAGAACTGGAGACCCAGCACCCAGCCCTTGGCCAGCAGTCCCCCGTTCTGCTTCATGTAGCTGCGGAAATGGTCCTTCAGCTCCTCATTCACGATGACCACAGCCTCCCCCATCATGGCCCCGCACTTGGTGCCGCCGATGTAGAAAATATCCGCCGCAGCCGCAATGTCCGCCAGGGTCACGTCATTTCCCTCAGCGCCCAGCCCGTAGCCCATCCTGGCGCCGTCCACCATCAGGTACAGGCCGTACTTGCGGCAGACCCGGCTGATGTCCGAGAGCTCCTCCTTTGTGTAGATAGTCCCGTACTCGGAGGGGAAGGACAGGAATACCATCTTCGGCTGGGTCACATGCTCCGGGATGTCGCTTGAGCGGTAGTCCTCCGCCTCCCTCTCCACAGCCCGGGCCGTGATCTTCCCCTTCACCCCCGGGACTACGTGTATCTTGTGCCCGGTGTGCTCCACCGCCCCGGTCTCATGGACCTGGATGTGCCCTGAGTCCGCGCAGATGATCCCCTGGTAGGGGCGCAGCGCCGCGGCGATCATGGTGTAGTTCACCTGAGTGCCTCCCAGCATGAAGTGGATATCCGCATCCGCCCCTCCCAGGTGCTTCTTTATCTCAACGGCCGCCCGCTCGCACCACTCGTCCATGCCGTAGCCTCCGTAGCTCTCGCCGTTCGTATCCATAAACGCCTGTAAAATAACGGGATGAGCCCCGCAGTTGTAGTCATTGTTCCATCTGATCATTTTCCCTCTCCTTTTTTATCTCTTTGTATCAATTTGTATCAATCTGCAGGCATCATAGCCCCGGGCTTTTGGCCTTAACATCATTTTATACAATATCATTTGCCGCCGCAATCCGAAAATTTTCATCTGTCATTTCCCCTCTCTTTATGCTATGGTAAAAGAAAAGGCAGCGCCGGCAGACCCCGGCGTTTTAGAAAGGAATGGTATATCATATGGAACGCGATATCAGATCCATTGTCAGCCAGATGACTCTGGAGGAAAAGGCCGACATGTGCTCCGGCAGGGATTTCTGGCACCTGAAGGGCGTGGAGCGCCTGGGCGTCCCGGAGGTCATGGTGAGCGACGGCCCTCACGGCCTGCGCAAGCAGAACGAGAAGGCGGACCACCTGGGAGCAAACGAGAGCATCAAGGCTGTCTGCTTCCCCACTGCCTGCGCCACGGCCTGCTCCTTTGACCGGGAGCTCTTAAGAGAGCTGGGGGAGGCGCTGGGAGACGAGTGCCAGGCGGAGGACGTGTCCGTCATCCTGGGGCCCGCGGTGAACATCAAGCGCTCACCCTTATGCGGGCGCAATTTCGAATATTTTTCCGAGGACCCCTATCTGGCCTCCCAGATGGCAGCCGCCCACATCCAGGGCGTGCAGTCCAAAAATGTGGGCACCTCCATCAAGCACTTCGCAGCCAACAACCAGGAGTACCGCCGTCTGTCCTGCTCCTCAGAGATCGACGAGCGGACTCTCCGGGAAATCTACCTGGCCGCCTTTGAGGCAGCCATCAAGGATGGAAAACCGGACACTGTCATGTGCTCCTACAACAAGATCAACGGCACCTTTGCCTCCGAAAACCACTGGCTTCTGACAGAGGTCCTGCGGGACGAGTGGGGCTTTGCGGGCTATGTCATGTCCGACTGGGGCGCTGTCAACGACAGAGTCAGGGGACTGGCCGCCGGACTGGATCTGGAGATGCCTGCCAGCGGCGGGCACACGGACGCAGAGATCGTGGCCGCTGTCAAGAATGGAACCCTGGACGAGGCTGTCCTTAACAGAGCTGTGGAGCGCATCCTTCGGATCATCTTTAAATTCGCGGACGGCCGCAGACCCGGCGACTTTGACATGGAGAAGCATAACCGCCTTGCGGAAAGGATTGCAACGGAGTCCATGGTCCTCCTGAAAAACGACGGCCTTCTCCCCCTTCCGAAGGAGGGAAAGAAGATCGCCTTCATTGGGAAATTTGCCGAGAAGCCCCGGTTCCAGGGCGGCGGCAGCTCCCACATCAACTCCTATAAGATCACGGGGGCTCTGGAGGCGGCCGGGCAGATACCGGAGATCACCTCCAAGATCACCTACGCCCAGGGCTACAATGTAGAGGAGGACAGAATCGATCCGGCTCTCCTCACCGAGGCGGTAAGGGTGGCAGAGGAGGCGGACATCGCGGTCATTTTCGCCGGCCTTCCGGACGCCTTTGAATCCGAGGGCTACGACCGGGCCCACATGGGGATGCCAAAGTGCCAGAACGAGCTCATTCAGGAAATCCTCCGGGTGCAGAAAAACACCGTCGTCCTCCTCCACAACGGCTCCCCCGTGGAGATGCCCTGGGCCGGCGATGTGAAGGCTATCCTGGAGGCCTACCTCTGCGGCCAGGCGGTGGGGGCGGCCCAGGTGCGCCTCCTCTTCGGCCTTGCCAATCCCTGCGGAAAGCTGGCGGAGACGATCCCATTAAAGCTTCAGGACAATCCCTCCTACCTGAACTTCCCGGGAGACGGGCAGACAGTAGAGTACAAAGAAGGGGTGTTCGTGGGCTACCGGTACTATGACAAGAAGGAGATGGACGTGCGCTTCCCCTTCGGCCATGGACTCTCCTACACCTCCTTCCAGTACAGCGACCTTAAGCTCTCCCGTAACCAGCTCTCGGACAGCGACACACTGGCCGTGTCCCTCAAGGTGAAAAACACAGGGGACATAGCCGGAAAGGAGATCGTACAGCTCTACGTCTCGGATCTGACAGGAGCGGCGAACCGGCCGGTGAAGGAGCTGAAGGGCTTCGCCAAGGTCTTCCTGGAGCCAGGGCAGGAGAAGACCGTGGAAATGGCACTGGACAAGCGCAGCTTCGCCTGGTACAACACGCGGATACACGACTGGTACGCGGCCACCGGCGACTACGAGATCCTGGCCGGGGCCTCCTCAAGGGACATCCGCCTGACAAAGACCGTCCACTTTGTCACAGAGACACAGCTTCCCTTCCACATCCACAGGAACACCACCGTGGCAGAGCTTCTGGCCGATGAGCGGACCGCCCCTGTCATCCGCTCCATGATGACGGATCTGGCCTCAGACATGACCGGAGGCGGAGACAACTCCTCAGAGGCCGCTTCCGAGGCTATCACCCCGGAAATGACTCTGAAAATGCTGGAGAACTCTCCGCTCCGCTCCTTCAAGAGCTTCTCCGGACTGTCGGAGGAGGAGCTGACTTCCCTCATCCAGACACTCCAGGAGGCTGCCGACACCGTCAGGTAGCCCCTGAGATCCACACAGGAGCAGACCTTAAAGGTCCGCTCCTGTTTTATCTGAAAATTTTGATTTTTATATGCAAATTAAAATTTTTATTTTGTTTATAATTCTTTTTAATCTGTTATTTTCGTTATTTATTTTATTTTTTCTGTTTTTTATATTGACATTTCCAGTTTTGTGAGGTATTATAATGACAACAAAAGAAAAGGAGGACGGACCACCGAAAACTTAATCTTAAATCCAAATTATCAACAAAACTAATGAAAGAGGTAAAGACCAATGGGAAAGTAATTTAAATCCAAAAAATTCACTATTTGAGATAATAGTTTCAAATAGATATCAAGTAAATAAGGAGGTAAATTCCAATGGATGGAATAAGCTGAAAATCCACTGTACCTTTAAAGATCAAAAGATACAGTGGATTTTCTTTGCGCTCTTATTTACTTTTCAGGAGCATGTCCAACACGCGGAGGGGTCACATGGAGAGCTTGATCCTCAGTATCCTCTCCACAGACTGGTCTATCCGCTCTTCTGTCAGCCGTCCGTCGCTGACCGCCTGGAGCACTCCCTGGAAGGCACTCTCAAAATCCTCCGGCATGAGCAGCATGTCCACTCCCGCCTGCAGTGCCTTCACCGCCGCGTCGGCGGAGGAGTACTGCGAGGTGATGGCTCCCATATTGAGGGCGTCTGTCATGACCATCCCGTCAAATCCCATCTGACCGCGCAGCACATCCGTGATCATCACGGAAGACAGCGTGGCCGGCGTATTGTCTCCTGTCACGTTGGGGCAGGCAATATGGCTCACCATGATGACCTGCACCCCCTTGTCGATGCCGTCCTGAAAGGGCACCAGCGCCTGGCTCATGAGCTGCTCCAGATTTTCCTCCACATAGGCATACCCCTGGTGGGAGTCCGCCGTGGTCCCTCCGTGGCCCGGAAAATGCTTGTACATGCCGATGATGCCCTGCTCCCGAAGCCCCTGCAGCTCCGCCTCCGCCATAGAGGCCACAAGCTGGGGATCCGCCCCGAAGGAGCGGTATTTCACCACCTCGTTGGCAGGGTTGGTCAGCACATCCGCATCCGGCGCCGCATCCATATTAAAGCCCAGGTCCCGCAGGTAGGCCCCGATCTGACTCCCGATGTCATAGGCCTCCTGGGTATTTCCTCTCTGCCCCACCTGGCTCATGTACTCAAAGGACGGAACCTGGAAGGCAGGATTTGAGGCAATCCTGGACACCTGGCCTCCCTCCTCGTCTACGGAGAGGAATATAGGAAAGCCCGCGGCCTCCTCCCCATACTGGCTTGTATTAGCCAGCATCTGCCGGGTCTGGTCCGGGCTCTGCAGATTCTGGGCAAAATAGATCACACCCCCTACCGGGTGCTGCTCAAGGGCCGCCCTGGTAGCCTCCCCCGCCTGCACAGCCGTGCCCACTCCCGTCAGCTGCTCCGGCGTCACCATGAAGAGCTGGTTCACTTTTTCTTCCAGTGTCATCCCATCCAGCGTCTCCTGCACTCTCGCCGCCAGCTGCTCCTCCGGGGTCTGATCCTCGGTCTCTTCCCCGGCTGCATCGTCCTCCTCTGCCGGCCGTCCCTCTTCCTCTGCCTGCCGGCCGTCCTGGTCTGTCCCGGCCGTGTCTGTTTTCCCCTGTCCGCCGCCTCTCAGGAGTATCCAGGCCGCCCCGCACAGCGCCGCCGCCAGCAGGATACCAAGGACCGCCAGCGCCGCCTTTTTCTTTGCGGAGGAGCTTCTTCCCTGTCTTCTCATCATCTTACCCTATTCCCTTACATTTGTTTTCGTACGATCCTGTAATCATCCCCGCTGCGGTAGTAGGGACAGGCATAGCGGCTGTCCGATATGAGCCGGACATACTCGTCCTCGTCCATGTTCACATCGCAGACATAGCCGCCGTACTCCTCATCGTAGCTGTAGTAGGTACAATCTGCACAGCTCCGGACCGTTTTCTTCTTATCTGCCATACTTGCTCCTGTTTTCATTTGATTTCCGTCGGGAAATGTAGTTTCGGACCTCTCTCCCGGCTTCAGATACGTGTTGCCCTGCCTACTCAGGCCAGCATCTCCTCTTTCTTCTCCAGGATGGCCTCCACAGCCGCGCAGGCCGGACAGTCACAATATTTTTTCCCGGCAGCCTTGAGCTCTCTTCCGTGCTCTGCCACACCCCTGGCATTGTCCCCGAACACCTTTGCTCCCATATCAGACTCGGCAAAGGCGATCAGGCCATCCAGTGGCATGATGTCTGCTTCCAGCTCAGCGATATATTTCCTTGTCTCCTCAGCCTCCCCTTCTGTCCCCACGGCGTCAAGCCATGCCTGGGCGGCCTCCTTTGCCTCTCTGCTGCAGGAGTGTGCCTCCATCAGCTCATGGGTTTTCTCTGTAACATAGTCTTTTACTTCTCTGTTCATATCAGACACCTTCCTTTCTTTTTTTCTGTCTCTATCTTATCACAACAGCACTGATTTACAAGAGGGCAATCGGACCGCCGGCGCGATACTGGCATGATTATAAGCACTTATTATAAAAGCTAATAAAAGAATATGTAAAAATTAGAGCAAATAATATTTTTTGTGTTATAATCTCTTTAGCATCAACAGAGCATAGAAATATCATAGAAATGAGGTATTGAATATGAAGCCAATCAAAGAAGGAAAAGTACGCGAGATCTACGACAACGGCGACAGCCTGATCATGGTCGCGACAGACCGCATCAGCTGTTTTGATGTGATCCTAAAAAATGAAGTGACCAAGAAGGGCACCGTGCTGACACAGATGTCCAAATTCTGGTTCAATATGACCCAGGACATCCTGCCCAACCACATGATATCCACAGACGTAAAGGACATGCCGGAGTTCTTCCAGCAGCCCAGATTTGACGGCAACAGCATGATGTGCCGCAAGCTGGAGATGCTCCCCATCGAATGCATCGTCCGGGGCTACATCACAGGAAGCGGATGGGCCAGCTACCAGAAGGACGGCACTGTGTGCGGCATCAAGCTGCCTGAAGGCCTGAAGGAGTCCGACAAGCTGCCTGAGCCCATCTACACACCGTCCACAAAGGCGGAGATCGGCGACCACGACGAGAACATTTCCTACGAGCAGAGCGTTGCCCACCTGGAGAAATATTTCCCGGGAAAAGGCGAGGAGTACGCAGCCCGTCTCCGTGACTGCACCATCGCCCTCTACAAGAAATGCGCTGACTACGCACTGTCAAAGGGCATCATCATCGCGGACACCAAGTTCGAATTCGGCCTGGACGAGGAAGGCAACATCGTCCTGGGCGACGAGATGCTGACACCGGACAGCTCCCGCTTCTGGCCCGCAGAGGGGTATGAGCCGGGACACGGACAGCCCTCCTTTGACAAGCAGTTTGCCCGCGACTGGCTGAAGGCCAACCCGGACAACGACTGGACTCTGCCGGACGACATCGTGCAGAAGACCATTGACAAATATCTGCAGGCATACGAGATGCTGACAGGGGAGAAGCTGTAGACTGGTTTTTCCATTAAACAGACCATAGAAAAAGGGAACTCACAGGTCGGTACAACATTCCCGACCTGGGGGCTCCCTTTTTTATCTCCTTATATCCGCGCTGTTCGTCTATATCGTTCTACTCTTCTATATCGTAAATCTTACAGTCCTTTCCGAACAGCGTGTCGCTGAGACTGATCTTCCGGATAAGGGTAATGCGCCTGGCCATGACCTCCGGAGGCTCCGGGTCGCTGCTCATGATCCACTCAACAGCCGTCTGTATGGAGGCGATAGAATGGTACTTTGTAGCAAAAAGCTGCTCCCTCGACAGGGGCTTCCCGCCATTGTGGTATGTATGCCACCGAATGTCATAGTCCACTACAAACCACAGCATAAAGTCCATCAGACAGTTCTGCTCCCGGATGGCGCATGCCTGTTTGAGGAAATTCCGGTAGGCATCTATGTTTCTGTAAAAACTCAGCGTGTTCTCATAGTATGTAAAATCGGGGTCATTGTTCAGGAAATTCCCCAGCACCTTGTGTTCATAGATCCACTGGATCAGGTCGTTTTTGTCTTTAAATCGATTGTAGAAGGTCTGCCTGCTGACACCTGTCTTTTTCAGCAGATCCTTGACTGTAATGGAGGCAAGGGGCTTTTCCGTGCACAGCTCCAGCATGGCCTCCGCCAGCATATTGTGAATATCGATCGCCATATTACATCACTTCCCGGTTCTCTGCTTCCTTTTTCTTTTGTGACTATTCTATCACATCGCACCGCATATTTCCCCGAAAAAAGCAGTTATTTTTTGACATTTTCAGGTAAATTGTCTACATATAGACATCTACTCCCCGTCTGCCTGTCCACAGATAAAACAGTGCCGTGTATCTGTATACAGATGACAGCTCCCTGTTTATCAATTGTAAAACCCCTCCTTATTTGCCATAATTTTAACAAACAGATCCGAAGGAGGAAATTTAAATGCAAGAGCGGAAATTATTTACACCTGTAAAAATCGGTCCTATGGAAATAAGGAACCGGTTTGTCATGCCTGCCATGGGAACCAACCTGGCCCTTCACAGCGGCGAGGCGGGCGATGAACTGATCTCCTACTACACCGAGAGGGCCAGGGGCGGCTTCGGGCTTTTGATACTGGAATGCTGTGCGGTCCGCTACGACGGAAGATCCCTGGTCAATGAATGCGGACTCTGGGATGACTCGCTGATTCCCAGCTACGAAAGGCTGACCGGCTCCGTTCACAGAGAAGGGGCAAAGATCGCGGTCCAGCTGCGGCACTGCGGACGGGAGACAGAAGAAAAATACACCGGCGGCGTTCCTGTCCTGGCTCCCTCGAAGGTTCCCTGTCCCTCCTGCCAGTCCATGCCCCGGGAGATGACAACAGAAGAGGTATACGAGATGGTGCAGGCCTTCGGAGACGCTGCGGCGAGAGGCAAAAAGGCCGGCTTTGACGCAGTGGAGCTCCACGCCTCCCACGGCTATCTCATCGCTCAGTTCCTGTCCGGGCACGCCAACAAAAGGACGGATGAATTCGGAGGCTCCCTCCACAACCGGATGCGCTTTCTCCGCCTTGTGCTGCGGGATATCCGAAAAAAAGCGGGAGACGATTTCCCTGTCATTGTCAGGATCAGCGGCTCTGAGATGATCACAGGCGGACGGGAAGTAGCGGAGACAAAAGCTGTCTGTCAGATGTGCGAGGAGGAAGGCGCGGCAGCCATCCATGTCAGCATCTCCACTTACGGAAGCCTGGCTTACTGTATCGGCTCCACCTATCTGGCTCCCGGCTATGAGACAGAGGCCGCAGCCAGGGTCAAGAGCTCCGTGCGCATCCCGGTCATCACGGTTGGAAGGTATACGGATCCGGAGATCGCGGAGGCTGCCATTAGAGACGGAAGCGCCGACATGGTGGCCTTTGGGCGCCAGTCCATAGCTGACCCCCATTTCCCGGAGAAGGTAGAAGCCGGGGACTACGACTCTGTCATTCCCTGCATCAGCTGCGGGCAGGGCTGCATCATGCATCTTTTTTCCGACGAGCCCATAAGCTGCGTAGTCAATCCCTTCAACAGCACGGAAGAGTCCTACATCTCCAATAAGACCGAGCATGCCAGGCACGTCCTTGTCGCAGGTGGCGGACCGGGAGGCCTGATGGCTGCCTGGATCCTGGCAGCCAGAGGCCACAGGGTAGACCTGGCCGAGCGTGAGGATTACCTTGGAGGCGCTTTTCTGCCGGCCGCCTATCCACCCTCCAAGAGCCCTATAGCCAAGATGATCGGCTACAATATCCGGCAGTGCAGGAAATACGGAGTCAACATCATGACCGGCACCGAGCTGACCACTGAAAAGATAAAAGAAATCCATCCCGATGTATTGGTCATTGCGACCGGGAGCACAAACCTGACCCCGCCCATCAAGGGACTGGACAGCGCCGGCGTGCTGAACCCCTGCGATGTCCTTCTCGGCAAGGCCGTCACCGGGCACAGAGTCCTGGTGGCAGGAGGAGGCCTGATCGGAGCGGAAACGGCTGATTTTCTGGCAGAGCAGGGCCGGGAGGTAACGGTCATCGAGATGAAACCGGAGATTGCAGCAGACCTGGATCCCTACGCAAAGCCCATGCTTCTCAGAGAGCTGAAAGACCACGATGTGACCCTTCTGACAAATGCAGCTATTCAGGAATTCCTGACTGATGGTGTCACGTACAGCGATCTGACAGAGGAAAGCGGGACCGTTCGCACGCTGAAGGGCTTTGACAGCGTTGTCCTGGCTCTGGGCACAAGAAACTACAATCCCTTCGGCCAGGAGTTCCAGGAGCTGGCCGACGAGGTATACGTCATCGGGGATGCAAAAAAGGCCGGAAAAGTGTACGCAGCCACTCACGAAGCAGTAGATGTGGCCATGCGCATCTAACAGCCCGCCTGTCAGTCTGAGCGGAGGAGGAATTTTTATTATGAACAATACCAACCAAAAAAGAGGAAACTTTATCAGCGTTCTGGCAGTGTATTTTGCCGCAAATGTCATTTTCATCATGAGCCCTGCCATGAATTCCATTGCCACGGAACTTTACCCGGACATAACCTACGGCACTGTGCTTCTGCTGTCCACTATCTCATCCCTTTTCATGATCCCGGGATCCCTGGCAGCCGGCGCTGTCCTCGGGAAGCAGGTAGGATTTAAACAGATGGCCGTAGTCTCTCTCGGTGGGACCATCATCGCCGGCGTCCTGCCGTATTTTATCACAAATTTTACCACAGTCCTTATACTGCGCATCATCGTAGGTTTCTGCATCGGTCTGGGATTTCCGCTGCAGAGCACTCTTGCCCTGAAGCTTTTTGATGACAGCGAGCGCCCCGGCGTCCTGGGAAAAGCCACCGTAGCCATGTCCGCCGGCTCTATCATCTATATGCTTGTATCCGGAGCCGTCTGCGACATCAGCGCATCCTATGTCTGGCTCGTCCACGGCATCCTGATCATACCGCTGATCCTGGTCCTCATCTTTTTGAAGGAACCGGAAAAAAATGAAACCGAACAGAGTATACAAGGCAGTGCAGCTGACCGCTCACAGAACAGCCCCGGCGAAAAGCTTCCCCCTATGGCAGTCTTCGCCTCTGCCATGTTTATGATCGTGTTTTTCGCCTTCTACCCAATACTTTTGAACATGTCCGCCATTGTGGACCAGGAGGGGCTCGGCACAGCTGCCGTGACAGGGATCATCTCCTCCCTGTTTACCATCGGTAACGCCATCGCCGGAGTGATCTTCGCAGGCGTATACAAGGCCGCAGGGCGCTTCACGATCCCCGTCGGGCTTGTGCTCTGGGCCGCGGGAACAGCCATTTTCAGCTTCGGCCACAATCTGCCCTTGATCGTCATCGGTGTGGTCGTGTGCGGGATTGCCGTGCAGATCGTCTGGCCTGGGACGATCAACAGCTTTGCCGGCTATGTCCCGCCGTCAAAACAGAGCATGGCCTCCGCCCTCTTTGTCAGCGGCATGAATTTAGGCTGCTTTCTCACCAGCTTTTACATCACAGGAGTTGCTGACCTGACGGGAAATGCAGACCCAAGGCTCCCCTGTCAGATCGGACTTGTCATTGTCATTATATTTGCAGTCATCTGGTCCATAGCAGAGCTGGACCACAACAAAAAGGCAGCGTCCACAAAAAACGCCAGATAAAACAAACAGGAGGATTTCACTATGAAGATCAATAACTTTGTCTACTACAACCCTACAAAAATCTATTTCGGAGACCAGCAGCTCTCCCACCTTGCAGAGGAGGTCAAAAGGCACGGGGACAAGGCTCTCCTCGTCTACGGAGGCGGCTCCATCAAGAAAAACGGTCTCTATGGCAGGATCATATCCATCCTCTCCGGAGCAGGCATCGAGACAGCAGAGTGCAGCGGTATCGAGCCCAATCCCCAGTACACCTCGGTCAACCGGGCTGCAAAAATATGCAGGGATGCCGGGTGTCAGGTGGTGATCGCCGTGGGAGGCGGCTCTGTCATCGACGCTTCCAAGGTGGTCGCCCAGGCAGCCTTTTACGAGGGAGACTGCTGGGATCTGGTGACCAAAAAAGTGGACGAGCCCCGGGCTCTCCCCCTCATCGCAGTCCCCACCATGGCATCTGCCGGCTCAGAGAACGACGCCTGGGCTGTCATCTCCAATGCGGACACAAACGAGAAGCTGGATCCCTGGCACGCCGGCTACCAGCCCACCGCTGCCTTCATCGACCCGTCCATCACCTACACGGTGAGCCCCTACCAGACAGCAGTCGGAGCGGCGGATATTTTCTCCCACATCGTGGAAATCCGCTATTTCCTGAAGGACCACAAGATTGAATTTGTGAGCGAAATGATGGAGGTGATGGCTGCCAACACAGTAAAATACGGAGCCATTGCCGTGAAAGACCCGAACAACACGGAGGCCCGCCAGAACCTGTCCTGGCTGTCGGCCATGATCACCGGCGGCATCATGGATATGGGCGGTATCCAGGACATGGCGCTCCACATGACAGAGTACGGCATTGCCGCCTTCTATGAAATCCCCCACGGCCACGGCATCGCCATCCTCTTCCCCAGATGGATGCAGTATGTCTTAAGCGAAGAGACGGCTCCTGTCTTCTACCATTTCGGTCAGAAATGCTTTGGCATCCCTTCCGGCCTTGAGGATACGGAGGGTGCGCAAAAGACCATCGATGCCCTGAGCCACTGGCTGTATGAGGAGATGGGGCTTGAGAGCAGGCTTTCCGCCTTCGGCGTCACAGAGGAACGTCTCCACGATATGGCGGTGAAAGCTACCGGGAACCACGGCGGCATCCTCCACAGCATAACGGACCTGACAACAGATGATGTAGAGCACATTTTCAAGATGTGTCTGTAATACCTCCGCTTTCCTTCTGGAAATGTAAGGAAGTGTAACTTTGTCACAGAAATCCTTTTGCCTTTTCTGTACAATACAGTTACAACATTTACAGAAGGGATGGATGATCATGAAAGTGAAGCTGGATAAACGTCTGACTGACCACATGAAAGAAAAAGGTCTCCGCCACATCCTGCTCAGCCCCCATGTGTGCTCCACATGAGGCGGCCCGATGCTGAACATATCAGCAAGGTTTGCTGATCCGGATGAAGCGGCTGCCCTGAAGGGAAAGGGATTTCAGAGCTTCGCCCACGATTTTGGCGAGGTCCTGATCTACCGGGAGCCGCTGCGCACGGCCGACACCGTGACCCTCGGTCTCTCCCGCTTTTTTAAGAAGATCACTGTAGACGGGATTTATTCCACATAACACAAAAGGAGCAGAGCCCCTTAAGAACCTTGTCCTCACAGGTTCCCGGAGAGCGCTGCTCCTTTTTCTTTCTACTATCTTGTATACTTTTCCACGAGCTCCTGCATGCGGTCGAACTGCTGCTCCATCTCGTCCACCAGGCGGAACTGCGTCCTGGCCCGCACCAGATTGTGCTCCGGATAATCCGTCTTGAAGTAGGTATCCCCCTGGAGATAATCTGTCAGGAAGCGGATGCCGCACTCCAGCGTCATGAGCCGGGCGCCCCAGGGAAGGCTCTTTATCTCCGCCTCAGTCAGGACGTCCTTCGTCTCCTCCAGATACCCCTTCACATACAGCTCATAGAGGGAAATGTCAAAGTGCATGAGGTCCAGGTTTTGCTCGTCCTCCTCTGCCGTGGCGGCTCCAAAGCGGATGGAGTCACCAAAGTCATTGGCCGCAAGCCCCGGCATGATCGTGTCCAGGTCGATGATGCACAGCCCCTTCCCCGTCTTCTCATCAAAGAGGATGTTGTTCAGCTTTGTGTCATTGTGGGTCACCCGCAGGGGCAGGATACCCGCGTCCTGCTGCTCCACCAGCACACCGCAGTCCTTCTCCCTGGCCAGCGCGAAATCAATCTCCGGCTGGCAGGAGGCGGCACGGTTTTTCAGGTCCCTCTTCAGGGCGACCTGGAAGGCGCCGAAACGCTTTACCGTGTTGTGGAAATCCGGGATGGTCTCATTTAATTTTGAAGCCGGATAGTCGCAAAGCTGCTTCAGGAAATGGCCGAAGCTGCTGCCGGACTGGTAGAACTGCTCCGGCTCCTCCACAAGCTGGTAGCAGACAGAGTCCGGGATGAAGTTGTAGCATCTCCAGGGCTCTCCCTCGCTGTCCTCAAAGTAGTTGCATCCGCTCTTTGTCTTGATGTAGGAGAGCGTCTCCCTGTCCGGGTCGCCGCCCTCCCTGCGGATCACATTTCTCAGATACTCAGTCACGCCGAAGATGTTGTCCATGACCCCGGCCGGGTCCTTGAACACATTGCTGTTTACCCTCTGCAGGACGTAGGACAGCTCGTCTCCCTCCTGCCCCGGCATATACACGGCATAGGTCTCATTGATATGGCCGGCTCCAAAGGGCTTCACATAGCTGCACCGGTTCCCAAAGCCAAAGGCGTAGATGGCATCCTCCAGATTCCTGTCCTCCACGCCGTCAATCTTCCTTCTGGTGGAGAAGATCACTTCTCCGGCCTCCACCTTCACCTTTGACGCAATGCGGCAGTTCGCCTTCACCACGCTCCCCAGGCCGATGTGGGCGCCCCTCTCCACGTAGGAGTCGTGGTCCACCACAGCGCCGCTGTTGATGAGGACTCCGTGCTCCACCACGGTGTGGGTGTTGACAATAGCCCTCTGCATAATAAAGCTCCCTTTGCCGACAGATGCGCTGGGGCTTACCACCGCCGACGGATGGATGATGGCCGGCACATCGTACCCTGCCTCCATCAGCTTCTCCGTCCAGTGGAGGCGCATATTGTTGTCCCCCAGGGCTGCCACGGCCGTGTCGTACTGCCCCAGAAAGCTCTCATAGTCACAGCACTTTCCCACTACATCCGGGTCTCTCACCGCGTCGTCAAGAAACACTGCCTTCTCGTATCCCAGAAGCTTTGCGGTCTCCTGGATCATATGGCCAAATCCGCCGGCCCCAAGTATCAGTAAACTTTTCATAACCTTCTCTGCAGGAGAGCGCACCGGCTCTCCTGTCCCCTTTCTTCTTGTTAAAATAGATATATTATAACATATCGCACGGAAAACGGAAGCATTTATCAAAGCGGATATACTCAACGGATATACTCTTCCCACCAATCATCCGTGGATATGCTCCTTCATCCACCCGCAGATGAGATCCGCAATCTGGTCGCTGTTGTCCTCCATCATGAAGGCGTGGGTGTTTCCTCTTATGCCCATCTCGGGCAGAGACATCCAGGTGCTGTCCCCTCCCAGCTCCAGAAGCCACTCGTGAAGCCTGCGCATGCTGTCCTCCCAGGCGAACGCGCCGGGCCACTTGTAGCCGTCGATACAGTACTCCTCGCCCAGGAAGTCTCCATACACAAAGAGAAACGGTATATCCTTAAAGGGCGAAACGTCCACCTTGTCCACGTCCATGTTGGAGGAGCTCTCCACCAGGATGACGCCCCTGACATTTTCCGCGTTTTTGAGAGCAGCCTCCAGGGCAAAGAGTCCGCCCTGGCTGTGTGCCATGACGATCATGCCCTCCTTCATGCTGGCAAAGTACTCGTCATAGGCCGCCTGCACCATGGCGTTGGAGGTGGTCCATCTGGGCACATGCTGCTTCATGAACTGGTCGTATTTACTGTAGTCGAATCGGCTTCCCTCGTA
This sequence comes from Faecalicatena fissicatena, assembly GCF_016900595.1. Lineage (NCBI taxonomy): Bacteria > Bacillati > Bacillota > Clostridia > Lachnospirales > Lachnospiraceae > Faecalicatena > Faecalicatena fissicatena. Next base: position 69,503 of record NZ_JACLYY010000011.1, read on the forward strand.
GGGGACACCGTATTTCGGCCCCAGACGGTAGGTAGTCCACCGCTCCGCGTAGCTGTTAAACATGGGCGGGCCCTGGTTGATCTCCGGAAACTGGGCCCAGGAGGACCGCCCTCTCTCCACGCCGTCAGACACATTGACGTTGAAGCCGTTCTGGAGAAAGCGGAATTCCCATCCCGGTCTCCCGTCCTGAGTGCTCTCCCACAGCGCGCCGGAGGAGCCGCCTCCGTGGATCATGCAGACCGGGTAAGGCACCACCGGATCCTCCAGCCTTGTGTACTGCACGTACATCTGTCCGGCCTGGAAATCTCCGTTGGGGTCGTAGGTCACCGGCGGGCCCCCGGGCCAGAAACTGGTCTGGATCGGGGCGCTCCCCTCAATGGTCACCTTTTTCCCTCCAATGTGATAGCTTCCCTTTGCAATAATGCTGACTGCTCTCTTCACGTTTCTGTCACCTCTTTCTTAAGCCTCTGAAAAGCTCCTGAAAATCTTCTCTTTCTCTTAAAAATGCGTACTCCTCATTCTTCTCAATGGCCGTCATGAGGGCATCCTTTATCTGCCCTCCAAAATCGGGATCCAGCTCCTTCGTGGCAATATGGGCAAAGAGGAAGGATTTTCCCATATCCCGCGGTCTGGACAGGGAGTCCAGCAGCTCCCGCAGCAGCTCCACGCAGCGGTCCCCGTCTCTCTCCTCCACGGCCACCGTAAATTCCAGGGACAGGCCGCTGTAATCCCACTGCCAGGCCTCCATCACCTTCCGCCCGTAGCCGGCAATCTCCCGGGCCCGCTCCCGGTCACCCTCCCGCACAGCCACAGTGGCCAGATTGTTAAGAAGCAGATAGACCTCCACGACGGAGCCATTCAGCTTCTGCTCGATCAGCCTGGCGGCCTCCTCATTTTTCTCCTGCTTCATATACATGGAAATCTGCAGCTGTCTCTTGTCCAGCGAACTGTACTCGGGAAGGCGCTGCAGGTATTCCTCCGCCCTCTCATAGTCCTCCTCCTGGATACAGAGGGAGGCCAGCGCATATGTGGCGCGGTCCGCGGACACGGGGTCGTCACATTTTGCCGCCCTCTCGTACAGCCGGACCGCATATTCCTGGCACTCCTGCCGCAGCTCGTCTCCTGCCGTCCTAAGGATCACAAGCCCCCGCAGCATAGTGGCCAGCTGGCACAGGAGCTCCCCGCAGGAGGGATATTCCTCCGCCAGGTCTCTGACCCGGGTGACGGCTGCCTCTATTCCATCCTCCTGGGAAATCAGGGCCACCTCGTTCATCTCCTTTGCCATCTCCTCCCGGGTCAGGCTCTCCCGAAAGCACATCAGCGTGTTGGGATCTGTCTTCAAAAGCCGGGCCAGGGCGGGGACAAGGGAAATGTCCGGGTAGGTGGCGCCGCTCTCCCACTTGTTCACAGCGGGGGCCGACACGCCCAGATACTCCGCCATCTGCTCCTGGGTAAGATTGAATTCCCTGCGTTTTCTTCGTATCACATCTTTCATCTGCATAACAGTCTGTTCCTCCTCATTTTTATTGCGAAGGCCTTCACTACTGTTATTGTAGCAGACGGATATCCGGGTGTATATTGAACGGTTCTTAATTTTCAGGAAGTTTTTTTAACCGAAGGTTATGTTTTATCACAGGATGTATGTCATCTCATGCCAGCTCTCGCCGCCCCAGCAGGACTGGGACATGCCTTTGTCCTCAAACCCCATCTTCCGGTACATTTCCACCTTTTCCTCCAGACAGGTCAGAACCAGCATCCTGCGTCCACGCTCCCGCTCCTGCCTCACATAGCAGGCCATCAGCTCCGAGGCCAGCCCCTGCCGGCGATATTCCGGCAGTACCCCCAGGCTGAGGATCATGACATTGACTCCCCTTGGGTCGTGGAGCTCTGTCTGCTTAAAAAATTCATCCCGCAGGGTGGACTCCTCCGTCACAAGGCCATTCAGATAGCCCGCGATCTTCCCCGTCTCTCTGTCCACAGCCACCAGGAACTGCTCTCCCGCCAGGAAGGCCCTGTCCCTTACGACCTCCTTGGCCCCCGCCTCATTGGGCGGGAAACACAGCCGCTCTGCCTCCGCTGCCTCCCGGACCTCCGGCCGTCGGATCAGGCGGATCTCAAACCGCTCTTCTGTGCGGCCGCTTTCCTTTTCGGTCGTCTTCACGGTCATCTTCCTGGTCGTTTTTTCAGTCGTATTCTCTGCTCTTTTCTCAGTCATCCTCTGCTCTTCCTTTGCTTTTTTCATCTCAAAGAGAAAACGGGCAGCGTCACCTGCCCTTATGTTTCTCCTTCTTTTTCTGCTGTTTCAGCTCAAACCTGCGCTCTTGTGCCTATCCCTGCGCTCTGTACCTGCCTTTTCACATCCCGCTGGATCCTTTTGGGATTGCGGGCAGGCTCCTTTACACCAGCTGCCACAGCCGGACTACCTACCGGCTCTGCAGGAGACGGGCTCCCACGTTGCGTTTTTATCTTTGCCCTCTGATTTTATCACATTGCCGGCATTTTATCCACAAAACACCGGAAAGCCTCCGGCATTTTTACTATTAAACTTCCTCTGCCTTGTCAAAACCTTGTCGTTCATGATATAGCATTCATTACCTAATTGGTATATAATATAAGCAAAATTAGACCGGAGGGCGCTATGGTTTCTTTAAAGCAATACGTTAAAAATGATGTTGAAAAGAAAAGGCAGTATTTTCAGTCCGCATCTCCGGAAATCACGCAGCAGAATCTGCGGCTTCTCCAGCTTGCCAGCCTGTCCACAGTGGGCTTTCTTCTCCTGTTTTTTCTGCTGACTCCCCTGATTATCCCCGGGTGGAAAATGACGCCGCAGCATTTTTGGTTCCTTCCCTCCTCATTGGTATTATTCTTCATTTCCTCTTTTATATCAGAAGCTGAAGCGGGGGAATTTCCGTTTTGTAACTTTCCTGTGCATTGTTTTTGAAGTGGTTGTCGCTTTCTTTATCATTCTCATTGATGTATATACTTCAAGGGAAGCTCCCGCATCCTTCTTTGCTCCCCTCTGCCTTGCGCTGCCCGCTATGTTTATCCTGCCGCTCTGGCTGAGCTATCTGCTCATTTTCTGCTTTGAAGCGCTCTTCGTTACGCTGACATTGTCCTACAAAATGGCCTTCATTGCACAGTATGATATTTTTGCCTCTATTGTAGGTATTGCCTTCTCCTTTGTCATCGCGCACACGATTCTTCACCTTCGGGCCAGGGATTTTGACCTGAGGCTGCAATACCAGCAGCTCAGCCAGCGGGACGCTCTCTCTGACATTTTAAACAAAAAGGCTTTTGAGGATTCCGTAAAGGCTTATCTGCAAAAAGACATCTCCTCTCTTCCCCACCCCTGCGCGCTCCTGATCTTTGACATCGACAATTTTAAGGCAGTCAACGACAGTCTGGGCCACTATGCCGGCGACCAGCTGCTGAGCCGCATCGGAAACAGGCTTCCGGAGCTTTTCCGATCCACTGACATTGTCGGACGATTTGGAGGCGATGAGTTCGTGATCCTTCTCATCGGAGCGCTCACACAGGATATGCTTGAGAAGAAATGCCGCTCCATCCACCGGCAGATTTCTGAAATCGAGCTTCCCGGATTAAGCACTCACATCACCTGCAGTATCGGATGCGGGATTTCCAGCGGCTTTATAGAATCCTACGATGAACTGTTCCGACTGGCAGACAAGGCTCTCTACACAGCCAAGGGAATGGGGAAAAACTGCCACTGTCTGCTGGACACATACCCTTCATAGGACTACAGGAGCCGAATATCCTCCCCCAGTGGCAGCTCATGGGAAATCAGCCCGCTTCCATTCATGTCTTCTCTTCTCATATCCACTGCCTGGATCCTGTGGTTGTCATAGGTCTTGAAATAGTAGACTCCGGTACATGCGTTGACACAGCAGGAGTAGGTGGTGATGTCCTCCCTCCCCTCCTCTGTCAGGACCATCCCCCTCACCATAGCCACATTATCAAGGATATGGAAAAACTGGGACACATTTGCCGACTCCTCCCGGGGCGCCCTGGAGTTCCATCTTAGGAAGGCGGCCCGCACAAACCTGGAGGCCGGAGACGCGTCCCCCGGAAGTCCGATGGCTCCCATCCCCTGCCCGAAGGGCTCCATGTCCAGCCCCTCGCCAAACCGGTTCTTCGGAGCCCGGGCTGTCAGGTTCATGTACTGCCGTATATTCATGAGATGAAAGGGAAATGGCGGGTTATTTGTCAGCACTCCGAAGGGATTTTCATAAAGCTCCAGCCCCTCCTCCATCGGCTCAGCCACCCATGCCTCCTGCCGGTCCGCCAGCATGAAATGCAGCGGCGCCAGGGGCACCTCCGGCGCAAAGGGAAGGCCCACCAGATCTGTCTCCTTCAGATATTCCACAGCCTCCCTCGCAGAGGAGCACTGCCCCAGTATCCAGGGGATCACCTCGTAGGGAGTGACCTGGTATTTCTTTTTACTCTCCCTGGGATAGACGGCATTTCCCGGGAAATTCAGCCCCGCCATACCAAGTCCTTTCTCGTTGACCGCCTCGGCGTACATGGGATACTCTCTCATCACCGCCGCCATGCCAATCATGCCGTAATGATGACTCATTTGTTCCATCCTTTTGAATGTGAGGGGAAAATTTCTCGGCGTGATGACCACCCGTTCGCCAAAGGAATACTCCAGGTCCAGATTTCGCCCAAAATAAAAATCTCCATTTTCGTATGTGATACAGGTACACATGCTTGCCGCCTCCTTTTTGTATTTTCAGTATCTGCCGTACATATGATCCATATACATGATCTCATACCAGAAGAGCTTTGTCTTCTATTTTTCTCTGTTTATATGATATATTTATAGAAAGAGGATATTCATATTGACGTATAGGAAGATCCATTTAGATGAATTTTTACCAGGAGGTGCTGCGGATATGATCACAGAAAAAGAAATCACAGACAGGCTGGAGCAGAAAATCCTCGCCGGCGGCTGGAACCGCATAAAGCCGGAGGATGCCATACGAAAGGAGCTGGCCGGCATGCCCATTTACGACGCTCCCATCTTCGGCTTTGGGGACGCCCATGACCCACTCTTCCACACGTGGAAAAAGCCTCAGGTCATGCACCCGGATGTCCTGCTGCCGGAGGACTGGCTGCCCGGAGCCAGAACCGTGATCTCCTACTTCTTCCCCTTCACGGACCAGGTCCGCAGAGCTAATGCAAAAGCCGGTATCCGTCCGGCAGATGAGTGGCTTCACGGGCGCATCGAGGGCCAGGAGATGATAGCCGCCGTGGGCCGAGAGCTGTGCTCCATCCTGGAAGAGAAAGGCTACGCGGCCGTCTGTCCCTCCCTGGATCCCCGCTTCCGAATGGTGGCCGATTACGTGTCCAACTGGTCAGAGCGGCACGCAGCCTACATCTGCGGCCTGGGAACCTTTGGCCTCTCAAAGGGCCTCATCACCCGGAAGGGCATAGCCGGCCGCTTTGGCAGCGTCATTACCTCCTGCGCTCTTCCCATTACAGAACGCCCCTACGAGGGACTCACAGACTACTGCATCATGTGCGGGAAATGCCAGCGCAACTGTCCGGCCCAGGCCATCGACAGGACAAAGGGCTGTCTGGCTGGCAAGGATCACACACTCTGCTCCGCCTATATAAACGAAAATACCCGGGCAGTCTGCGGCCCAAGTCAGAAGATGCGCTACGGCTGCGGGAAGTGCCAGGTGGATGTGCCCTGCGAAAGGGGGATACCGGAGAGAAGGGGTAAACGTCAAGCTTAATTGTTAAGAGCCTGAAATCCGTTGTTGAATGGATTTCAGGCTCTTTGTTTACTACCCGAACTTTGCTTTTAGATTTGTCCGATTATGAATGATTGGCTTTATTTATTCGCTTTTATCCATTCTATATGCATAATCCGTTTCGCTCATAACATTGGTAGCCGAAATTTATCCTTTTATTCCTCTTATTATTGACTGTAAACCTCTGCCTTATTTTTAATTTCACGACTTGCTTTCCCTTTATTCTTTTCTAGGGTTCGTACCTTATCCCAATCCCTTTTCTATTGCAAGTGCCAATGCCCGAAGTCTGTTTACTGTTCTTTTTTCATTTTTCAATATATATGTTATATTTTCGGCAGAGGATACTCTCTTCACTGGATCTAAGACACCTATATCATTTTGCGCCAACGTTTCAAATACATCCAACAGTTCTTCTAAGGATGGAGAAACATCAGTATTGCGCAATAATAATACATATCGCGAGCAGAAAGGCTGCCCAGCATATCTTGTTCCTTTTCAAACATGGAAACTACATATGTAATAATATCCATCTCCCTTTGCCGGATGGCTATAAGTTCTTCAAGACGTGAAAGTCCGTCGGGAACTTGAAAGATAAGAGCGATTTCTTGTAAACTTAACCCCAATGAGCAAGACATTCTTGCAATTTCAATTAATTCCGCATCCGTAATTAATGCAAACCCTTTCTTGCGGGCATGGTTTCGTATGGTATCTCCACTAAATCCTGGCCCAATAATCGCTACATACTCTGCATTATTTTTTTCTTTATGTGCATCTATTGCTACATCACTTATATCACTATGAGATACGCTTCCACCGGATTTTGATTTACCGTCCACTATCGCTATAATATTTTTTCCTTCATTGTCTTTCCAACGTACAATTACGTCTGTATCACCTGACCCACCAATTCGTTTTGCATCAAATCCCATAAAATTAAAGATATTGGCAATAGCTTCTTCAAATGCAACTCCAGAAGCCTTCCCTTCTGCGCTAGGATCAATTGAAGCTGTGTGTAACTGTTCAAAAATCTGCTCATTTTTATCTATCAGCATGTTAGAAGAAGCGATACAGTTATTGTCCCTATTTATTTCTTCTGTTGTTTCACAAGCATTCTCTTCTGCCAAGGGCAGTTCAGCAACAAAGCATTTTCCTAACGATGTAGCCCTTAAATGCAGATATCTAGGTTCTTCCAAAAGTCCTGCTTCAAGTAAAAATCCTGCAATCCATCTGGCCTTTTCAGTATTTAACCCATATACTTTTGCCTGAGCATAAAGATCATTTCGCACAACATCTCTTTCTGCGGCCTTAATCATCTCTCCTACAAAACGCATATGAGCATGAAGAATCCGCACAAAATCCAAATCGTCGCCAGTCTCACACCATGCTTTCGCTGCAGGCGTTGCAATATAGATATCATATATTCATCCAATATTCTTGCTGCAATCTGTCCATCAGGCGTTTCCGCTCCCATATCATTTTTATTTCCAATCTGAAGGATTATCTCATGAAATGGTTTTTCCTGCTTTCCAGAACGGATTTTTTCATAATGATTTTCGATCTTTCCTTGTCTGCTTTACATTATACCTTTCAAGTGCCTCATCAAATAATTCATGGTATATTTCTTGAATATCCTGATTGCAGTATTCCACATTCCAGCGACTCCGTTTCGGATCTGTATTCTTTGCATGGAATTTTCTGCTGTTGTGGTTGACAAAGCCTTGCCCTGTTATAAAGCTGATTGTCCTCTTCAATAACTCTCCTTTCTCCCTTTTCCACGAATCAGCACTGTATTCTCTTCCGGCCAGTAATCTGCCATATCCAGAGCGGAAAGTTCTCCCACCCGAAGCCCCAGACAGAAAAGCAGCTCGATTATACACATATTCCGGACAGCCAGTCTTTCTTTATATTCTGACCAGGCCTGCTGATACTGGAAAGTAGCCGCCAGAATCAGCTCTTTAATCTCTTCCCTGGATAATGTCCTGGGCAATGTCCTTGGCAACTGAAATTTTCTGGCCGTGAACCGGAAGAAAATCTCATTTAAGTTCAAAACCATTCTGAGATAATCACAATACTGCTGAATGGAAACATATTTTCTGCGGATAGAACGGGGTGCTAATTCTATCTCATTCTGCATATAAAAAAATATTCATAGATGCTCCGGTCATTGATATCCCCGTAATGCCGTCTTTCCAGCCACCTGGAAAAATTCTGCAGGTCATTTTTATAGGCATACAGGGTATTGGATGACAAGTTTCTCTGCACAAAAAGCATATCAATAAAGTCCTGGATCAGGACTTCCTGTTGTTCCTTATTATATTCCATAGGCCCCTCCATTTTTCTCCTATCTGTTCATACAATTCCAATGATACCTTCTTATCCTTTTACTGTCCGGGGAGGGTGTCTGAAGAAAAATCCCGTAGGCTTCCGTTCCCGCTGTCTGTCCATATCATACCTTATATAAATTATAGTGTATGGATGGCCGAAAAAAAGGACCCTGCACTGTCTTTTCAAAGGCAGTACAAAGTCCTTTCCCTTCTTTTTTCTCTTATGCCAGTCCCTTTTCCTCTAACCAGTTATCCAGAGTCCTTTTTCCTCTTTTCATCTTAAGGGTTCGGATCTGGAACTCCAGAATGGTCAGCAGGGTAAAGACGATCCACAAAACGGTCAGGAATATTACGGCTTCCTGAATACTTTCTCCTCCTGATATGGTACTTCGGAAGGCTTCCACCGTATAAGTGAACGGTACCCAGTCATGAAGATAAGGGACAAAGCTTCCGGACAGTTCCAGGGGGTAGGTTCCCACAGAACCTGCCAGCTGGATCACCATAAATACCAGCATCAGGAAACTTCCCACTTTGCCAAAAGTATTGGTAAAGAAATACATCACAGACATAAAAGCCACCGAAGCCAGACAGGCCACCGCCAGGGTTTTCCCCATTTCCACCGGCTCAAAACCGTCACACAGATGAAGCATAAAGATCATCACCGCTGCCTGGAGCAGGGCAATCAGATACAGTACCGATGCCTTGCTTCCCCACCAGGCCAGACCGGATTTCAGCTTTCCGCTGTACTTTGTCAGCGGATACATAAGACTAAAGGCAATACAGCCTACCCAAAGTGCCACAGACATCATATAGGGGGCCATGGCATGGCCGTTATTTTCTACCCTGGTGATCTGTGTTTCTTTTGTTTCCACAGGAGCTGCAAACATATCCTCCGTATCTTCTCCTTTATTCGTATCCCGGATCTGTTTTGCCCCCTCTGCCAGACTGTCTTTTAAAGTCCTAGTTCCTTCCGCCAGCTGTTCAATCCCGGATCCAAGAGTTTTACTTCCATCATGAAGCTGGGAAGCTCCGCTGCTGATCTGGGAGGCTCCGTCCTCCAGCTGTACCGCTCCTCCAAGAAGAGCCTGATTGTTTGCAGTAAGCTGGCCGGTTCCCTGGGACAACTTGCTGGTTCCGGCTACCAAGGTATCCATACCCGCCGAAAGAGTTCCTGCTCCCTGAGAAAGGGTCTGGGCTCCTGTCTTCAGACTTCCAGTTCCCTGTTTCAGATCCTTTGCTCCCTGGGACAGCTGTTCCACTCCCTGGGAAAGAGCCGGAAGCTGTCCCTGCATTTCCTGTACTCCTTTATCCAGATCAGAACTCCCCTGTACCAGACGGCCAAATCCCTCATCCAGCTGCCCGGCTCCCTGTACCAGTGCTTCCGTTCCCTGTGTCTTCAGTGCTCCGGCTCCATCCTTTGCACTCTGGATTCCGCCGGCAAGTGCAGGTGCCGCCTCAGTCAGCTGTTCTACTCCCCGGTTCACTTCTCCACTTCCCTGGGTAAGACGGTCAGCACCTTCCCTCAGCTGAGACAGACTGTCTCCAACCTGTGTGCCGATTCCGCTCTTCAGCTGCTCCATGCCGCTGTCCACTCCTGCCAGATACTGTTCTCCGGCTGTTTCTGTCTGAGCAGACAACTGTCCCAGACCTTCTGATAATGCCTGAAGACCCTTTACCACACTGCTCAGGTCTGTAGAATTTTCCCCTGCCAAACCGGCCCCGGTCATATCCCGGGCCTGCCGGGCTGCCTCTGCCATGGTCTGCTGATCCTGAGACAGGGCGGCACTGCTGTTCCCAAGAGCCTGAGAAGCTTCCTGGAGACGGCTTCCCGCCTCATTGGCTGCATCGGCGTTTTGCTGTGCAGCTGCCACTGCCTCCCAGGCAACGGATGCCACTGCATCTATATCTCCTGAATCAATTGCCTGCTGCAAGGAATCACTTAAATAAGAGGCGTCTGTACTTTCCACACCTCCCAGATTTTCTGCCGCAGCCTGGGCTGCCTCTGCCTGGTTTCCGGCTTCCTGGGCATTCCCCTCTAAAGTATCGCCCAGTTGGTCCCCACTTCCTGTTTCCTGGGACATGCTCTCCGTTCCCTGAATCCCCGCAAGGAGCTGATCGGTACTGGACTTTAACTGGTCCGCGCCCTCTTTCACAGAGTCAAAAACCTGTTTTCCTCCATCCTGCAGCTGTCCGTTTACCTGATCAATACTGGCAGAAATGCCGGGGACTGCCTGTTCTTCCAGAAGCTTCATTCCCTGGGAAAGCTGAGCTGCCCCTTCATAAACCTCATTTGTACCTTCCTGAAGTTTCTGTGTCTGCCCGGGAAGCTGGGATGCTGCACTGTTCAGCTGATCCAGTCCTTCCTGTAAAGATGCAAGACCCCTGTCTGTCTGTTCAGCTCCTGCCTTCAGACTTTTGCTTCCCTCTCCCGCTGTCTTGACACCTGCGGCAAGCTGGGAAGACCCCTGGGATAATGCCCGGACTCCCTGAGAAAGTCCCGGGATCTTTCCTTCTAACTGTCCCATGCCCTCTTCCAGGGACTGGGCTCCTGCATCCAGGCTTTCACTTCCGCCAGCAAGTTCTTTTGCCCCGCTGTCCAGGGTTTTCGTCCCCTTGTTCAGTTCACTGGCCCCATCCTGAAGTTCACGTGCTCCCTTGTCTGCGGCTGTTACTCCATCTGTATAAGTCTTTAGTCCCTCTTCTAGGGTCTGACTGCCATCTCTGAATACCAGAGTACTATCTGCCAGAACCTGTAAATTCTCTTCGATCTGTTCATTTCCTGAGGCAAGTGCCCGAGTTCCCTCCTGGAGCTTCCCGGAACCATCTGCCGCTTCCTCCATTCCGTCCCCGGCCTTACCGATCTGTTCAAAAACCGCTTCTGCATAGGTGCGGGTAACTTCTTCCCGGACAGAACTCTGGATTTTCTCCATAGCTGTCTCGCTCATCTTAGAAGCAATGTAATTGGTACCCGGGTTTGTTTCATAAGAAAGTTCCATTTTTTCAGGTTTTTCCCGGGTAAGGGTGGCTGCATTGGCTGAAAAATCCTCCGGTATGGTAATGACCATATAATAACTTCCGTCTTTCAGCCCCTGCCGGGCCCTTTCCTTATCTGTAAAAGAAAAATTCAGAGAACTGTCCTCTTTCAGATTCTCCACCATTTCTTTTCCTATGTTTAATGTTTCTCCCTCATATTCTACCGGTTTATCCTCATTCACCACAGCCACGGGCAATTTGTCCATATTGCCATAAGGGTCCCACATGGATCCCAGAAAAAGGGTGGTATAAATGGTAGGAATTGCAATAATCGCAACAATAACTACCAACATGAGTTTATTACTCAGTAGCTTTTTCCACTCTAGTTTCAGCATTCTCCTGTCTCCTTTCTGTCTGCGCAACTAGTTATAGTTTAATAGATACTATGTTGATTATTTACACATACCGCATTATACTAGGGTTATAAATACCTTACAACCGACAATAATCCTTCGTTGCGTCTATTAATAGACAAAATGTCTATCTAGTGTCTATGGTTTATAATTTTTTTATATTTTCGAAAGGAGAAATCTATGAAAGAAAAAACTGACCGGAGAATCCGCAAAACAAAAGCCCAGCTTCGAGCCGGGCTTGCAAAACTTATGCAGGAAAAAAGTATTAAAGAAATTACTGTAAAAGAACTGGTAGAGGAAGTGGATATCAACCGTTCTACTTTCTATCTCCATTATACGGATATTTTCAATATGCTTTCCACCATTGAAGAAGAACTGCTGGAAGAGATCCGCCAGACCATTCAGAATCATCCGGTCAGTCCCTTTAACGAATCCAGCTTTCCTTTTATTGAGGATATTTTTCATATCCTGGCAGAAAACAAAGATATCTGCATCGCCTTGCTGGGGCCAAACGGGGATATCGCGTTTATCCATCGCATTGAAAATCTGATTTCCACCCACAGTCTTAACGTACTGCGCCGGACTTTTCCGGACACTATTGAAGACCTGAAATATTCCTATTCTTTCTGTCTTTCCGGCTGCATCGGTCTGGTGAAAACCTGGCTAACATCCGATACCGATGAAACGCCTCAATATATGGCCCAGCTCACCTTCCGGCTGATCATGAACGCCCTCCGTCATATGTATCCTGATAACACGCCCTCACAGACACCTCTGTCAGGTTCCAAAAGCCCTCTGCCGGAATAGATCCGGCAGACACTTCTTCAGGATCTGTGTCTGACCGGGATTTTTATTGCTTTTCCAGAGCTTTCTGATACTCTTCCTTCAGTTCTTTGATTTTTCCTCCTTTTCCCTGTCATAAAGCTGATTGTCCTCTTCAATAACTCTCCTTTCTCCCTTGTCGGGTAGTAATCAGCGCCGGATACGGCGCATAAGCTTTGTTACTTTCGTCGAAAGTAACGCAAAAGCACTTTTGACAGCCGTTCCGTCCATCAAAAGCTGCCTTTGCGCCCTGCCGGGGGCTTTTCCCGCCCTACGGACGGGGCTACAGTTCCCGCCGCTTGCATCCGAAGTCATCGCCTTTCGGATCGCAGAGACTACATTCGCCACAGTATTTTCCGCCCGTTTTACAAGCCAGATTAGCGTCTGCATTTCTGCCTCGCTCAACTCCACATTCCCGAAACCCTCATTGAGCATGGCAATTCTCCCAGCTTCATTTAGGTGGGAGATACGGGCTTACCTGTTTTCCCTTTCTGGTTACGCATTTCATTCTGCCAGTCGATCACATCTTTTGCCGTAATCTCAGACATTTTTCTCTGTCCCAGATAAGGAAGAATTTTGCTTTGAATAATGCTTTCCTTAGTAAGCCATGTGTTTTCTTTCAATCGTGGACGCACATCTGCCTCATACAACTTGCAGAAATTCTCTAACGTCATATCCATATTTGCTTGTTTCTGCAACTGAAACTGCCGTTCCCACTCCTGCGCCTCCCGCTTAGTAGCAAACCCACGCTGGCATTTCTGCTTACGCTCCCCCTTCCAGTCTTTATAGCGCACCATTGCGTACCAAGTTCCATTTTTCTCAGTTTTGTATACCGGCACTTCTAATTCCTCCCTTCGTATGACTGTGTACCGTAAAACTGTTCATAAAAGAACTTGCGGTCAATCCTGCCGGGAATCGTAACACACCCTGTCTTTTCCAGTTCTTTGTTGAGTTTTCGGATCAATTTGTAAGCATAAGACTCGGAAACATCCAGAGCCTCCATGACTTCGCTTACTCGCATAAACATTTTCTCCATAGTCTACCTCTCTTTTTGATTGTTCTATACTTTTTGTATAGTCACATATTGCTATACATTTTTGTATTGGTCAAGTGGTTTTACAGAAGTTATTAAACTTTTTTGTATGGGTTTTCTTGATTATTTCTATACTTTTATGTTATACTCAACCTATCAAAAAACAGATAGGAGAGCATGATTATGGCTATTGGCGAAAGAATCCATTATTTCCGTCTACTCCGTGGCTTTACGCAGAAATATCTGGGTAAACTTCTGGGTTTTAGCGACTCTCAGGCAGACGTCCGTATCGCCCAGTATGAAAAAGGCGCTCGCAGCCCAAAAGAAAAATATTTAAACGCATTGGCACAGATCTTTGAAGTATCGCCAAACGCTTTGAATGTTCCCGATATTGACACAGATATTGGACTTATGCACACTCTCTTTACACTGGAAGATACACGTGGTCTGAAAATCGGAAAACTGGACGGCGAACTCTGCCTCCGACTGGACAAAGACGCCGGAATGACCTACCATAGTATGTGGGATATGTTTAACGCATGGTATCAGCAGGCAGAGAAACTGGAGTCCGGCGAAATTACCAAAGAGCAATATGATCAATGGCGTTATACCTATCCTAAAATGGAACTGTAATTTCCAACTCATCACATAGATTCTTAACAATAGAATAATCAGGCATACATTTTCCAGTTTCCCATTTTGAAATAGTTTTGTTTGAAACGCCTAGCTTTTCTGCCAACTGTTCCTGAGTCATGTTTTTCTGTTTTCTCTTTAAGGAAATGTATTTTCCTATAACTAATTGATTCATTTCTATTCCTCCATTCATTTGATGATATAATGATACTTTTTTTCAGAATAAAACGAATCCCTTATTGGTAGAATATGAGTGGAACACCTACAAAATGGACCACTCCTGCGATCATTATCCCCTTTTGTAACACACTCTTTCATTTAAGGATTTCATAGCTCTTTCCCTCATAACGAAGTCAAATATGTTTTGACATCAAACGCTTCTATTCTAGAATCTTTTTTCAAATATAACGGATGATGAGGATGTCCCTTTACAGAACACTTTCCAACCTTACACCAAACAGCATTATACCGATTAGAAATATTAAGCATCTCTCTAAGACATTCCCCATTGAATTCCAAAACAAACCATTAAAACATCAACGTGAAAATAAATATACATCATAAAAGATTTCTATTTAAATAGGCCACACATAGATAACATGTCATACAAATTATCATTCGTTAAATTTCTTCAACGATTCATTAAAAACATTCATAAGATACTGATTCACGCGTTTGTGAGAATCTGGAGCGAAATAGCACGGATATTTTGAAATATAAACTACTTCAACAGGTATTTTAGTATTTAATTGTTTCTTTATCCAATCAATAAAATTATTTAAACCACCTGTACCATTATCATAATTAAATTGTATTTCATTTTTAATCCCTCCTGAAAACATATATAACGGTGTCGATGTTATATCTTCACTCCATCTAAAATGCGTACATAGCATAGTATCATATCTCCCACCATCAATCTCGTCATAATACTTATTCTCTGCATGGTAATAATAACATTTAGATTGAGGATTATACGCCCAATCTTCCTCTCCCGTCAATATATACCTACTTATTCGTTGAACAAGGCTACCTTCCTCATTATATGTATCGCAACAACGTGCTGTTTGGTTTGTAATATTATTACAATACCACTTTTGATTACTCGATATATTCAATCCTCTGAGTTCTATCTTGCCTTTAACCATAATATTAGTGCGAAATTAGCTATCCTTTCTATAATCTTACAATGAGAATTATCAATTACCGATTTAATAAATATTTCATCTAAAAAATTATTATTAGCAATTCCATTATGAACATAAGCACTTCGAACAGAATACATCTGCTCTATAATTTCATGTCCTACTTGAGAATTCGAAAATAATTTATTTAAAAATCCCCATATCATATCTACTTTATTTTGATTATTGATATTCTTTTCTTTTGCGTCATAAGCGGAAAGTGTCTCGATTGAAATGATATAGTAAGAAAGTGCGACTGCTCCGTCATGTTTCATTCCCTCACAATAAACATTAACACTATTAAAAAATACATTTTTTTCAGCTTCAGATAATTTTTCAAATTTTAAAAAAAGAGAAGCAATATCATTCGGAACCATTCTATTGTTTACAAAATCTTTTATATACTCATTAGATAAATCGGTTCTATCAACAAGAATAGATTTTCCTTCAAAAAAACTGGGAATATACGGAAGATTATCTGTCGGTTCATGAATAATAAAGCGCAGAAAACATTGCAAAAGAGTTAAATATATTTTACTGGTTCTTTCTATAAAACTAAAAGTAGGATGATTAATTAAATTTATTTTATATTGTGCATATTTTATCCAACATCGAGCCACCTTATAATTTTTTCTATTTGGAATGAAATTGCCAAAATCAATATAAATCGACCCCCAATCATATTGTCCGCCGAAATCACCATCCCAAATGGCAATATCTTGGATAAAAAAGTTTTCTCTTATTTCAACATTATCAATAGCAGAAAGTAAAAAATTTATATCTGCACTTATCTTCTTCGTAATTCTAATCACACACTGCTTTATATGTTTATCGGTTACGTTACACAAATCTTTAGGAGCCTTAACATATAATATAGCCTTTTTTATTGGCTTTCCAGAAATATGAATTTCTATCTTCAACGTTGGAAGTAATTCGTCGTATATTCTAACGCCTTGATTTATAAGCTCTCTTTCAATAAAAGAGTCACCATTTTTTACTATGCAATTTTTGCCTTTTGAAAATATAGCTGTATCAGTCTGAAAATAATTAGAAATTACTCTCAATAATATTTCCATTTGATCAACAGAAAAATGTTCAAATTCAAAGCAAACAAAACGTATTACTTCTAAATCTGATTTAACAAAATTCATCTCTCTTTTTATAAGCAAAATATATCCCTCTCTTACTAATTACTTTACAAATCGTTTTTCTACAGACTTTAATAGTTTCTATTATTGAATATGACAGGTAAATCCAAAAGAAATCGTACTTTCTTTTCACTTTTATAAAACATATTATTCCTAGTGTGATTATAGGCATTTTTTATATCAATGTAAAGAAATTTTATCGTTTCCTCTATCTATCTTCCTTTTCCTCTCCCGATTTTGTATTCTCTGTGCTTCTTCCAGACTTTTCTCCCTCTGAACAATCGTTTCAACCGTATCTCTTCCCAAAGCCCGTTCTACTCTATTAAGATCTCCCAGTTTTTCCCCTAGGACTTTGTTTTCACTCCAAAGTTCTTCTACACGGGCAGTAAGCGAATTAACCTTACTCAACGCTCTATCATAAGATTTCTGCATATCACTAAACTTTTTAGAAAGATCAAGGTATGCCCGATAAACTGACCGCAACACCACCACAAGCTTCTTGATCAGCGGCTTTGCTTTCTTTTCCCGGCAGGTTTTCCCCGTTTCCAACGTTCCAGCCTCTGGCAGCACCTCATCTGGATTGGCAGAATATTTCTCTGCAAATCGTTCCATCTCTTTTACCATAGGCGCAATCTCCGTTAGCTTTTTCTCATATTGTGCCACATTCTTCTTTGCCTGTTCTGCCTTCTTATCGGCTTCTTTCCAACTTTCCCGCGCCGAAGATATATCCTGCTCAATATTTTTCAAATGATCCAGCCATTTTTCATTAACTTCTTGCATAGTAGCATTATGCTCTGCTAAGTCCGCTTTCTCTGATAATCTCTTCCTTTTATGTAAATACTGTTTAAACCTTTCATTAACAGTACCTGAGATAATACGCCTTGCAAAATCATTTGAATTCACAAAAACAACTTACATAAAAAACTATCCTGATACGTTCTCTGAAATTTTAACCGAAAATATAAGAGTAAAATATAACGGAAATGAAATCCCATGCGAAAAATTATTAACAAAAGCTGAATTCAATAAGCTTCCTAAACAGAAAATTCCTGTTTTTGCAAACATTTCTATTCGAGATAGGGATATTGAGGTTCCACAAATTTTAACTTCATTCAAATTTAAAAAGGATATCTATTTTCTATTAGAAAAAACCCATGAAGAGGTTAAATCTAAATTAGCTGAACTGCGAAAAAAAGGAACTGCACCAGAGAAAAAAGCCACACCCCAAAAACATCCTAAAGAAGTACTCTCTTTTGATACTTCGCAAGAAACTCTTTTACTTTCAGATTACCAAAAAGCTAAAATTGGTTCAACTGATTAACATTTTGCCTTAATTGCCCTTCAAAATTTTTATTACAAATATCGGGCCATTGATGATAAATATTTGGAGCTATGTATAAAATACTGTTTAGAAGATATTTCTAATCTTTCAACAATGCAGAATAGTTATCTCAAAGAAGAAGAAAAAAGGATTAATGATATGTTTTTCCTTTCTAAGACTGAAAAGCAAAAGACTTCAATTCTGCAATAAATATTTGCGAACAAGCTATTAACTATTATACTTCTATAGGAATGTTGTCTCAAGCAAATGAATTTCAAGACCGTCAAGAAAAACTGTTAATAAAGAAGTCTAAACTCTCTAAATAAATACTAATTATTGTCATTTGATTGTCACGAGACATAGAAAAATCCCGCAACCCCGCATAAATGCTGGGATTGTGGGATTTACTCTCCTATTCGAACTCGATTGTTCCGGGCGGCTTACTCGTCAGATCATAGAACACCCGATTAACTCCCTTGACCTCATTGATGATCCTGCTCATCACCTTCTGCAGCACCTCAAAGGGGATCTCCGCTGCCTCGGCTGTCATGAAGTCGATGGTCTTCACCGCTCTCAGGGCCACGGCGTAATCATAGGTCCTCTCATCTCCCATGACACCGACAGAGCGCATATTGGTCAGGGCCGCGAAATACTGGTTGATCTCCCCGGCCAATCCGGCCTTTGCGATCTCCTCGCGGTAGATGGCGTCTGCATCCTGGACGATGCGCACCTTCTCAGCTGTCACCTCGCCGATGATGCGGATGCCAAGTCCCGGGCCCGGGAAGGGCTGACGGAACACAAGCTCCTCCGGAATGCCAAGCTCAAGGCCTGCCTTGCGGACCTCGTCCTTGAACAGGTCGCGGAGCGGCTCGATAATTTCCTTAAAATCTACATAATCCGGGAGCCCGCCTACGTTGTGGTGAGATTTGATCACTGCGGACTCGCCGCCAAGGCCGCTCTCCACCACATCCGGGTAGATGGTGCCCTGGGCCAGGAAATCCACTGCGCCGATCTTCTTTGCTTCCTCCTCGAACACACGGATAAACTCTTCGCCGATGATCTTGCGCTTCTGCTCCGGCTCGGTCACGCCTGCCAGCTTGTTGTAGTAGCGCTCCTGGGCGTTGACCCGGATAAAGTTCAGGTCAAAGTCACCCTCCGGTCCGAAGACCGCCTCCACCTCGTCTCCCTCGTTCTTGCGGAGAAGGCCGTGGTCTACAAATACGCAGGTGAGCTGTTTGCCGATGGCTCTTGACAGAAGGCCTGCTGCCACAGAGGAGTCAACGCCGCCTGACAGAGCCAGGAGCACCTTGCCGTCCCCGACTTTTTCGCGGATCCCCTCAATGGAGCTCTCCACAAAGGAGTCCATTCTCCAGTCGCCGCAGCATCCACAGACACCGCGAACGAAATTGTAGAGCATCTTTGTCCCCTCCTGGGTGTGGAGCACCTCCGGGTGAAACTGGATGGCATACAGCTTCTGCTCTTCATTTTCTGCTGCCGCCACAGGGCAGTCAGCTGTGTGGGCCGTGATACGGAATCCCGGGGCCACCTGGGAAATGTAATCGAAATGGCTCATCCAGCACACTGTATTCTCGGATACATTTTCAAACAACTTGGAGCTGCGGTCCACCATCACTTCCGTCTTTCCATATTCGCGCACAGCAGCGCGCTCTACCTTTCCGCCCAGCACATGCATCATAAGCTGTGCGCCGTAGCAAAGTCCGAGAACCGGGATGCCCAGTTCAAAAAGCTCTCTGGAATAGGTAGGTGAGTCTTCCAGATAGCAGCTGTTGGGACCGCCGGTCAAAATGATCCCTTTGGGATTTTTACTTTTGATGGTCTCGATATCGGTCCTGTAAGAATAGATTTCACAGTACACATTGCTCTCGCGGACGCGGCGCGCCACGAGCTGGTTGTACTGACCGCCGAAATCCAGTACAATGACTAATTCTCTTTTCACCGCTTGTTCCTCCTCGTATTTTTTTCCTCAATGGAATAGTTCTATTATAAAGTAGCAGGGCTCTGTTGGCAACAAAAACCGACATTTTGTCCGGCAGCCGCAAACCGTTTTTTCTCCGGCAGACGGTCTGGTCGGCTAGGTCAAAGCCTGGTGCTTCCATTTCCCGCTGAAATACCGGGCGATAAAGCAGATGCTCCGCACCACCCAGTCGATGATCATAGCCACCCACACGCCGAACACGCCCATACCCATATATTTCCCCAGTATATAGCTGAAAATAATGCGGAAGATCCACATGGACACAACGGAGATGACCATGCACATCCTGGCGTCCCCGGAGGCCCGGAAGGTGGCCGGTATAGTAAAGGCCAGCGGCCAGATCAGCACGCAGCACACGGCATAGAAAATGACAATGTCCGCTGTCACCTCCGCTGTCTGGCTGGACAGATTGTAGGCCTTCAGGATCAATGGCAGAGCCAGCACAATGATCACGTTGGTGACCACCATGCAGGCGTAGGTGATGCACAGGAGCTTTTTCGTGTAGTATTTCACCTGCCCGTAGTCCCCGGCACCCACGCACCTGGCGATCACCGTCGTCACTGCCAGAGCGATAGCCATGCCGGGCAGCACCTGGAAGGAGGCGATCACATTGGACACCGCGTTGGCCGCGATGGCGTAGGTGCCAAAGGTGGAGACAAGGCTCAGCACGATGATCTTCCCGAGCTGGAACATGCTGTTCTCCAACCCGTTTGGCACGCCGATACCCAATATTTTACGTATCATATCCCAGTCGGGCCGGTATCCGCGGGAGGGTCTCACATAGATGGCGCGCCGCCGGTCCGCCAGCAGGATCATGATGAGGATGGCCGCCGTCATCCTGGACACCAGCGTGGGGATAGCCACGCCCTCTGTCCCTCTGTGAAAGCCGTAGATCAAAATGGCGTTTCCGGAAATGTTGATGACATTCATAACAATGGAAACCCTCATGGAAATCTCGGAATTTCCCATGGTCCGAAAAATGGCCGCCCCTCCGTTGTAGAGGGCGATAAAGGGGATGGAGGCAGTCACGATCATCAGGTAGGTGTCCGCATGCCCCATGACGTCCGCCTCAATCTGACCGAAAACGCCGTGCAGGATCCAGTATTTGCAGGCGTAGATAAGGAGGGTGATGACCACTGCGCACACGGTGATGAACCAGACGAGCTGCTCCGCTGCCTGGCAGGCCTTCTCCTTCCTCTGCTGTCCCAGATACTGGCCTGCCACCACGGCGCCGCCGGTTCCCAGGGCGGCAAACACATTGATGAGCAGCACCATGATATTGTCCACAAGAGAGACCCCGGACACAGCCGCCTCCCCCACACTGGCCACCATGATACTGTCCGCCATTCCCACAAGGACTGCCAGCATCTGTTCAATGATCAGCGGAATGATAAGAGCCGTCAATGCCCTGTTATCAAAAATATACTGTTTCTTATCTGTTTCTTCTGTTCTTATCTTCAACGTTCCCCCAGCCTTCTACAGCTTATCTCTGTGAGCCTTTACATCAAACGCAAAGATCAGCTCTTTTTCTTCTCCCCGGTACACCGTCAGGCTTCCTGTTCCCTCTTCCCCTCTGGTGCGGACATAGCAGCCTGACATGCCTCCCTCGAGAGCTGCCAGAGCAGGGCCCTCCAGCTCAATGCATCCCTCCGTCTCAAACCGCAGCACATCGTGGGCGTAGGGAGCCAGATTGCCGTTCTGGTCCACAGCCCGCAGCCGGATGGTGGCCATGTCCCATGTGTCATCGTCCGTGAGCACATCTGTGTCGCAGATGCCCTCCAGATGGATCTTCTCCACCGGCGAGATGGTGACTGTCCGGATGACCTGATCGCCCCGCAGGGCCTGGAACCTCCACACAGCTGTCTCCACGCCCCAGCTGCCCATGTATTCGTCGGTCTCCTCCTGCGATGAAGCCTCGCCGTTCACATCCATTTCCGGTTGCTCTTTCCTTCCGAGCACGGCCTCATACAGCCTGCGAAGCCAGCCTGTCAGGCCGCCGCTCCGCCTCTCGTCTGCCTGTCCCGCCTCTGCTCGGCCTCCGTCTGTCCCGGATGTCTTTGCCTGGCTGGCATCAGCCCCGGGCGCAGTCCGCTCTGCTGGCGACTCTCCCCCGATCAGCACCGGCGGATGGGAAAGATGAGGATATTTCCTGGTGGGAAAATACTCTCCTGCCAGGGCATCATTTTTATAGAGACGCACCCTATCCCCGTTGGTAAAGACCGCCACCTCGCCGATCTGGCCCGCCGGGTGGTCCCCGATACTCATGGTGCTGCTGACCGCAAGCACCGGCCGATCCTCCTGGCAGGAGGCGTAGACGCTGGCCGCCAGCTTGGGGTTGCGGAACATATCCAGGACGCCGTGATAGCAGATTTTGTCCCCGCTGCCAAAATCCTTGTGGGTGTTGTAGTCAAACATACACCACCCGAAGGTGCCGCCGATATCCGCATGGGAGGCCGCGCTGTCCAGTACCCGGACGTGGCGCATGGCGTGCTCCTTCCTGTGCTCCTCATCGTCAAATGCCTTTGTGGGGAACATGTGCCCATTGTACTCTGTGATAAAGTAGGCCTTCTCCATATCCGGCGTCACTGCCGCCTTGGCATCACAGCCCGGATTATCCCCTGTGTGACTGAAGTCATTGTAGGTGTATACGTCCTCCAGCAAGTGGCTCTTTTTCAGATAGCGCACGCCGCCCGTTGGCCTGGTTGGATCCAGGCTGCGGGCTGTCTCTACGGTTCTTTGGTAGAGTCCGTCATCGTCCTGGCTCTCATTGATCCGGACGCCCCACATGAAAATGCTGGGATGGTTCCGGTACTGGCGGATCATTTCCTCCGTATTTCTCACAGCCTGCTCCTTCCACTCCTCCCCGCCAATGTGCTGCCAGCCGGGGATTTCCGTGAAGACCAGAAGCCCCAGCTCATCACACCGGTCGATAAATGCATGGCTCTGGGGATAATGGCTGGTGCGCACCGCATTGCAGCCCAGCTCATATTTCAGGATGTCCGCATCCAGTCTCTGCGCTCTGGCCGGCGCCGCATAGCCCATATAGGGCCAGCTCTGGTGCCGGTTCAGTCCCCGTATTTTCACCCGGTTCCCATTCAGCCAGCATCCATCCGGCTTCATCTCGATCCTCCGGAAGCCAAAGCGGACTTCCTCTGTATCCATGACATTCCCGAATTTCAGGAGCTCCAGGTGCAGCGTGTAGAGCCGGGGATGCTCCGTATCCCAAAGCCCTGCCCGGGGCACATGCATGTGGAAATGATCCTGGAAGCCCTGCTCCTCCAGCCGGGCGAAGATCTCGCCGTCCTCTCCCAGCACACGGGCCCGGATCTGGCAGCCCCGGGCTCCCTCCGCCTCCAGCTTTACCTCCAGATGCTTTCTGTCATCCGGCATGACAAAGACATCCCGAAAATGAATTTTCTCCTTCACCTCCAGGTAGACCGGGCGGTAAATGCCTCCGTAGGTCAGATAGTCCACCACATAGCCAAAGGGCGGGATATCCAAAGTTTCCCGGCTGTCCACCTTGACCACGATCCGGTTTGTCTGGCCGTACCGCAAAAGCCCCGAGAGCTCCACCTCAAAGGCTGTGTATCCGCACCCGTGGACGCCGGCGGATTTTCCGTTGCAGTACACCTCCGCCTGGTGGGCAGCGCCCTCCAGTGTCAGCGTGACGGATTTTCCCTCCCAGTCTCTGGGAATGTCCAGTTCTTTTATGTAAGCGCTTACCATCTGATAATCCTTCTCGTTGCAGTAGCGCAGAGGAAGCATCTTCACTGTGTGGGGAAGCTGAACCCTCTCCAGCTCCTCCAGCCTCTCAGACGGCATGCTGTTCAGACTTCCGGTATAGTGCTGTGTAAAGTACCAGTTGTGGTTGATCTGATAGCGCATGTTGTCCCTCCTTTGTGAGTTTGACTGTCGATTTTCTTCATTAGATATGATAGCTTATACAAAGGAATATTACAAGAAGCTAACAAGACAGTAATAAAGAAGCTGTCGCACTAACATCAACTGCAACAGCTTCTTAATATATCTCTTTTTATTCTTTACTTTCAGCTATCGTTTCATAGAGCCATTTACGAAATTGAGGAACATTGATATCAACCGCAACAGACGCATTGGCCTGTCTCCCGGTCTCGCCCCAGACATCTACTTCCGCATGTCCATACGTATAGGCTCCCTCGCACTCTACATCCACATAATAGTCCTTACACTTCAGGCAGGAAGGACACAGCGCTGCCGCAAGAGCAAGTGCATCGTGCATTAACAAGTCCTCTCCTCCCGCCTCGTGTCTTTTAGCCATAAATTCCAGAATATCAGCCACAACTTTCCCGGCTCTTGTTCCCAGAGCTTTCATCCCTTTTATATCGTCTTTTGTCAGAACTGCTTTTGTTGTCACATCCAATCCCACCAAAGTACACGGAATCCCACTTTTCAAAACAAGTCTTGCCGCCTCAGGATCACACCAAAAATTAAATTCTGCTGTTGGAGTGACATTTCCACCGTAAACAGCTCCTCCCATAACCCATAAATGTTTAATAGATTTTTTTAATGAAGGATATAGAAGCAGCGCAATTGCGATATTAGTCAGTGGACCAATCGCAAGGATTTCAAGCTGTCCCTCTGCTTCCGCCGCTTTCCGATAAATCAAGGCCGGCGCCTTTTCCCTGTCAAACCGATCTGCACTTTTCGGAAGCTGCACTGTCCCCAGTCCTGCCTTACCATGGGTTTCCTCTGCATAACACATCTCTGAATGTAATTTCAACGGCCCCCACGCACCTACCGACACAGGAATATCGCTTCCCAGATATCTAGTGAGATTTAAAGTATTTTCTGATGTATATTTTACCGAAACATTACCCGTGACCGTTGTAATTGCCTGTACATCTATCTCTTTGGCATACAATGCAGCTATAATAGCGATCGCATCATCAGTCCCTGTATCGCAGTCAATTAAAAATTTTCTTTTGTCCCCTGTAGTTCTCTTCTCATTGCACATATCTCTTGATCTCCCGTACTATTTCATTCATATATAAGGTTTGCTTTTCAAGCTGAAGTCCTGCTGATATTTCTCCGATCTGAGGCCTACAGATTCTCGCTTCCCTTAAAACCTTTTCATTCCAGAAAATATCCTGCGGCGTGCCATCCGCAATAATGTTCTTATGCGCCATAGCGATTACTCTCTGGAAATTATTTACCACAAAGCCCATATCATGTGTGATTGTAATGACCGCCGT
Organism: Faecalicatena fissicatena; assembly: GCF_016900595.1. Taxonomy (NCBI): domain Bacteria; kingdom Bacillati; phylum Bacillota; class Clostridia; order Lachnospirales; family Lachnospiraceae; genus Faecalicatena; species Faecalicatena fissicatena. The sequence goes on from NZ_JACLYY010000011.1 coordinate 94,361, forward strand.
TCCTCTTTCAGTCATCTCATCCATAATCTTTTCCAATATTTTAATTCCATGCGTGTCCTGCCCCGCCGTGGGCTCATCAAGAATAATATATTTAGGATCCGTGGCTAAAACGGCCGCAATGGTAACAAACTTCCTGATCGGGTAGGGAATATCCAGAGGATTTTTCTTTCGATATTTTTTCGTATCCGTCAGTTCCAACGCCCACTTAACACGTCCTTTTAAATCCTTTTCCGGAAGCTTTAATTTTTTCAGCATATATGCCACCTCTGAATATACATCAGGATTGAAAATCTGATCATCAGGATTTTGAAATACATATCCCACAGCTTTGGCAATTTGTGCCGTTGTTTTTGTCTTTGTGTCTACTCCATCTATAAGAACAGTACCCTCAGAAGGTTTGTGAAGCCCATTCATCAGCTTAACTGCTGTTGTTTTGCCAGCACCATTTTGTCCCACAATAGCAACCTTCTCACCTTCATGAATAGTCAAATTTAATTTCTCATTTGCAAGGTAGCCATTTGGATATTTAAAAGACACCTCTTTAAATTCTATTGCCATATTCTTCTCCTATCCTCTGCTTTATCAGTCTTACCGCTTCTTCCGTTGTGATCGGAATACTGTCAAGTTCTATCCCCTGTTCTTTTAATTGGTGGCCCAACACTGCAGCCTCAGGTATCATGGCGCCGTGATTTTCCAAATCCCTATTTGAGAGAATTCCTCTGGCAGTTCCTCCAAAGACAATCTTTCCTCCTTCCATCACAACAACTTCGTCGCAGTACTCAGCGATAAGATTAATCTTGTGCTCCACCAGAAAAATAGTTTTTCCTTCCTTTTTGAGCATCCTGATAATCTCAAATATATCCTGCGTCCCCTGAGGATCCAGCTGACTGGTTGGCTCATCAATAACAAGAATATCTGTATTCATAGCAATAATTGACGCAAAAGCGACTCTCTGGCGCTGACCTCCTGACAGTTCGTTGGGATTTTTCTCTATCAGGTCTTCAATTTTCAGAAGCTGACAAATTGTCACTACCTGATCAATGATCTGCTCCTTTGTCACTCCCATGTTCTCCATTCCCATTGCGATTTCTTCAAATACCGTTTCCTTTATTCCGCTGATCTGAGTAAAAGGATTTTGAAACACATATCCTATCTTTGAAGAGAGCTCTGCCGGATCCCACTCGCGTAGCTCCTTTCCCAAAATTTTGACTGTCCCAGTAAGTTTTCCCTTATAAAATTGCGGTATCAATCCTCTGATCAGATTGCACAGTGTAGTCTTTCCTCCACCGTTTTCTCCGATAATTCCATAGAATCTGCCTTTTTCAAATTTATAATTCACATCATCAAGCGCCTTTTCTTTACTCAGCGGATATTGATACGATACATTTTTTAATTCAATACAAGCCATATTGTGCTCCTCTTCCTATATTCTAGCCAATCCGTCCGGTTATTTTCAATAAGATCACTGCAGCCAGGCATATGTCCACCAACACTGCTATCACTACTTCATACTTAGGTGTCGGTCGCAGCTCCCGCAAAAAGGTATGGGCTCTCTCTACCGAAAACGCTCTTGCATCCATAGACACTGCCTTTTCCTCCGTGGAGGCAAGCGCGCTTAAGAACAATGGACTCAGTACCGGAATTAAAGCCCTGACTCTAACCAGAATATTTCCCTCTGTCTCTACCCCTCTTGCCCTCTGACTATCCATAATCGTCTGAGAGGTTCTCTTCAGATCCACAATCGTCTGAAGGGAAGCCAAAATAACATAGGATGTCACATGCGACATTCCTTTCATTTCCAGAGAGTACATCAGATCCCGTATTTCTGTCAGGTCAAAAAACAGAATAATCGCCCCGGAGAAAACCCATAAGGAAAGAGTCATACTAATCGCATTCTGCAGACCTTCCCATGTCCATTTCCATCCAAGAATAGAGAACATCACATGTGAGCCTTCTACAGACAGCTGACGTACAATGACAAGAAAAACAAAGAAAGTAATTCCGACACCACTGTACAACAGCGCAAAAGACTTTAATTTTCTTCCAGCCATGGCTATCACATAGTAGACAAGACAGATAGAAAGCTGTATCCTCCAGTCAGATATCAGGACTCCCAATATAGCCAGGGCAAAAAATACGTTCAGTTTAATCAAAGGATTCATATCCTGCACAAAATTACCTCTGTTTTGGTATGAAAGATATTTCTTTCTGTAATATTCCCTTAACTCTATATCTCTTCCCATGTCTTTCGCTCCTTACGCTGCTATTATCAAAAATCCTCTTCTTCATCATTTTCTTCTTTTACGTAATTATCTCCTAACGGAAGCTTTGCAAGCATCCTCTGAGGAATTGCTCTTAAAACTCCAACCACAACAATAACACTGATAATTTTGTCAAATGTGTCTATACAGGAGGATCCGATAAACTCACAGATAAACTTATTTAAATGGAACACTTTATAGAGCGGCACTGAAATATATGATGAGGGCGGCATTCCAAAATCAAATCCATATACAATCCATGTAATCACCGCGCTCAGTCCTCCTCCGATCAAGCCAAAAACAATGATCACCAGCGCAATTTTTAAGGGCTTTTTGAAAAATCCTCTTTTCGACAGGATCGCTGACAAAATACCGATGATGATACTAACCGGCGCATAACAGATATTTAAAGGATAGGTCACTGTGTTAATCAGATTAGAAACCAATCCTACTATAGCTCCCGGAAATGCTCCGCACAAAGCGCCGACAGCAACGGTTCCTATCACATCCAGGTAAACCGGCAGTCCCAGATTAGCGGCAATTTGTCCGCCCACAAAGTTGATAGCTACACCTATCGGAAGTAAAAACAATACTAATTTATCCATTTTTTCTTTCTTCTTGTTTGCCATTTCTTTTTCTCCTTTTTTAAATTCTGCCTTCTCTATCTACTTCTTCCCACGTCGGCATGGACGTCTGTGCCCCCTTGCGGGTCACTACGATAGCAGACACCTTCTGCCCAAAACGTATCGCCTCATCACAGCTCTTCCCCTCGCTCAGCGCCAAAGCAAAGGCTGCTGTAAAGCTATCTCCTGCTGCCGTCGTATCCACGGCTTTCACCTTGTTGGACTGAAAGAATTTCTCTTCTTCCTCAGAGACAAAAAGACATCCGTCTTCTCCCAGGGAAGCAATCACATGCTTCACACCCTTTTTCAAAAATTCTCTGGCGCCCTCCTTCAATTCCTCCAGCGTCTTCATCGATTTTCCCGACAGGATCTCCAGCTCTGTCTCGTTGGGCTTAATATAGTCCACTCCCTGCCAGAAGCTGTCCGGCAGATCTGCCACTGCAGGCGCCGGGTCAATGATGACTGTCTTTCCCATACCGACTGCCAGATCTTTCACATACTCCACGGTCTCAATCGGAATTTCCAGCTGCATGATCACAATATCGCTCTCCTCGATCCTTTTTATGTGCCCCTGGATAAATTCCTTTGTGACCATTCCGTTTGTGCCCGCGATGATGATGATAGAGTTTTCTCCACTGTCATCTACTGTGATAAATGCCTGTCCTGTGGTAGCTCCCTCTATCTCCGCCACAGAGGAGATATCCACCCCTGCCTTGCCCAGATTTGTCTTAAGGATGGTTCCAAAGGCATCATTTCCAACCGCGCCGATCATGCTGACATTTCCTCCCAGAATTCCGGCTGCATAGGCTTGGTTAGCTCCCTTACCTCCCGGCACCAGGGTCACGCTCTGCCCTGACACGGTCTCTCCTTCTTTAGGCATATGAGGCGTCTCTATCACTGAGTCCATGTTAAGGCTCCCGATCACAACAATCCTTTTCACTTTTCTCCCTCCCTTCTGCAAGCTCTGTAATCATACTGTATTTTGAATAAATCTCGTCCTCATAGACATCTACCGCCTTCCGATCCGGAAGCGCCGGTTGTACGCCGTATCTTGTCACAGTAATGCCGGATGCATAGATAGCAAACCCAATCGCATGTATGATGTGTTTCCCCTCACTCAGGCAGACTGCCATGGCGCTGATAAAAGAGTCCGCCCCGCCGGTAGTATCCACCGCCTCAAAGCCAGTACCCGAAAAATGAAGGGAATACTCCTCGTTTGTCAAATAACATCCTCTGGCCCCCATTGTCACAATAACATTTTTTACTCCTTTCTCTCTAAGCATCTGCGCCTTGTCCTCCAGGCTTTTCTCGCCCGGGATCAACAGATCCAACTCCTTTTCATTTGGCACAAAATAGTCAATTTCCGGCAGGAGTTCTTCTTTGATTTTCTCTGTTGCCGACGGTTTAAGGATCACCTCTGTGTGATTTCTTTTACAAAATTTAATTGTATATTCTACAATTTCGTCAGGAATTTCCATAGACAGCAAACAGTATCTTGCAGCCTGGAACAGATATCGACAGCCGTTAATTTGGGAAATATCCAGATGTCTGTTGGCTCCCTGGTATACAACAATGGTGCTCTCACCGCTTCTGTCCACACTGATGTAAGCCTTTCCGCTTGGCAGAACTGTATCAAAAATCACGCCGTCCATATGTACATGGTTCTCTGTGAGCCCGCTATAGAGCTGTTTGCCATCCATATCATTTCCCAAACAGCCGATCATATAGACCTGTCCCCCCAGTTTCCCTGCTCCCACTGCCTGGTTACCGCCTTTTCCCCCCGGAAATACAAGGAGCTTTTCAGCAATCTGAGTCTCTCCGCTTACCGGGATTCTGGACACCTCCATGGTGACATCCATATTCATACTTCCCACAACAACAATTTTCTCTCCCTGCTTTTCCTGAGCCGGCCTGACTATACTTCCCCTTTCTATAACCGTTGGCGGAAATTTCCTCATAAGCTCAATTTGCTTTTGTCCACCGATCATATCGACCAGATATGCCACGGCGTCTCGGCTCATGCTGCCGGCCGGAAGCCGTACAGCCGTAATACCATCTCCAAGAATTCCCAGCATCGGTCCGTCTCCGACTACGATCATGGACAATCCATCCGGTATGACTGTCCTCGTCCTCTCCATCAGTTTCCAGACACAGCAGGCAATATCCCAGGATCCACAAATCACAGCCGTCACATTCTCCCCAAGGCACTGCCGAATACCATATTTTTCAATATCCTCAATAGAATCGCCTTCATAAGACCAGACCGACTGGAGCGGAAGATTGCAGCTCTGAACAGCCAGACGATATCCATCCAAAATTCTCCCATCTCTCCTGTGGACAATACAGGCAATCTTTTGATGCCCTTCCTCCATCAGCCTTTCCGTTGCCAGCCGTCCCGCCTCAGACAGGCGATAATAAAAAGTAACCTGCTGCCTTTCGTCAAACTCCTTTGTCTGACTCAGATATGCGGTCACCCTTTCCAGTCGTCCGCAATCTACTTTCTTCTCAGAATCAATGATCAATCCACAGACCTGCCTTTTCACCATTTCATCCACGTATTGGGAAAGATCGTCGTCTTTTTCAGCATAGCTGACGACTATACTATAGCCAAGAGAACTTGCTGCTTGTTCAGCGCTCAGTACAATTGTTTCTCTTTCCCTGTGATCCCGTCTGATAATCAGTCCGAGAAGATGGCTTTTCAGCCCCTCCTTCTCCCGGAACTTGAAATATGGAACATAGTTTTCTTTTTCTATGACTGCTAATACTTTCTTCTTCGTCTCTTCACTGATATCTCGGTCTTTGCCATTCATGACCTTGGAAACCGTCGAAGCAGATACCCCGGCAAGCCTTGCAATATCGTGTATGTTCATTTTTCCTCCTTCCCATCCAGAAAGTTTTTAGTAAATTAATTTTGTCTGAATATTAGCATTTTGTGAGAATTTATTCAATATTACAAGTTAACGAAACTATTTTCCGACATTTTGCATAATTTATGGTTTTTACTAAACAAGTTTCGCTTTTGCATTTTTGGGATTTTTGCCAAGATTTTTCTCCGCTTATCCTATCAGCTTTTATTCTGAATAAACAGATGTAATTATTTCCAATAAATAAAAATCCTGCCCGGAAAACTCTTTATATGATAGAAAAGTTCAGAGATATGAAAAAACAGCCGGCAAGCCGACTGTCCGTAAAAAATATTATCCCTGCATCCCGCCCAGGAGCAACGCCTCCAGAAGCAGCAACGCAAGAAACAAAATGTTCCAGAATGTAAACACCTTCAGAAACCTCCCCCTGCTCCGGGGATACTCTCTTGTCACGATCTTGTAGGAAATGAGACTGGCCAGGGATGCGATCAGCGTCCCCAGCCCTCCCAGGTTGACCCCTGTCAGGAGGGGCTGGATCCGGTCCGTAAATCCCGACAGAAGGATGGCCGCCGGCACATTGCTCATGACCTGGCTGGCCAGCACGCCCGTCAACAGCTCCCGCCCCTTTACAGCGGAGATCAGGGCCTCGCTGACGAGTGGGATCCGCTTCAGATTCCCCACAAAAATGAAGAAAAAGAGGAAGGTAAAGAGGAGAAAATAGTCCACCTCCAGGTACAGCCTCCGGTTCAGTACCGCCACGGCCACTGCCACGCAGAGGAGAACCGGAATATAGGGCAGCACCCGAAACACCACCAGAAGGCAGAGCAGCAGGAGAACCAGGAAAGGAAGGATCTCCATCACCAGCTTGCCCCTTCCACTCCCCTTCTCCGTCTTCTCAGTATGCTTTTCCGTCTTCTTCTCCATCTCCACTTCCATTAAAGGCTCATCCTTCCCCGCAAGCACAGCAGCCAGAAGAAGCAGAAGCGACAGCCCCGCGTAAGGGAGAACCGCCCCCGCAAACCCGCCTGCCGTGAGGTCTGAGATGGAATACAGGTACAGGTTCTGGGGATTGCCAATGGGGGTGGCCATGCTCCCCAGATTGGCCCCAATGGTCTCCAGCACCACCAGCTTCACGATCCGGTCCTCGTGGCCGGTCATGCGGAACACCAGCATCGTAAAGGGGACAAAGGTAAGCAGTGTCACATCGTTGGTGATGATCATGCTGGAAAAAAAGCAGAGCAGCACCATGATAGCAGACAGCGCCCGCAGACTCCCCGCTCTCCTGAGGAGGGCGTGTCCCATCAGTGTAAACACGCCTTTAGACCCGAGCCCCGCCACAAGGATCATGAGACAGAACAGCAGCGCAATGGTGCGCCAGTCCGGGTAAGTCAGATAGACCCCGTCCGGCCGCACAAAAAAGGCGGACAGGACCGCCAGCAGAAGGGACACACAGAATACCGTTTCATTTTTCAGGATATTTTTTAAAATCTTTTTCGCCATTTCTCTTTCTCCCTGCCCCGAATAATTTTCCGAGGCGCAAAAACAGCCCGCCGTCTCCCGGCGGGCCGTTTTCTATTATAAATTCTGTCTCTCTTTCACGCAACATCTATTTAAAGGGATCGATTTAAAAGAATTGGTTTGTTTAGCTGTTGTATACGTCCAGATTGATCTCTTTTTCCTTGGCGTTTACGATGACGTTTGTGGCAGCGTCGCCGATTACGTTCAGAGGCAGGAGCGCCATCTCAACAGGACGGTTGATAGCTACGACAAGGGCGTAGGCGATCATGCACAGATCGGAGGTCCAGCCCATACCGGAGAGGATGGTTACGATCAGGGTCGTCCCTGCGATCGGGATAGCCGGGCAGCCCATAGCCGCGCAGATGGAGAGGAAGGCCACAACGACCAGGTTGGCCGGTGTCACGTCGATGCCCGCGCTTGTGGCGATGAAGGTCACTGCGAACATGTGCATAACGGTGGTTCCGTTCATGTTGATGGTCATACCTGTCGGAAGCACGAAGCTGGTGATCTCGCTGCTGCAGCCCAGCTCCTCCAGGTTTGTCTTTGTGTTCAGGGGCAGGGTCGCCGCGGAGGAGTTTGTGGAAAATCCAAACACGCCTACCTTGGCGATCTTCTTGATAAACTTGAAGGGGTTCAGCCTTGTTGTCAGCCAGATACCGATGGGATAGATGGTCACAACCAGGATGAACAGGGTGATCATAGCTCCCACGATGTAGGCCGCCGCCGGCGCCAGGTACTCAGCGCCGTAGATGGCGAAGGTACGGGATACCAGGCAAAAGATAGCCACAGGGCCCACCTTGTTGATGAGGAAGGTCAGGTAGAAGTTGATGACCTCACTTCCCGCCTCCAGCACATGCTTCAGGGGATCTGTCTTCTCGCCCAGCACGTTCATGCAAAGGCCGATGACGATGGCCACTACTACGACTGCCAGGATGCTGTTGTTGCTGCTCATGGACTCGATGATGTTGGACGGAACAGCTGTCACGATGGTGGCCAGCGGGTTGAACTGGTCGATGGTGGCCGCGTCTGTAACCGCCTCGGAAGGCAGCTTTACATTGAAAAGTCCGGCTGTCTTCATAGCGTAAGCCACAAGTCCTCCAAAGAAGGCGCCCACGATGTAGAAGCAGACAAAGCCAAGGACTGTGCGCCCTGCGATCCTTCCCAGCTTGGAGGAGCTGGAGATGCTGCACATGGCAAGGCTCAGGGAGCAGAGCACCAGCGGTACGATGGCCGCCTGCAGGCCCCTCATAAAGAGCTGTCCGATGATGTAGAAAAGACCAAGCGCCGCGGTTCCGTCAGCTGCTGTGATATCCTGGAACAGGATCTTGTTGATAATGTCCCATGTGCCTTCATTTCCGGAGTCCAGCATAGAGCTGCGGATAAACATGAAGATCAGTCCGACTACAAGTCCGCCGACCAGGGCGATGATCATCTTTTGAACAACGGACATTTTTTTCTTGTTCTCTGTTTTATCCATTTCGTTTTACTCCTTTTTCTATTTATCTTTTAAAATCTTTACTCAAACTGCGATTGCACCGCGTCGTATCCGGTCTCCTTTGTCCGGATCTTCATGACACTCCTGATCTCATAGCTGAAGATTTTTCCATCTCCCACGTCCCCGGTGAAGGCTGCCTTCTGGATGGTGTCGATCACTTTCTTCTCCCACTCCTCCGAGGACACGACAATCTCAAATTTAATTTTGGGCTGAAGGAAAATGTCGATCTCCGATCCCCGGACCACTTCCTTATACCCACGCTGGGCGCCGCACCCCATGACCTGGGACACAGTGATACCGTTGACCTCTATCTGGTTGAGGGCGTCCTTCACTTCCTCAAATTTTTCCTCTCTGACAATTGCTTCCACTTTGATCAGCATATATTTTCTTCCTCCTCATGCTCTTATCAAAAATATTTCCTTTTAGTCAAAACCATTGAAGGACGGGTAAGCATTTTCCCCGTGCTGGGTCACGTCAAGTCCGATCATCTCATCCTTCTCATCCACCCTGAGTCTGGTGAAAATGCGGATAATGCCGATACAGATCAGTGAGCCGACCACCGCAACTGCTATGGTGACAATAATACTGATGACCTGCGCGATAAACAGTCCTGTCTCGCCAAACACCAGGCCATTCCATTGTGCTACAGAGTTGATGGAGCTCTGACCGAACAGTCCGGTGGCTATGCCGCCCCAGATACCGCCGATACCGTGGCAGCCAAAGGCGTCCAGAGAGTCGTCGATCTTCAGTTTGTGTTTGATCAGATTGATCATGAAGTAGCAGATAGGGCTCACAAGAGCGCCGATGATAAACGCAGACCAGATAGGCACAAATCCGGCTCCCGGCGTGATGGCCACCAGTCCCACCACGAGACCTGTACAGGCGCCTACCAGTGTGGGCTTGCCCTCCTTTACCGTGTCAATGAGCATCCAGGACAGAAGAGCCGTTGCCGCGGACACGGACGTGGTCATAAACGCATGGGCCGCCAGACCGTCTGCTGCCAGCGCGCTTCCCGCGTTAAATCCATACCATCCGAACCAGAGCAGAGACGCACCCAGCACCACAAAGGGGATATTGTGGATGCGGTAGGATGTCTTCTCGTAGCCTTTGCGCCTTCCAAGGTAAATGGCCAGCACCAGGGCGCTCACGCCGGAGCTGATGTGTACCACATTTCCTCCCGCAAAGTCCACAGAGCCGATGGAAGCGAGAAAGCCTCCCTGTCCCCACACCATGTGGGCCATCGGATAGTAGACGATGACCGACCAGAGGGCAATAAACGCGAACAGCGCCTTAAATTTCATCCTGCCCACCACAGCCCCGGTGATAAGAGCCGGTGTGATCATAGCGAACATCATCTGAAATCCCGCATAGACAAGATGAGGGATCGTGTCTGAATAGGGGCCTGCCTCCCAGCCAACGCCGTTGAACGCCAGCCATCCGAAATCCCCGATCACCCCGCCGTGATCGCTGCCAAAGGCAAGGGAATAGCCAAAGAGCACCCACATAAATACGGACAGTCCCATGATCGCCACACAGGCCATCATGGTGTTGACCACATTTTTCCTTCTGACCAGGCCGCCGTAGAAAAAGGCCAGCCCCGGCGTCATGATAAATACAAGCGCCGCACAGACCATCATAAATCCAGTGTTTCCTGTGTCCATAAAAATACCTCCCGTGTATCCTTTAGATTAAAACGAAAAAACGCCTGACCGGTGAAGGCGTTTTACCGTCTCACCGTCAGGCGTCTTTGTCTTGTGGCTAAGTCTAGCAGATGGCAATCCTGAAATCAAGGAAAATCGTTTTTTAAATAACAAGTTTGTTAAAAATTAGAGAATATCTCCCGATTTCTCTTTGATTATCAGTCAAATTCACAAGGCCGGGTGGTGCATGCCCTTGTACTTTTCCCGGGTGGCAAGTCCGCCCCGTATGTGCCGCTCAGACTTGTTCACATCCAGCACCTTCCGCGCTTCCCGGGCCAGGGACGGATTGATCTGGAGAAGGCGGTCGGTCACGTCTGGTCGTGTCAAGGTAGGAATAAAAAATTTCGGATATAATTGTTCATGTGCAAAATTTAAAATGAATTCACTCCTTCTGCTGTAAGATCCATTTCGCGTGCCGTGTTTTTCCTTCTGCAGCCACTAATCCTTCTTTCTTCATTGCCTGTAGTAAATTCGATACTTTTTTTGACTTCTGCCCCTCATCCAAAACCTCCGGCAATGCATTTTCCAACACTTCCATTATTTCCCGTTTACTTGCTTCTCCCATTGCCTCTAATGCTTTCACAATTAGCTGCTTACAGATATCATCCTCCAAGCCTCTATTGCGAATATAAGCCGCCTTTTGCCCTACAATATCTGCAACCTTAAAAGAGACAAAAATATTAGGATATCTGCCTTCTACCAGTCCCTGTCTTTTCAGCAGCTTAAAACTCTCTTTTGAGATTACTTCTTTCTTTTGTACTTTGTCCAAAAGAAATACCATTCTCATATTTAATTCTGTGTCCGCATGCAAGAGCTGAGTATAATTTTTGTCCAGGATTTTTCCATAGACCGTAACCCTTACCCTGTTCGCAATGCTTAAATCATATGTTGGCAATGGAAAACATTTATCCCTCTGTATCTGATACATCATTGGAATCCCCATTGAATTTGTATCAATCATATACAAATTAACCATTGCATTGCATAAAAACACATTTCTATAATATGGCGGTTTATATCCCGGTTCCAAAGCTGTCTCTATTGTCTCAGGTATAAATGCCCCTTCGTTGATAAAAACCAGCTTGTCTTCAAATTCCTCTACATTAATTTTCCCTCTCATGCGATAGTCTTGGTGTGCAATACAGTTATTTATAATCTCTTTAATCAGCTCGGGCTCATACTGATTTACTTCGTCTGGAAACAACGTCTGCTGCCCTGCTATATATCGATATTTTTCATTTCGTATTTTATTGTAGACTTTATCAACAGCAAGCAGCATCGGCATGTCAAAATGTTCATATGCTTTAACTGAATTATCCGCATTATAAAGCGTCCATGTTATTCTCGGAATAAAGCCATCGAAAAAATAAGCTGATTCACTTTTCCCAAGTAAAAGTAAGGCCGTCCTTGTTATTTTCCCTTTAATCGTAATTCCTGCTTTATTTAGTACTTCCACGTCCGACAACTTGCTTAAGATCTCCTGAGCTTTTCCCCTATCGCTCTGTCGTTTTGAAAATAGCTCTCTCGCTTTTTTTACTGCAACCGGATCCAAATCTTCCACTGATGCTTCTTTGACAATCTCTTTAGACCAATCCATTCCAATCTGACTTCTAATCAAGTCAACTTTATTCATTGGGAGCGGACATAATGATTCATGCTCCCTCGCATAAGCAGCGCCCTGCCATGTTGTAGGAATGCCTCTGATTGCCGGAGGAATCTGAAATGCTATAATCCGACATTTATGCATACTCAATTCATAAATTTCCAAAAATGTCAACCGTTCATTAGTTCCATTTACAAGTTCCTTTTTCAGACTCTGCAGCCCACCTTGTTTTCTGAATTCTGTTCCTGTAAATTTCTTGTCATTAGAAATGCCAAACACCAGCCACGCTTCCTGAAAGCCACGGATATTTGCTTCATTGCTAAGCGCAGAAAAATATTTGCCAATATCATTAAATGAATAGTTTGTTTTCGCTTCTTTAAATTCAACGACTTCACTTTCAAACGACTCTATCATTTGTATGATTTTTTCTTTCAATTGAATATCTGTATAAATCATATACTTCTGTCCTCTCCAATTATCTGCATATTCCTTTGGTACTTTCTTGCTATAGCTAATTCTATGACTAAACTATGACTTTCTATGACTAATTCTATAACTTTTTATGACTAATCCTATAGCTAAACAATAACTTTCTAAAGCTAATTCTATCTGATTTATAGTCCAAACACAAGAATATACAAAAAATCACCCGGCACATTTCTTTGTACCGGATGACCATATCCCTTTACCCATGTTGATGAAGATATTTCTCTCTCGTAGCCATCCCTCCCCGGATATGCCGCTCCGATTTATTCATATCCAGCACCTTCCGCGCTTCCCGGGCCAGGGACGGATTGATCTGGAGAAGGCGGTCGGTCACGTCTTTATGTATCGTTGATTTGCTGACCCCAAACTGCTTTGCCGTCTGCCTCACGGTTGCCTTATGTTCAATGATATAACATGCGATCTCCACTGCCCTCTCCTCAATATACTCTTTCATAAAAACCCCTGCATACATTCTTTTTACAATGTATGCAGGGGAATAAAAAGTCATGCTTTCCTTTCAAAATCATCCTGTACAATGATCGCCTTCGTAATCCTTCCTGGAAATTACAGCTTTTATATGATATCCTCCATTCTGATCTTACTGTTGATCGGCGGTGCGATAATCCCCTTTTTTTTCAATCGCATCAAATCCACTGATAAAATTCTTCAGCTTTTTATTTTCATCCGAATTATTGTTAAAATAAAACCTCTTATGACCGGCATACCTGTATACTTCCCCTATATCCGTTTCTCCATCCGCGTGCTGGCCGTAATATATATAATTTCCCTGGCTGGAGAGTAATACACATTCGCCAAACAGATCCGTTTTCAAATTTTTCTTATTTGTAATACCGTTTTCATGATGAAATGAAGATTCTACTGCAAGTTTTCCCTCACTATAAATATTATCTCCGCAGTAAGCAATGTTAGAATTATTGTTTGCATCATGAACATCAAACTCCCTTGGTATTTTCTTCTGGCATCTTCCATCTACATAATATTCATCGTATGTTAATATGTCAGTGACACGCATGACATATACCATAGGCAGCTTTTCTTCTTTTTCTCGTCCCAGCCTTGGCAGCAAGCTTTTACCCGCCAGGCCGATGACAAAGATATCCTGTTTTGTAATAAACTCTTCCTTAGACACACAGCCCAGTTCAGATAACACTTCCGGATTACTCTTTAAAAATCCTTTCCATTTTTGATCTATAACTTCCTTTTTTATCCTAACGGTTTGCTTCTTTCAAGCTTTATCCTTTCTTTTATGTTCTCTTTGACTTTTTCATACAAATAATTTTTAATCCCCTTTCGTATCCTGGGCTTACAGCAAGCCAATGTGCATGTTCCGTAAAACGGATTAGGCGCAAACCCCGTGTCGCATTTCATAACATACTCATAAACAATCATCGGCTGTTCCTCCTTGAACATTATCTGCCGTGAATCCGCAAACCTTCAGGAACATATCCCAACTTTTTTAGAGGAGCAGGGGCTTTCTGTAAAAGATAATCCGGATTAAAAAGCTGCTATTTATAAAAAACAGGTGTCTATCCACAGTACCGCACTATCGAAACAACAAACCAGTCTGTCATAAAATCCGTCCCAAAGAGTTCTGCTCATGCGAAGCTTATGGAAACCTCTGAAAAAGGCATGGCACCAAATCATCTTTTCATGTATAAAGAAATGGGCGAATTCCATAGGCCTTGTACGGTAGATAAAGGCTGGTAAAAACGACTCGCTCTCTTTCTCCTTTATCCTTTATTCTATAAAAATTTTTTCTTTATGCCCATCTCATTCATTTGTCAGTATCAGTCAACCACTCTTCAACCAGAACAGTCTCCTCTCCAATAGCCTGAGCAATCTGTTCCGCTGCCATGCCCATTTTCACAAGATTGAGAGCTATAGTCCGTTTTTCTTCCTGCTTTCCCTCCTGTTTGCCTGTCTGTCTGCCTTCTTCCCAGGCTTCCTCCCGCTCTTGTCTTATATGCCTCGCCTGGTCATACTCATATATGCTCATCCTCTTTGCCTCCGCTCGATATTTCCTTAAAAACTCTTCAAGGATCCCCTCCCGAATACATTCCGTTATCGTGCGCTCCACCGCCTCTTCTATGGGCAGCTCCGCGGCATAGCTTCTTATGCGGGCTGTGTACTTGGCATAGTCCGCCAGGGTCTTACACGCCCTCATAAGCTCCGGATTGTGGCCCACGTTGATATTCAGCATCACCGCCTCCAGCTCCAGCTTATGCTCCTCTTCCTCCACCTCGTACAAGTCGGACAGCCGCAGTATCCGCCTGTCAGGCTGTTTCTCCTCCCCGTTGTAGAAGATGATAGACTGGGGCGGCGGAAGGTTGGGGCTGTAGGTGGACTGGTGCTCGTACAGGGAGAGCCGGGATCCTTATACTGTTTTCCTCTTACCGCATTATAGAGTCCCAGCAGCTCCTTCTTGTTGCTGAACACCATAGTAAAAAGCGAAGATTTGTAGTTCCGGTTTGGAACAGGATACCTCTTCTTTTCCCCGCCCTGCTTCTTCCGGTTCTGCTTCTTTTATTTTCTGCTCATAGGTACCTCCTTTTTTAAGAATCGCAGGAGGCAGCCTGTAAAAGTAAGACAAGATATCATGATCTCCAGAAAACCTCTCTGTTTTGTCGATGGGAATAAAAAGCATTGAGATTTCTTTTAGATCTTCTTATCAGACTTGCAGACACGGCAGACGCCGCAAAAGAAAAAAACTGCCAGAAATATAATGCTTTGAATATATAATAGCATATATTTCAAAAAGTTTCCATAAGCGTTTCAATTAAAATCAATACACAAATACATGGGCGTACATTCTGTTTCTGACTCATCAGCAGTAAAATGCATATCTTCCTCTAAGTTTTCAAAACCATTTCTTAAATATAGACTATAGCCTTCTTTGGTAGAATTCAATGTAACAAACATAAAGCCAAGATGATTTCTCCGAATTTCTTCAATCCTGCTCATACAGTCATCAAGAAGAATATCTGACAAATTAATCTTCAGA
>NZ_JACLYY010000012.1:0-104025 GCF_016900595.1 Faecalicatena fissicatena
CGTGAAGGTGGCTCTGTTTCAGCATTACAATGGCTCAGAGTGACCGTGCAAACGGTTCTTACGAGTCAGAATATACAATGCAGGTCACGGATAACATAAAAATGTCCCCCTGAATTTGTACCTACAGTAAGCCCTGCAAAAATGGGGTGGCATTTACTCCTGCAATGCTTTATGATACTCCCATCTGGACTGAAGCCCGATAGAGAGATGTCCCCTCCTTGCTGGACAAAACCAGAAAGGAGGGGACATCTCTCTAAAGACAATTACATATTATTCAAAAAGCCCATTTAATTTCTATACAACACTTCCAAACAGAATCATATGACCTATCTTATATTAAGCATCTGCTCGAGCGAGTGCTTCCTGTAATTCAGGGTCGCACGCATAAATATAAATTCCTTCGACACCTCGTGTCATCAATATACGAACTTCATGCCGAAGGAGTATCTCTCCGAATTTTTGTCTACTGCCATCTGATAATGTTCGATTTTGCACTGCTTTTCTATTACAGCTTTCTGCTGGATCAAAAACTATTTTCCCTTTACGATATTTGACTGACGGTCCCAAAATGACACCTGCATAGTTTAAATCAAATCCCTGTATCGTAAAAGTTGACCCAATCTCGTCTATCGTCTGAGGCTGTTCGGCCCAAGCCAGACTTTTATTCTTCCTTTTTGTATTTTTATCCAAATCTTTTTCTAATTCGTAATTCCATGGTTTATGCCATTTTCCAATAATTACTTCCCAGTATTTTAACAGTCTTTTTTTCGCTACGGGCTTAGGATTATAGCTCCAATCATATGTTGCAATCATTCTGGATAATTTGTGATCATCATTCTTGGTCTTTTCTTTTATCGCCTTTTCCAATTGAAAGGGATCATCAAATATTTTAATTTCGTATCCCCCCTTTTCTTTAGGGATTGGATGGATTTCCTGCTTCTTAGTCAAACAATCAATCCAGTCTATGATTTCTTCAGACGCCTTGATACGAAGTTGCTTCGTTAATACAAAATAATTCCCTTGTTTTTTTGATAAAGCCCGGAAATATTCTAATTTTTCAAATTCCCAGTATTGTTCCGTAGTTAATATTTGATTTTCATCAAACATCACAACCGTCACCTTTGCTCGACACATAATGTCCTGCAGCTGATTCCGTCCCTTATAAGCCTGCTTACCCTGAGTCAATAACAGATGGGCCTCGTCAATAAAAGCAACATCTATCGGTGCCTCCGAAGTGTGATGATTGATAAACCGCGTTGGTTTCCAAATAATCTCCCCATATTTGTCTTCTAAACCTAGCTTTAACGCAATCTGCTTATAAACTCTTATTTGCTCATCATGATTGACAATCAAACAACATTGGAGTGATTTGTCTCCTTTTTCTTCCGCATAAGAATAGATGTCATAAAAAGTGCTGCTGTTAAGAACTGTTTTACCTGTTCCCGCTTCCCCCTCAATAAATATCAGCTGATTTTCCATCTCAGTATCCAATGCATTGAATACCCTGTCAATTATTTTATCTTTAATCTGCTCCTGTTCTCCTGTCAATCTATGAAGTGGTGAGGCTTTAAAAACAGCAGAATCTTTTATAACACTCTCCTGGGGAAACAGCTCTTTATTGTCTCTTCTGAGTTTTTTCCAAATCCTTTGAAAAATACTATCCATTTCAAAATCAGGATAATATTTTCTTTGTGGATTCCCACGCAAATTATGTATCTTGCGAACATGTTCCGAACTCATGAGATACAGCATTAATCGGTTCTCAATATCTAATGTTAATGACTTATTAAAGTGCTCATGACCAATAATATAGAGATTGGCATTATTTTTACTCAATGAATCGTTCCATTTTTCCTTCATACCAGTTGATCCAAAATGTTGTCTTGTTCTTTGAATAATATTATTGGTCTCACCTATATAAACGTCATAATCATCTGTATCTTTCCAGCTATGAATATAAACCGTAGGAAACTCTAAAAGAATTTCCTTGACTTTCTGCAAATCTTTAACATCCAGTTTTCTCTCTAACTCTTCTAATCCTTGTATACTGTCATTGATTTTTTCTACTATAGGATATTTCATCAGATTACTTTACACACCTCTTTTACCGCTCGAAAAACAACCCATATACCGAACGTCTAATACTGTTACTTGCATATCCTCACAGCTCCGTATACTTTTCTTTATGTCCGTACGCTTTTTCTACCGGATACTTCTCCGCATTCTTCTTTATCTTTTCCTGTATAATCTCATCCATATCCAGCCCACAGGTATCCGCCATCAGAATGCAGTAATTCAACACATCCGCAAGCTCTTCCCTGATCTTATCTTTTTTCTCCTCACACCTGACATCTTCTGCGCTCCACTGAAAAACCTCTAACAGCTCTGCCGCCTCCAGACTAATGGAGATTGCCAGATCCTTCGGATTGTGAAATTGCTTCCAGTTACGCTCGTCTCTGAATTTTAATACCTGCTCAATTGTTTCCTTTGTCATCTTTAACCCTCGCTTTTTGCATGCCCAGACATTTTTTCAGATAAGCAGACAAACGTTGATCTGTACAATATACATAACAACCTTTCATACCCCGTGTCATCAGTGTCCGATAAGTATTTTTTATGATTTCATCTGCTTCTTTCTCTGCCAGATACGGATTTTCTTTATATAATTTTTTAATTCCCTTCAACGACTGATCTGTTCTGGCTCGTCTTGTAAAGTCTGTAACAATCCTTCCATTTTCATATCGCATATCATCTCCAATAATGACTCCGACATAATCAAATTCCAACCCTTGAGACGTATGTATACATCCCGCCTCATGGACGGAATCTTCATCTATAGCATAAATAGTTGTATTTTTCAAATTCCAGCTAATTTCAAAATCTCCGATTTTTATATCGTATACAGATGAATCGTTCACTCCTTCTTTCTTCCAATCCCAACAGTATCCCGCCAAAATCCTTGCCCTGTTATGCGATGACCGATTTCTTTCAATGATCATCTTCTGCATTTCCACAGGTGAATCAAGTATTCTAATATCAAAATCAATATCAACCATATCAAAATTGGCAGTATCACGAATTTCCAATATATGATCCAGCCATGCCAGATATCCGTCAGACCCGTTACACCTAAATTGAGATATTAATTCCATTTCCGTAATCTGAGCATTTTCTTGGTCAGCCCATTTTCTTATCTCTCCTACACTTCCTATATCCTGCAGCGTGACTCTTTGTCTTTCATCAATAAAAAATACACTACATTTCGCTGCATGAATAATCTCTTTAATCTGGTTTTCACCCATGTTATGAAACATCCCGGATTTTTTATTCAAACGATGGGCTTCATCAACAAGAACTGTGTCAACCATATTATTTTCTGCTTCTGTATAAATTCCCGAGCCCTTGAACATATTATCAACGCTGCTTTTCCTTATACTGCCCTTTAGCTTTTTTCGATACACATTTCTTGGTGCGGAATTTTTAGATACATATTGACAGAACTGATCCTCTTTCGTCAATTCAGCAAGAAGATTCACTGCTACTACGCTCTTTCCTGTTCCAGGACCACCTTTTACGATCACGACCCGCTTATTGTCATCTTTGGCAGAAAGCCTTGCTTCATCCAAAATCTCCTCATAAACAACCTTCTGTTCATCCAGCATAATAAATTCACGATTGCCTTTCAGCATTTTGGCAATAGAGTCCTGCAAACTTTTTGATGGCTTAATACGTCCCGAATCAATCTTATAGATCAATTCTTTCTTATCACCAAGCCGAATACTCTTCTTAATGAAATCTCTCAGTTTTGTAACTTCACCGCGTGTAAATGCCGGGGCATTTTCCAGATATATTTCATACTGTTTGGCGTCAATTGGATCCTGCTCATGCCGTCTGTAATTGTGTAAATAGGCACATGGGAAGATGGAAATCATGCCCTCTTGCACAGAAGCATTGTAATCGCTGATCAGCATAGCATATGACCATGCCTGGTATGAAGGATGAACAACTTGCCTCACAGCATTTCCGGTATAAGTCTGTACCAGGCCATCCCGCCCCGGAACCGCTTCCAGTTCATCCCACTGTTTCAGTTCAATCAAGACAACATTGGCATCTCCTTTTTTTCCATAACCAGATATTAAAAAATCAACACGTTTCGATGTCTGGGGAATATTATATTCAATAGCAATCCCTGCATCCGACGGAATATCTTGATCATTCAGAACCTTATACATATATTCCATGGAATTTTCCCATGCACGAAATTCATTTTTTGCCGTGTGGCGATGCATTCTTTCATAAATATTGTTTTCAATTTCCACAGCAATTGTATCCTGCTCTACGCTTGTTAAGAAATTGTCTTTTGTTCCTTCATAAATCAGCATATGGTCACCCCTGCCATAGATTGTTTAATATATGTTCTATTCTATCATATTTACATTTTGTTGTCGCCTGCACAACCCTCTTACTATTGCTCATTTTTAAATTTTTCTAATTCTAACAGATATTTACCAAAATCCGACCTGCCGTTCCCGCCACACTGAGACTACTGCAGCCGCTTTCTCTCTGCGGCCGCATCAATCAGCTCCTTTGATTCCTGAAAAGCGTCCGGCAGATAGGCCTCTGTCCATTCTTTGCCAGCCTTTTCCTGCTTTTTGATCTCATCCCATCTGGTCAGCGCCTCGCCCGAATCGGAAACTATCTCTTCTCCGAATACATGGGGATGGCGCCGTAGCATTTTGTCCGTAATCCCCTGTATCACGTCATTCATCGTAAAGTAGCCTTCCTCTTCCGCTATCTGCGCGTGCATTACCACCTGCATAAGCAGATCGCCCAGCTCTTCTTTCAGATTTTCCGGATCCCCTGTCTCCTCCAGTATATTGATCGCACCGATCACCTCCGCCGCTTCTTCTATACACGTCTTCTTCAGGCTTACATGAGTCTGCTCCCTGTCCCACGGACATCCGTCCGGTCCCCGAAGCTTTGCAATAACCTGCTGGAATTCTTCAAACTTTGTCATGGTGTTTTTACTCCTTTGTCTTGCTGAGATTATTGTACCGCAAAATTGAGGAAAATGGGAATGGTGTGGGGTAATTTCATTGTGAAAATACTATTGAAGTAATCACTGCTCTCTTTACCCTGCCCCTTGTTCCGCCAACTGATTTTTCTATCCAAGGCGGCGCGCCAACTTGCGGCGGCGCGGCGCTTGCGACCTAGCCCTTGCCCCAACCACTCCCCAAAGCAAAGATCATTATGGAACATTTATCCCCTACCTAACCTCCACCCTCCTGCACACCCCATAAATCACAGGCTGCAGGGCGAAAACAGCTATGGCGTAGACCAAAATCAAAACTGGCGGGAGGCCCACCACTTTTCCACCGATCTCCAGCAGGCTGAAATCCTGGACTGCATTGTAGATATCCATGAGCCGGTCTGGGAAGAAGGAGCAGATTGCCGGCAGGGTAATGATCCGACTCAGGAAGGGAAGCACGCACAGCACCACAAATGGGGCCATGATGGCGATCACAGTGGAGCGGGTGATGGCTGACACGAGCATGGCGGCGGAGACGGCGAACATCGTTCCCACATAGCCTCCCAGCACGATGAGCAGGTAGGTCTCCAGGAACGTGGCATTGTAAAAATCTCTCCACAGCTCAAGCTGAATGGGACTGCCCGCCCCGCCGGCGCCGAGTACGAAGAGCACGATGAAGGTGTACGCAAAGATAAAGGCAGCGAACAGTGCGGTGGCCATCAATAGACCTGCCGCAATTTTGGCCAGAACCGCCCTGCTCCTTCCCAGCTTTGCCGACAGGAACACAGCGTCCGCTCTGAGCTGGAATTCGTCCGAAAAGATGCCTGACACGAAAAAGCCGATAAAAAGCGCCAGGATCATCATAAATGTGGAGATGTTTTTCAGGAGCGCTCCCCAGCCGTCAAAGTATTCATAGTAGAAGGGAGTGTCCAGACTTTTGTACTGGTCGAGAAGAAAGGCCTGCTGAGCCTCCGGGAAATCTTCCTCCCCGGAGGCAAACCATTCCTCCAGTCCGGAAATGCGTTTTTCATAGACCTTTGCGGCCTCGTCCTCCGTGATATTGTCAATGGCGTAGTAATCATACTCCCTCCAGGGGCTGTTGGCCAGATTGATCACATCGGCAATGGACGAGATCCCCTGCTTCTCCTGAAACATCCGGTTTTCAGCCTCTGTGGATCCCTCCGCGGAGCCGGACGAATACTCCCCGTTGATCCTGCTGTTCTCCTGGTAAACACTCCGAAAGACATCCCCCGTCAGATATCCGGCCCAGACATTTTTCTCCTCTCTGAGCTTTCCAGCCGCCCCCATTCCGGTCCTGTGGTTTCCGCTCTCGTCCACGTACTCCACTCTGCTGATAGTCAGCATGGACACGGCCAAAAGCACGATGACAAGGAGCAGGGCCGCTGTTTTGCTCCTTGTCCTGGAAAATACTTTTTTAATCTCAAATCTTATCATAGTCTTCACTCCCCGCTTTTTCTCCGAAATAATATAAAAATACATCCTCCAGCGTCGGCTTTACCGGAACCGCCCCCTGCAGCGGCCTCTCAGACGAGATGACCCTGAGCTTCACCTTCTCTCCCTCAGTCTTCATGTTTGAAATCCTGTACCTGTCGACCAGGGGCGGAACTCTCCTTTTCTCCACGCGGCAGCTCCACACCCTTTCCGGCATGGATCGGATGACCTGATCCACGGCGCCCTGCCGGATGATCCTGCCATCCTTCATGAGCCATATTTCGTTCGCTATATACTCTATGTCAGAGACAATGTGGGTGGACAGAAGCACGAGCCGCTCCCCGGACAGCTCGCTGATCAGGTTGCGGAAGCGTATCCTCTCGTTGGGATCCAGCCCGGCCGTGGGCTCGTCCAGGACTAATATTTTCGGGTTGTTCAGCATTGCCTGAGCGATCCCGGCGCGGCGCTTCATGCCCCCGGACAAAGTCTTCATCTTTTTGTTTGCCGCCTTTCCAAGTCCCACCTTCTGGATCAGCATTTTCGTCCTCTTCCTGGCAACAGCAGGGCGAATTCCCTTGATGGAGGCGATGTAGAGCAGATAGTCCTGTACTGTAAACTCAGGGTAAAACCCGAACTCCTGGGGAAGGTAGCCAAGCAGCTTCCTGTATTCCCCGTCCATGTCAAAAATATCCCTTCCCCTGTAGGTGATAGTTCCCTCTGTAGGACGGATGAGGGTGCAAAGCATCCGCATCAGCGTAGTCTTCCCCGCGCCGTTGACTCCCAGCAGTCCATAGACTCCGTTTGTCATGGCAAGGTCCACATGGTCCACAGCCGTGAAATCCCCAAAGGTCTTTGTCAGATCATTTAATCTCAGCTCCATCAGCTATTCCCTCCCAATCATACATATTCGTTTTCAGCATCCGGTACAGGACAAGGCCAAAATACGCCCCGGCCGCCGCCAGAAGAGACAGCCACACAGGAACCGTGAGCAGCGTGTACACCCTGTCATTGAGCACAAGAAACAGCCACAGGGCGCTCCACAGCATGCACAGCGCCGCCGCTGTCACCTCATTTACCCGGCTGCTGCACAGTGTGCGCAGGCAGATGCAGGCAGTGACCGTCATGGGTAAGAGGAATTCCACCAACAATTCCGTCACAGGGACATGCAGCCGGGACACAGCCACGCCGAAAAACAGGGTGAGAAGCAGGGTATCCGCCAGTCCAAAGAGGAGCATCCTGGCCGCGTAAATCTGTCTCAGTGTATAGTAGGAGGCCAGCTCGACCTCCATGCTCTGGCAGGCCCTGTTCTTCCAGATCTCCGGAATGACAAGGATGACAAACAGTGTGGCCGCCACCCCCATGCTTCTCTGCACATAGGCGTCATCCTCCACAGACACAAGGGCTATCCACAGCAAAATGAGCAGAGCGAGCTGACACAACCACCACCTCTTGCGTATCAGCGCCAGCTGTCCCCAGACAAATTCATGGAAGGTCAGCAGCCTGTCCTGCTCGGACAGAAGGAACGCCTCCTTTGACCTCCTGACCGTCTCCTGCAGTCTCTCCTCCTCTGCGTCTTTTTGCAGCATACTTCTGTACTTTTCCAGCTTGTTTTCAAATTCCATCTTCCTCTTCACCTCCTGGCTGCAGCAGCTGTCTTAGCACATTCTTCGCCTGTCTCAGGCGGTATTTGACCAGCGGCGTCTTAATTCCCAGAGTCTCGGCGATCTCCCGGAGCTTCAGGCCGCTGAAATAGTAGAGGATCACCGCCTCCCTCTGCTCCTCCGGAAGCTTTTTCAGGGCGGACTCTATGGCGATCCTGTCCAGAAGGAGCTCCCTGTCCGCAGAGCTCTCCCTGTTCAGATCTGTCTGTTCCAGCTTTTCTGTCAGCTCCCGTTCCGGGGCCGGCATTTCCTTTCTTTTTTTCAGATAGTCAAGGCACAGATGCCTTGCTATGGTGTACAGGTAATTTTTTGCCTTCTCCCTGTGACAGTAGGCAGACAGCCGGGCGAAAAAGCGGATAAAGGTCTCCTGGGTCAGGTCCTGGGCCTCCTCTCTGTTCCCACAGCGGCAGATGCAGTAAACCAGGATATCCCTATAATATTTTCGCACAAACAGATCAAAGGCCTCCTCGTCCCCCTGCTTCATCCTTCTGATCAGGACAAGATCCAAGTCCACACACCCCCTTTTCGCCTTTTATCCTTCCCTCTATTATATATAACGACTCAACCGTCCAAAAGGATAGTCCATCCCCACAGAAAATGCAGCCTTTCTGCGTCTTCTCAGATGTATATTTGGCATCAAAAAACACCAGGCCCGCAACCCGGACCTGGTGTCAAAAACCTCTGCCATACTCTCTTTTTTCTCTGCCCGCACTCTTTACCTTTCCCCGCCGTCCCTGCGCTTTCTGATCCTTCTCTCCCTGACAACACGCCCTTACGGGCGCTGACAGCAGTTCCTACTCCTCCAGGCTCCTCCTCGCCTCCCGGGTAATCTCCTCCGGGAACCCGAACACCTCCAGCAGGCGCACTGCGTTGGTCTGGCGGCAGATGCCGGGATGGATCCTGTAGTCAAAGGCGAGGCCCTGCTCGTAGGCCTCCTCGCAGAAATAGAAGCCTTCATACCCTGCCGGCCCGCTGACCAGATTTTCCGCGATCTCCAGGTCGTGGGTGGCGGCGATCACAAGGCAGCCCTTCTCCCGGAGATACTGAAGGACGGCCGTGGAGGCGGCGATCCGCTCCTTTGTGTTGGTTCCCCGCAGGATCTCATCTATGACAGCCAGCACGGGCCGGCCCTCATCCACCTTCCGGATGATCCGCTCCATGGACCTTATCTCCTTGATGAAATAGCTCTCCCCCGCCAGCAGGTTGTCCCGTATGGCGATGGAGGTGTACACGTCAAAGGGATACAGGCGGGCCCTGGAGGCGGCGCAGGTGTGGACGGACGCGGCCAGCACCGCGCTGATGGCCGCCGCCTTTATAAAGGTGGATTTCCCCGAGGCGTTGGAGCCGGTGATGATGCACCCGGTCTTCAGGGACAGGTCATTGTACACCGGCTCGTCGATGAGGGGATTATAGAGATCACGCAGCTCCAGCTCCCTGTGTCCGGAATACTCCGGCACGCAGAAGAGGGGGAGGCTCCTGCGGAAGGAGGCCGCGCACACCGCCACGTCCAGCTCTCCTGTGATAAGAAGGATGCGAAGAACCTCCTCCCTGTGGGCGCTGATCTCCTTCATGGCCCTGTTGTAGTGGACAAAATCCACCAGGAAGGCTCCCTTCACATACACCCTGACCAGCTCCGACAGATCTGTGCTGTACTGGCTCTGCTGCCTTTTGCGGAGAACCCGGAGCACCTTGTTCAGCTTTGCGGCCGCCTCCTTTGTCCCCTGGAACTTTTCCCGGAAATGTCCGCCGCAGATCCTGTCACTCTCTGCAAGATTTCCTGCAAGTGAGGTGAGAGCCTGAACCGCGCTGATGATTTCCAGATTGATCTCATAGCTGCTCCTTTTCAGCGCGTACACGCACATGTTGACGAGAAAAAGGAACAGGAAGGGCGACAGCATCTCCATATTTCTGAAGAAAATGGCGGCCCCAAGGCCGCCCAGAAGGCTGGCAATGAGGAGGATCTGCAGCACCTGGTAGACCCAGGGGTGCTCCAGCTCAAAAATCTCCGGCTCTGTGATGAGCTCAGGCACATAGCAGCTGTTTTCCCTTTTGCCCAGGTCAAACAGGCGAAGCTGTAGCTCCTGCCTTTCCTTTTCGTTCCGGTCCAGCCAGGTGATGTCCTCCTCCAGTGCCGCCAGCCTGTCCGGCTCTGTGTCCATATCCCTCATTCTCTTGTAGAGAACCTGCTCCCCCATCCAGGAGCAGCAGGTGTTGACCCTGGCAAAGACGTCGTCCATGTCCAGATCGCTCCAGGTGATGTCGTCCAGCCCGTTTTCTGCCTTTGTCTTCTCCCAGAGTATCCTGGTCTGCTCAGAGGGGCGCTCCCCCTCCTCCGGCTTCTGTCCGAAGGAGGAGAGAAGCCTTGCTCTCTTCCATTTTCTTCCTGTACGGTGGTTCCAGGCGGAAACCAGGACTGTAAAAACAACCAGGCCCGCCACTATGATCATACCTGTCATAATCGCTCCTTATCTGAAAATTATCTGTCTTTGAAATCTGATTTCTTCTATACATGTCTTCTTAAGACTTGCATGTGTCTGTTCCCTGTCCCACGGACATCCGTCCGGCTCCCGAAGCCGCGCGATGACCTGCCGGAATTCTTCAAACTTCGTCATAGTGTTTTACTCCTTTGTTGTGTTGAAGAATTGTAACATTTTTTCCATGTACTTTCTACTTTTTCTTCTTCCATTTCTCCATTTCTGCTATAATGAGATAAGTTCTAATAGAAAAAGCGGCAAAGGAGGAGCGCCATGCACTATGTGATCAGTGATATTCACGGATGCTACGATGAATACAGGGAAGCTCTGGAGAAAATAAATTTTCAGGACTGTGACCTTCTGTACGTTCTGGGTGACTGCATTGACCGGGGTTACGCCTCTGTCAAAGTCCTCAAAGACATGATGTACCGGCCTAATGTCATCCCGATCGTGGGAAATCACGAATATATGGCCCTGGATGTATTAAAGGACCTGTGTGTGGAGATCACAGCTGAAAATGCTGAAACACTGCTGGACGCGGAAATGCTTTTGAAGTATGCTGACTGGATGAAAAACGGGGGAGACCGGACAATCCAGGAGTTCCGCGCTCTCCCTATGGACGAAAAACTGGAAATCCTGGACTATCTTGGTGATTTTTCTCTGTATGAGGAAGTGTCTCTCAGCGGAAGGAATTACCTTCTTGTACACGGTGGTCTGGAGCCGTTCCGCGAGGGCATGGATGTGGAGGATTTCTCCGTGGCACAGCTTCTCTTCTCAAAGGCCGACTACGACAGGATGTATTTTTCTGACAGGTTCACTGTTACCGGGCACACGCCTACCATCTCACAGCCGGGAAATAAGGGGACTGTCATCAAACGGAACAACCACATTGCCATTGACTGCGGCTGTGTATTCGGCTATAATCTGGCAGTGTACTGTATGGAGACAGACCATGAAATCTACATTCCTTATAAACATAAAAAAGACTGCGGACCAGAGCCGTAGACAGAAGAAACTCCCCGCTCTCCTAAAACTCTTTCTTCTCCAGTATCCTCGCGCTGATAAATATGGAGACCGCCATCACGGCCGCCGCTGCGGCTATGCACACCGCAGCCACGCCGGCCAGTCCCATGCGCCCCATAGTCCTCACAGCCGCCTGCAGGGCTTCATTGTCCAGATCCGTCAGCTTTACGATGCCAAAGACGAGAGCCATGACGCCCAGCAGGACGATGAGCATGGCGATCCGTCCCTTTTCCGGCCCGAATTTGAGCTGGAAGGGGATCATGACAGCCAGGAAGAGGAGCAGAAGGGCCGCGCTCACTCCGGCAGTGAACAGGGTCTCTCCCATTTGCCCGGCGTCGGCCGTCCGGCCGGTGTACACAAGGATAAAGGCCAGGATGAGGAGGAGCCCCGCTCCGCCTGTCACGACACCGAAGATATATTTCTCCGCCGCGTATACTTTTCTCTCAAAGGGCAGCGTAAAGAGGAAGGCGTTACCGTTGTCGTACTCGTCGTAGCTGATGGTGCTCAGCACGAAAAAGGAGCTGACAAATCCCACATAGGGGAGCACAAAGGTGGCAGGCGACGACCCGGCCCCGTTTGTGATCGTGAGAAATGCCGCCATGACAAACACTAATATAAAGAAGTTTTTCTGATTTTTCAGCAGTTTGAAATCCTTGATCAATAATCCTTTCATACTCGTTCACCCCTTATCATCATTGTGATCATATCGTCGATGCCGCTGTTTTCTATCACGACCTTCGGATAGTTTTCCAGGTAAAACTGCTTCTGGTCCGTGAGGGCGCTGTAGCCGTAGGGCTCCTTTTTCACCCGCAGGAGATACTGCCGGTCCACAGAGGCGTACTGCTCCGGATCCAGCTTCAGAAGGCCGTAGCTTCCAAGCAGCACATCCGTCTCCTCGTGGAGGATGATGCGCCCCTCATGGATCATGTAGAGGTCGTCACAGATCCCCTCCAGGTCTGTGGAAATGTGGGAGCTGATCAGGATCGACCTGTTCTCGTCCTCCTCCATATACTCCCGCAGGATGCCAAGAAGGCTGTCTCTTGCCACCACGTCAAGCCCTGCCGTGGGCTCATCCAGCAGAAGGAAATCCGCCCTGTGGCTGATGGCGATGAGAAGCTTCAGCTTCGCCTTCATGCCGGTGGAAAATTCTTTGATCTTCCTGTCCACGGGGATCTGGTATCTGCGGCACTTCTCCAGAAAGTCCGCCCGGTCAAAGGTGTGGTAAAAGCCTCTCAGCATGGCCGCCGTGTCCCGGACTGTCAGATATTCGCTGACACCGGAATTGGACAGCACCACGCCCAGCCTCTCCTTATCGGCTGTTGTCAGAGCTTTCGTCTCCTTTCCCATCAGGGTGATCCGGCCGCCGTCCGTGTGGATCAGTCCCAGGATTGCCTTAAATGTCGTGCTCTTTCCCGCGCCGTTCTGTCCCACAAGGCCGGTGATACAGCCGGGCTGCACCTCCAGAGAGCACTCCAGAGTGAAGCGGTCGTAGTTTTTTCTGACATTTTCTAACTTTAACATAGCCTAGTCCTCCAAAATGAGTGAAAATAATTCTTTTATCTCTTCATCCTGCATCCCATATCTTCTGCCTTTCTGAATGGCCAGTTCAAGATCGGCTTCCACTTCCTTTCGCTTCTCTTCCTTCATCAGTTCCGTGTTGGAGGCTGCAATGTAGGTGCCTTTCCCGTGTACAGTAACTGTGAAGCCCTCCTGCTCCAGGTTGTCATACGCTTTTTTTACAGTCAGGGCGCTGATCTTCAGCTCCTTTGAAAGCGACCTCACAGAAGGAAGCGGGTCGTTTTCCTTCAGTTCACCTTTCAGGATCAGGGCCTTCACCTGCTCGATGATCTGCTCGTAAATCGGGATCATGGATGAATGGTTGATGATGATCTGCATATTCATCCTCCTTCTGATAAACAGTATATAACAGTATATCACTGTTGTCAACTGTTATATACTGTTTGTTCCAAACATTTTTTCCGGATTTTTATCATTGACTCTCCCATCATTTTAGTATAGTATATAAGTAACCAGTTACTTATATACTATACTAAGAAAGGAATGATTGAGACGTGCAGCTATCGGATCTGATTGAAAAATTCAGGCACACAAGAGACGGGCAGGCGCGGGCCGTCTTCAGCACCATCTTCATTGCGGGGAACCGGCTCCAGACCTCCTTTGACAGGGCGGACGGCCAGGTCACTATGAAACAGTTCATGCTGCTGACCATGTTGCGCCAGTCCGGGAAGGACATGACCTTCACCCAGCTGGGAGAGCTTCTTGGCTGCTCCCGGCAGAACATCAAAAATCTGGCCGCCTCCCTGGAGAAGAAGGGGCTGGTCACCATCTCCCGAAATCCCCGCGATGGCAGGGCCTGCGTCATCAGTCCCACAGAGCAGCTGCCACGATATTTTCAGCAGGCAGCTCAGCTCCACACAAGGAAGCTGAGGGATCTTTTTTCCGTCTACTCAGACAAGGAGATAGAGCAGCTGTTCCGGCTTCTCATGAAGCTGTACAGCGGGATAGACCGGCTGGAGCAGCCGGAACAGCAGTCGGAACAGCAGCCGGAACAAAAAGAGCAAAATGAGGGATGAAAGCAGGAGGGATACTATGAGTGAGACGATGGTGCTTTACAGCTCCAGATACGGAGCAGCCAGGCAGTATGCCCACATAGCAGCGGAGGAGCTGGGCCTGGGCGTACGGGATGTTCAGGATGTCAGGAGCGCTGCCAGCGGGGATATCATGAAAGCCGACCGTATCATCCTGTGCGGCGGCATCTATGCGGGAGGCCTCTCCGGCGTCTCCTGGCTGAGAAAGAACAGCGCGGCGCTTGCAGGTAAGAAGGTGGTCCTCTTCGCCGTGGGGGCCTCCCCCTGGGATGAGAGGACTGTGGGGCAGCTCAAGGAACGGAACTTAAAAGGACTGCCCGGGAACGTAGTCCTCTTCTACGGCCGGGGCGCCTGGGATGAGTCCGCCATGAGCTTTAAGGACAGAACCCTCTGCCGGATGCTGCAAAAATCAGTGGCCAAAAAGGACCCGGCCGCCTGCGAGCCCTGGGAGAGAGCCCTTCTTGAGGCCGCCGGCCGCTCCTGCAGCTGGATCGACAGAAAATATCTGGAGCCGGTATATGAATACCTGGCCGCGCCCTGAGAGGGACATCTGCCGGGATCTGCGTTTCCCGGGATTTGCAAAAGAGGGATGAGCCTACTGCTCATCCCTCTCTATCACATGGGTATCCATATTTCCGAAATCACTGCTCAGTGTAAACTGATCTTCAATCCCCTCTGTGAGATAAATCTGACCGTCCTGGGTAACCAGGATCATCTCAAAATCCTGGTAGTCCTGCCAGTACCGGGAAGCCTCATCCAGCCCCTTTACGAACATGGACGTAGAGAGGGCGTCCCCTCTTTTTCCCTCCTCCGTGATGATGGTAACGGAGGCCAGGCCGTTGTCCACAGGGTATCCCGTGTCCGGGTCAATGATGTGCCCGTATTCTTTTCCGTCTTCCCCCACAAAATACCGCTCGTAGTTTCCGGAGGTGACGACCGCGCAGTCGGAGGCAAGGAGCATGCCCAGGACTCCCTCGCCCCCGTCAAAGGGGCTGCGGATCCCCAGCCGCCAGTCTCCCCCGCCGGGCCTTTCGCCCACAGCCTGGATGTTGCCTCCCAGGTCGAGAAGGGCCGATGTGACGCCTTCGTCTTCAAGGAGCTGAGCCAGTATGTCCCCTGTGTATCCCTTTCCCACAGCGCCCAGATCAAACTCCATGCCGGCGGGAAGCTGGACTGTGGTGCCGTCCAGCTGCACCCTCTCATATCCCACATTGGCCAGGAGGGCGTCCAGCTCCTCCTGGGAGGGTATCCGGTTCTCGTCTGTGGTAAATCCCCAGGCCTCCAGCACCGGGTAGATGGTGGGGTCCAGGTCTCCCCCCGTCTCCTCTGCCATCTCCAGGGCAAAGCCCACAATATCCGCCGTGTCGTCGCTCAGGGTCACCGGATTTCCCCCGCTGTGATTGAGCTGGTAGATCTCACTGTTCTCATTTGTCACGGACCACTCGTCCTCCAGCTTCTCCACCTCGTCCTGGGCCTTTTCCAGGGCCGCCTGGGCCCCGTCGCCGTAGGCTGTGAGGGTCATGTAGGTGTCCATGGCAAAAAATTCCACCTGGGCCTGGTCTGCGCCCTGCCTTCCTCCCCCGGAGGACGAAGCCTGCCCGGAGCAGCCCGCCAGAGCCGCCGTGCTTCCCATGAAAGCCGCCGCGCACGCCAGGGCGGTCAGGCCGGTCCATCTCTTTTTATACTTCATCTGCATTCTCCTGTCTGTGATTTTTTCGTTCTTCTCCAGTATACAGGAAAATGCTCTGCGAATGAAGTACCAGTTTTTCTGTTTCTGCGTGATCAGCGAATTTTCTCCAAAATCTGAGCGATCATGGCGGCCCGGTTAAAGGGCACCATAAAATAGTATCCGTCCGTGATATCGCGGAGCTTTTCCGCGATCTCCACGGCGATCTCCACGCCCACCTGCTGGGCCTCCTCCCTGCTCATGTCCCTGTCGTACCGGGCGATGATCTCGTCGGGCACGCTGATGCCGGGAATCTCATTTTTCATAAACAGGGCGTTCCGGTAGCTTACAAGGGGCATGATGCCGCAGATAATCTTCGTGTCTATCCGGGATTTGATATACCGGATCCGCTCCATGTCCTCATCTGAGTAGATGGGCTGGGTCAGGAAGAAGGAGGCGCCTGCCTCGCATTTCTTCTCCATCCGCCTGATCTCCGCGTCCAGGTTGGCCCTTCCGTAGTTGAGGGCTCCGCCGTATGCCACCGGATCCCGGGCAAAATGCTCCCTGTTCATGCGCTCCAGGTATTTCATAAGGCTCACTGAGTGGAAGTCGTAGACGGAGGTGACCACATCCCTCTCCCCTGAAGGCACCGGATCCCCGGTGACAAGGAGGAAATTGCGGATGCCGTTCATGTAGG
This sequence comes from Faecalicatena fissicatena, assembly GCF_016900595.1. NCBI lineage: Bacteria > Bacillati > Bacillota > Clostridia > Lachnospirales > Lachnospiraceae > Faecalicatena > Faecalicatena fissicatena. The sequence goes on from NZ_JACLYY010000012.1 coordinate 16,612, forward strand.
CGCCCAGTATCTGGGCGCCCATGCCGATGACATTTTTGTCCCGGCAGGCAATGTGGGGCATGGTCTCCACCTGCAAGCGGCCCGCCACCTTCACGGCGGACATGGCGGAATCCGCCCGCATCCGCCCCATGGGGGAGTCGGAGAAGGTGATCATCTCCACCCCGGCTGCCTTCAGGGCAGCAGCCGCCTCCATCATCCTGGCATCATTTCCGTCGTGGGGCGGGTCCAGCTCGGCGATCACCACCTTCTCGCCGGAGTAGAGCCGGCGGATGAAGGGGTTGCTGTTGTAGCTGATATCCTTGTCCGCCCTCTCCTCAGGCCGGTCTGTGAACCGCCTGGGGATCATCCTTCCCCCGGGCATCCGGGACAGCTGCCGTATGTAGGCTGGGCTAGTGCCGCAGCAGCCGCCGATAATGTTGACTCCAAGCCCCGCGATCTCCTCCATGGCCTCCCCGAAATAGAGGATATTATCCCTGTATACGTTCCGATTCTGGATCCGATCCGCATAGCCGGCGTTGGGGGCCGCGAACACCACCAGATCGCCGAAATCCTGCCTGCGCAGCACTTTTGCCAGATGGGCCGGCCCTACGCCGCAGTTGAAGCCGATGCCGTCGATCTCCGAGCTCTCTCTGGCTGTTCTGACCAGATCCGCTGCGCCAAGCCCGGCGTTGGTATAGCCGTACATGTTGACGGAAAAGCTGGCCATAATGAAGGCATCGCTGACAGAGCGGATCCACCGGGCCACAGGGAGAATTCTCTTAAAATCAGAAAATGTCTCGAACCAGATCAGCTTCACCCCCGCATCCAGGTGGGCTTTTGCAATCGTCTTGTATTCCTCCAGTATCTCCTGCTCGCCGGCCTCCTCTTCTCCGCTTCCGTGCTCCGGTATGGGTCCTATGTCTCCCGCAATGTAAACCGGTCTTCCGGGCGCCTCTTTTTCAATCGCCTCCCCGGCGATACAGCAGGCTGCCCGGACATTTTCATACACCTTCCCCAGGAGCTCCTCCCGGGAGGCCTCCCCCCAGGTCTGGGACAGGGTCTCTGTGTTGGAGGCAAAGCTGTTGGTCCGCAGAATGTCCGCCCCCGCTCTTATGTATTCCCGGTGGATGGCCTCGATCTTCTCCGGCGCCGCCACATTGTCCAGCTCCGGGAAGCGGCTGCCTCCCCCGTATATTTCTCTGTAGTAGGTTCCCATAGCGCCGTCTGTGACAAGCCGGCCTGACCGGAACAATTCTCTGAAATCTGTCTCTTTTTGCATTGATCAATCTCCGTTTCTAACTGCCTGGAAGGCCGTCTCCAGGGCGGCGATCAGATCCTCCGCCCGCTCGATCCCGATGGACAGGCGGATGGTGTTTGGCCGGATCCCCTGCTCCTTCAGCTCTTCCTTCGTGCACTGGCTGTGGGTGGTGGTAGCCGGATGGATCACCAGGGACTTTACGTCCGCCACATTGGCCAGCAGAGAGAAGATGGGCAGGTTGTCGATAAATTTCCGGGCGTCCTCTTCCGTTCCCCTGATCTCAAAGGTGAAAATAGAGCCGCCTCCATTTGGCAGATACTTTTTATATAAAGCATGAGTGGGCTCCCTGTCAAGAGAAGGATGATGGACAGCCTCCACCTGGGGATGGGCTGCCAGGTATTCCACCACCTTCAGCGCGTTCTCCACATGTCTCTCCACCCGCAGGGAGAGGGTCTCCAGCCCCTGGAGGAGAAGGAAGGCGTGAAAGGGGGACAGTGTGGCCCCTGTGTCCCGCAAAAGCACGGCCCGGACGTAGGTGACAAAGGCGCTGCCTGGCGCCGCCTCGGCAAAGGATACACCGTGGTAGCTTGGATTGGGCTCTGAAAGCCAGGGGTATTTGCCGGACGCTTTCCAGTCAAAGCTTCCGCCGTCCACGATGACTCCCCCAAGAGCTGTCCCGTGTCCTCCCAGGAATTTGGTGGCGGAGTGAACCACAATGTCCGCCCCGTACTCGATGGGCCGCACCAGGTAGGGGCTGGCAAAGGTGGAGTCGATCACCAGGGGGATGCCGTGCCTGTGGGCGATCCCGGCCAGCGCCTCGATATCCGCCAGGTTGGAATTCGGATTGCCCAGCGTCTCCGCGAAGATGGCCTTTGTGTTTTCCTGGATAGCCGCCTCAAAGGCTCCCTCCTCCTCCGGGTCTACGAAAGTGGCCGTGATGCCGCTTGTCTGCGGAAGGGTGTGGGCCAGAAGATTGTAGGTTCCTCCGTATATAGTCCTGGATGCCACAATGTGCTCCCCCGCCTTTGCCAGAGCCTGAAAGGTGTAGGTGATGGCCGCCGCGCCGGAGGCTGTCGCCAGAGCCGCCGTGCCGCCCTCCAGGGAAGCGATTCTCTTCTCGAACACCTCCTCCGTGGGATTGTTCAGCCTCCCGTAGATATTGCCGCCGCTTTCCAGGCTGAACAGATCCTGCGCATGCTGGCAGTCCTGGAACACGAAGGACGTGGAAGCATAGATAGGCACGGCCCGGGCTCCTGTGGCCGGATCCGGCTGATCCTGTCCTATATGCACCTGCCTTGTCTCAAAGCTCCAGTTTTCTGTATTTCTTACATCTTTCATGGTAGGTTCCTCCTCTTTTTCTATTTGTGTCTGTATCTGCTTTTGTCTGGGCCTGTTTCTGTCTGGGTCTATCCTACCACGGCCAGTCCTTTCCGGCTAATACAGAAAAAAAATAGCCGGTTATAGTTTCAAGCTATAACCGGTCTGTCTGTATTTATCCTCCGCAGATCTCACTGTCCTGTCCCCAGGTACTTCCTCAGCTCCTGGATATAGAGCTCCCCCATCCTGCTGGGGATCATGTTCTTTCTGACAATGTAGCCGATCTCCATGGTACTGTTTCTGTTCTCCTCGTCGTCCTGGAAGGGCACTGCCACAAACTCGTTTCCGTTCAGCTCCTCACAGATGATGCCGGAACAGAGGGTGTAGCCCTTCAGTCCCACCATCAGGTTCAGCATGGTGGCCCTATCGTTAGCCCGAATGATACGGGGATACTCATTGGTGGACAGGATTTCCTCCGCTAGGTAGAAGGAGCTGTCATCCCCCTGCTCAAAAGCAAGGCAGGGATAGGGCTCCAGCTGTTCAAACCGGATGGACTCCTCCCCGGCCAGAGGATGGTTCTTCCACAGGTAAACAAAGGCCTGGCAGTCGATCAGATGGTGGAACACAACCCCCGCCGACCTGAGCATCTTCTCCAGACTCTTCCGATTGAATTCAGACAGGTACAAAACGCCGATCTCGCTCTTCATGGTACTCACATCACGGATCACCTCCGCTGTCCTTGTCTCCCGGATGGCGAATTCATACTTGGACATGTCAAATTCCTTGGCCATGTCCACAAAGGCCTTCACAGCAAACGAGTAGTGCTGGGTGGAGACGCCGAACTTTTTCTTCTGGGAGCCTCCCTTTCCGTATTTTTCCATGACCTCCTCGTACTGGCCGTAGAGCTGCCTGGCATAGAGAAGGAACTCAGCCCCGTCCCCTGTCAGAGTGACTCCCCGCCCGCTGCGGTAGAACAGGGTGATCCCCAGCTCTTTTTCCAGCTCCCGGACAGCGCTGGTGAGTGAGGGCTGGGAGACATACAGAAGCTCCGCCGCCTTGTTGATGGACTTTGTTTCTGCTATGGTGATGATATAATTTAACTGTGTCAGTGTCATTGTCTCCCTCTCTCTTCCGTTTTCTACCTGCGGCCCCTCCTCCCGGGCCCGGCTGCCTCGTCGGCCCTATTCCAGCACCTCATATGTTCTCCTTCAGTATAATATAAATTCTTTCATTTATGCAACTATATATGCCTTATGTCCCGCCACCAACGGCATCCCCTCCCCTGTGCTCTCTTGCGTCTGTACCGTAAAAACTGCACGGTTTGAAAAGTGAAAATCCGCCCTGAAACCGGGATGAAAACAGTAGAACGCAGATGCGAGAACCGCATCTGAATTCCAGGAGCGGCATTTTCGCTCCATTTCTCAGAGCTACAGAGTCCATCTTGTTTTCCTCCCGTCGCTTGTAATAAATCTCTGATTACTGTAAAATAAAACAAAATCTGTCCACGCATTTTAAAGGAGGACATCCATGATCGAAATCCATCTGTTTGAACAGCTTGCTGCCTTTGCCGACTGCGGCACTCTGTCCGCCGCGGCGGAGCAGCTCCATATCTCCCAGCCCGCCCTGAGCCGCTCCATGCAGCGGCTGGAGGAGGAGCTTGGAGTCTCCCTTTTTGAGCGCCAGAAGAGCCGGCTGACACTGAACGAGACCGGGGAGCTGGCCGTGAGATACGCCAGGAACCTGCTCCTGCAGGAGGAGTCCATGATCCAGCAGCTCCGGGACTTTGACAGGAAAAGGCGGACCATCTGCGTGGGATCCTGCGCCCCTGTGCTGATCCCGGATTTCGCCACACTCCTGTCCCGCCTGTACGAGGGCATGACTATCTCCACCGAGCTGACCGGTGATCCCCGCCTACCGGAATATTTACGGGAGGGGAGATATCAGATCGCCATTCTCCACGAAAAGCCGGAGGGGGAGGACTTTTATTCTGTCCCCATGGAGAGCGAGCATCTCTATGTCACCCTGCCTCCTGTGCATCCTCTCGCGGACGCGGACGGCCTCTACCTGAAGGATCTGGACGGCCAGACCTTTCTCCTCTACTCCCAGATCGGGTTCTGGGACGAGCTGTGCCGCCGGAAAATGCCCTCCGCCCGCTTTCTTTTGCAGCAGGACATAGACGTGCTGGGGGAGCTGGTGGCAAACTCTGCCTTTCCCGCCTTCACCACAGACTACATAATACAGCACACAGGTGAAGTGACAGACCGCATCGCCATCCCCATCCTTGACCCGGAGGCCAGCGTCACCTACCACTGCACCTGCCTGCAGGCTGAGAAGGCCAGGTTCCGCCAGGTCTTCGAGCATATCCGCGCCGCCCATTCCCGCTGACCGCACTAACGCCCGCCGCCGGTTTCAATCACGCGCTATCGCCACGCAGAAAAAAGGACCGGCCCCGTGCGTCCGGGAAGAAAAAGGACACACCGCAGACCGGTACCTCTGGTTTTCTTACTCGTGGATCTTCATGCCATGCAGCATCTTCACAAAGGCCGGGTCATCGTGGTTGACGATCTCGCTGTGTCCCAGATCCAGCTTCGCGATCTCAGCCATATCCTCTGCGTCAAGCTCAAAATTCCAGATGTCCATGTTCTGCTCTATGCGGTCTTGGTGCACGGACTTGGGAATGACCACCACGCCCCTCTGCACATTCCATCTCAGGGCTACCTGGGCCGCGCTCTTGCCGTATTTCTCCCCGATCTTCGTCAGCACAGGGTGGGTAAAGATGCCGTGATTTCCCTCGGCAAAGGGGCCCCAGGCCTCCGGAACGACTCCGTACTCCTTCATGAGAGACAGGGCGTCCTCCTGCTGGAAGAAGGGATGCAGCTCCACCTGGTTTACGGCCGGCATCACATCCACTGTCTCGCAGAAGTCTGCCAGGCGCGCGGGATAGAAATTGCACACGCCGATGGCCTTCAGCTTGCCTTCCCTATAGGCCTGCTCCATGGCTCTGTAGGCTCCGATGTAGTCGCCCATGGGCTGGTGGATCAGGTACAGATCCAGGTAGGAAAGGCCCAGATTATCAAGGGACGTCTGGATGGCTTTCTTCGCCTCCCCGTAGCCTGCGTCCTGTATCCACAGCTTTGTGGTGATAAAAAGCTCTTCTCTTGGGACGCCGCACTTTTTGATCGCCTCTCCCACTGCCTTTTCATTCATGTAGGCGGCCGCCGTGTCGATGAGGCGGTATCCGCTGGCGATGGCGTCCAGAACCGCCTGCTCGCACTGCGCCGGATCCGGCACCTGGAACACGCCAAAGCCTTCCAGCGGCATTTTTACTCCGTTATTTAATGTCACAAATTCCATGTTCTTTTCCTCCTTGAAAATGAATATTTGAAAATCCAGTTTCACTGCCTGCACAGGAACCTTTCTCCTGTCTTCAGGTAATATTGTAGGAGGTTTGGTCCGAAAAGTACAATGCCAATTCGGCACACGTCTATAACTTAGACGCATAGCAGATCAAGCTCACTCCCAGCAGCGATATGAGCACGCAGACCGCCAGTCCGGTGATCCCGTTCATCCTGTTTGCATCCACGCTGCTCGTTTTCTGAAATGAGGCCAGCATCGTGGACTGCAGGGTGAGCATGGACACCAGCGCATCGGCCACTCCGCTCAGAGCCAGATTAAGAAGCAGGAGCAAAATGCCGTCTGCCCGGATGTCAGACAGCTCTTTCTTAATTACGCGGACTGGCTCATAATGCCGATACCCCCGTTGTATACCGTGTAGGCCACAGTCAGAGAGAGCAGCAAGAACATATATAGCGGCGCCGGCGACCTGAGGGAGTATATTTTTCTGCGACTGTGTGACAGCCAGCACGAAAAAAACTGCCGCGCCCAGGTAAATCAAAAGATCGTTTTCTTCCTTCTACATCGATCGTTCCAGGCGGCTTGATAAGGCCGCTCCTCCTTCCCCTTTGTCCTCTTTTGTTTCCGATAGGAATTATAGTACATCCCACTGTCATGAAAAGAATTTTTTTATACCCATTCAAATAGTTGACTCAATCCACAATATAGTTTTTATATTAAATGAGGACTCAGTCAACTATTATTTGTGACGGTATTGATTATGGAATTAAAATATGTAATTGCAGGAGCCGGCGCTACCGGCGAAAGCATCGGCGCTTTTCTTACCGCGGACGGAAGGGATGTGGCTGCGGCCTGCGGTGTGGAAATGCCCGTCTATCACCGGGTCACTGAAAAATTAAAGGCAGGAGGGCTGAAATAAATTTGCTTTCCATATCCATTTTACCGTTTTGCGGAAGGCATCTTCGCGGCTATGCCGACATATTTCACTTGCTTCCTATGCATCTTCCGATATTCAGTTGGCAGCATCTGGGCGACATCCTTAAATGCCTTGCTGAATTTTCCGGAAGTTTCATAGCCCATTTTCCCGGCGATCGCCCCAACCGTTTCATCTGTATCACGCAGAAGCTTCATTGCCTCATGGACCCGGTACTCCTTCATATAGGTTGCAATGGGAAGTCCGTATACTCTCCGAAAGACTTCCTTTAGCATAGTAGTATTCATCAGATAACGCCGGGACAGCTCCTCTATCGTGTACCTTTTTTCCAAGTGTTCTGTCAAAAGATCGTGGATCTCTCTGATCAGGTCTGTCTGCTCTGAGGCATACTGGCTTAACTCTCTCCCCTCAAACTGAAGGCTGTCCAGATACAGGAACAGTTCCTGTACCTTCAGCTTCAGATAGGGGCGCCTCTGTCCGGGATGAACGGAAAACAGCGGTGCAAAAATGCTTTCAAGCTCCGGGCTTCCGGGAATTGCGACAGGCTTTTCCCCGCAGTACCTTGTCTGAAACCGTTTCAGGTCAAGGCCGGCATCCTTTAATATCTCCGGGCATTCTCTTCCCAGCACGGAAAAGTCGACAGATACAGCAATCCCTTCTGAATATCCCAGCGGAAACATCATATCTGATTGGGAACAGCACGAAGCACTGTGCACAGTCATATCCCCGCCTCCCAGGTAAACGGAAACTCCATGGCGCATATTCCAGCCGATCCTTCCGCTTCTGCAGTAGTAAATTTCCATGATCCTGTCAGATGCCTCATGCTGGAACTCTGAGCTGGAAGCCTGAAATTCATTGTATGACGCCTCGATGCCGGGATATAGAAAAAATGTCTCAATCCTTCCTTTTCCCTCGGATTTGCCCCGGAGCTGCCCGACCAGCAGGCTTTGCTCCTGTCCCACCCCGGAATGACGGATAATAGAAATCGTATTTTTCTTCATAGCACCTCACCTGTTTTCAAAATCTCCTCCAGAGCCGCGGCAATATCCCCGTCCACTCCTATGGATCGCCCTCTGATCTCATCCGGGATATAGATTTCTCCCTTGTTGAAGGTAATATAGACCGCTTCCGGTTCAGAGGCGGCAAGCCGCATGAAAGGCTCCTTGATCATGCGGTTGCGCCAGCCAACGCCAAATTCCAGAATCACCAGCTTTTTCCCGTGATACTGCTTTATAAAATTCTGATAGTCTGCCATTTTCCTCTGAAACTGCTCTGTCTGGAAAAAGGCATTGCTGTCAGCCATATTGACCGTCACAGGGCTGCCGCATTTCGGGCATCGGGGGATCAGCTCCGCGGGAACAACCCCATCCCTCTCAGCCCCGGCCATCTTCAGGACCTCATCCCGGTTCTCATACAGTACTCCCTCACAGCCATTCCGGCACCGGGACTGGGTGAGGCGCCCTTCCATCTCAAAGATCTTATCCCGGCTGAATCCCGCGGGCACGAAATGATCCTCCCCGTTGGAGGTCACGACAAAATAGTCCTTCTGGCCGACGAGGCGATACAGATCCTTCATCACAGAGCCCGGCTGCTCCAGATAACATTTCCTGCTGATCAGCCGGCTGAAAAAGGCCCACCTTGTCTCTTCCGATGGGTACTGAAAAAACAGTCCCTGGAGTACGCTCCTGATGCCGTACCTGGCGCGAAAATCCCTGAAGTTCTCCCGGAACCACCGGTCATCCGCAAAGATATTGTATCCCTCTGAGATCGACAGCCCATTGCTGGCGCCGATCAGGAGCGCATCTGCGTCTCTGATCTCTTTATAGATTTTTTTGTATGCTTCACCCATAGTCTTCATTGCCCCTTTGTTCTATTTTCACCTTTTTGGATTTCCACGGCGTCCCGCAGGACAGCGGCGATATCCTCTTTTACAGCCAGGCCCTTCTTCTCTAATTCTCCGGGGAGCAGGGCATCCCTGGGATTGATCGTAATATAAAACGCCCTCGGCAGAGAGTACGTCAAATTCCAGAAGGGCTCCTGAATGAACATGGGCGTCATGCGCCCTACTCCCAGCTCCAGGAAAAGGATTTTCTTCTCCTTATTTTGCTCGAGAAATTCATTGATCTTCCGATATTCCTCCCTGTATTTTTCACCCTCCAGAAACGTATAGCCCCGTACCCAAGGCTCCATCTGAGCGCCGCATCTGGGACAGCGGGGAATCATTTCCACAGGAATGCACAGATTTTCATCAATGGCCTCATTCATAGCATAAACCAACTCTTTATTATAGTAAATATGGTCATGACAGCGCCGGCTGCACTGATAATAACGGGAGTCCCCCTGGATCGCGCTCAGTTTTTCCTCCGGGACCACACGGGTAAACTGGAAATCCTGGTTGGTGGTCATGATATGGTAGTTTTTTCCCCGAAGCAGCTCCATGAGGTCATAATAGGGCTGCCCGGTGGGACATTCATATTCCATGTAACCCATGCGGGCCAGAAACGCCCAGCGGGCCTCCGGCGAAGGATAGTGATAGTAAAATCCATTAAAAGCCCCTGTAAATCCATATTTTTTATGGAAGTCACCCAGATATTTCTGAAACATAGCATCGTTCTGATAGAAGAAATTAAAGCCGCAGGATGCGGACATTCCCGCAGCCGCTCCCACCAAAACAGCCTCTGCCCCATTTATTTTATCGACCAGAGTCTGCACATTTTTCATATGCGTATCTTTCAAAACCGGATTTTGCATGATCTGCATGATTGACTTTCCTCCATTCAGTTGTTATTATTAAAATTACATGGCGATTGTAACATGTTAAATTATAAATTACAAGCAAAATTTTTGAGGTGACAAATGAAATATTCCAAAAAGCTAAGTGACACGATCCACTGTCTCGCTTTTATCGCTCTGGGAGAGAAGGAGCATCTGACCAGTACCAGGATCGCCGAGAGCGTGAAGACAAATCCCGCCTATATCCGGCAGCTGATGGCGGCATTAAAAAGAGCCGGACTCATTTCCAACACACAGGGACAGGCCAACGCCTGCCTGACAAGGCCGGCTGATCAGATCACCATGCTGGACATTTACCGGGCTGTGGAGGGTGATAAGCCTCTGCTCCACCTGGATGTAGATACCAACCCGGAATGTGGAATCGGGATCCACGTACAGCTCTCCATCGGAGATTTTTACAGAGAAATCCAGGAGACCGCAGAGCAGAAAATGAGGGAGATCACCCTTCAGGATATCATTGACCGCTATCACGAGAAAATCAAAAATCTGCCCATAGACACTGATCAGGCAGAAATTGGAAAAGAGGGACTTGCAGATGAATGAGAAGAAAAAAACAGGACTTGTAGTGGAGGGCGGAGGTATGAAATGCGCGTACAACGCAGGAATACTGGACGCCTTTCTCGACCAGGGGATTACCTTTGACTACTGTATCGGGGTCTCCGGAGGCGCCGGAAACGTGGCGTCCTTTATGGCCGGACAGAAGGGCCGCAATCTGCGCTTTTTCACAGACCACATTCATTCCCCAGGCTATTTCGGGATCAAAAGCCTGCTGAAGACCGGCAATCTGTTTGGCCTGCAGTATATCTACGGGGAACTGACCAATTCTACGGGAAAGGATCCGCTGGATTTTGCGGCCATCATGAGAAATCCCGCCAGATATGAGGTCGTGGCCACCAATGCCCTGACCGGGGAAGCCGCCTACTTCGCCAAAGAGGACATGAAGCAGGACGACTACCGGCCGATCATGGCATCCAGCGCCATCCCCGCGGCCTGCCGCCCGGTAGAGATAGGCGGTATCCCCTACTATGACGGAGGCATCTCCGACGCCATCCCGGTGCGCCGCGCTCTGGAGGAGGGCTGCGACCGCCTGGTGGTCATCCTGTCCAAGCAGCGGGATTATGTGAGAAAGCCTCAGGGCATGCGGCTCCTGTATTCCCGCCTCTGCCGGAAATACCCAAAAATCATAGAGGCCATTGATCAGAGACATCTTACATATCTGACCAATCAGAGAGAAGTATTTGATCTGGAAAAAGCCGGAAAAGCATTTATCTTTGCGCCCAGCGAGCCGGTCCGGGTAGGAACCTACTCCATGGACGAGGAGACTGAAAGAAAGCTATACGATCTGGGTCTGAAGGATTTCTCAGCTCAGCAGGATGTGCTGCAGCAGTTTATGAGATAAAGTTTATGAGATAAAGTTTATAAGATAAAAGGAGATAATTGGACATGAATAAGAAAATCAGGATTACTGTATTAAAAGCGGAAGTAGATAAGGAGCTGGAAAAGATGTATGCCGTCCCCGGTCTGGGTCCCTGCCCATGGCATCAAAAAGGGCAGGTGCTTTACAGTGACGGTATTCATCGTCCTGAAAATATGTGCAGTGTTGCCTGGCAATTCCTTGCTCCCTTTGCAGAGAGCCTGTCAAAGGGAGAACTGCTCCAGCCAAGAGGAACCTGGCTGAAAGACGACTCAGTGTGTGTGGCCGCCTGTCCGGACGGCGTGCGGCCTGTAATTTTCCTGATGGAAGCGATCGATTAATTTGAAAATAGTATTGACTTAAATATTACTATATAGTACTATCTTTTATAGTATAATATGTTTGAAAGGAAGATTACTATGAAAAAAATTGAAATTGCTTCAGCACCTGTTTACACCTCGCCAAATCCGATCACATTCATCTGTACTGAGAAACCGGACGGCACTGCCAACCTTGCGACTCTCGCATTCTGGACTTATGCTTCTACTTCACCTGGGAAGATTATATTTTCTTTAAATAAAGGGGCATATACGCTGGAACTTTTGGCTGCGAACAAGGAAGTTGTAGTGGCAGTACCAGGAATGGAACTCGTCAATGCACTTATCGGCTGTGGAACCAGTTCGGGAAGAGATGTGGACAAAACAGAAAAATTTGGCATCCCAATGCAAAAAGTGGAGGGAACTGAGATCCAGGCACCGAAGAATTGCCGGCTTTTAATCCATGCATCTGTCTCCCAGACAGTGGATGCGGACGATCATATTATTCACGTTTGTGATGTGAAGAATGTATTCGCCGACGAAAATGTCGAAGCAGTTTTTGCATGGAACGGTTACGCGGAATTTGCGGAGGCACAGAAAAAATAATAATTTACAGAAAGGACAGGCAGGCATGAGTACATGGCTGCCTGTTATGGTGATTTATGAGTAGACAGGCTGGCTTTTTAATTTCAAGGATCAAACATATCGGAGGAAGATTGTTTGAACATATTCTTGACGATAAGAATATTGATGCATTTAACGGAGCTCAAGGCAATCTTCTATACATTCTGTGGCAGGGAGATGGTATTCCGATCAGAGAACTTTCCAAACAGTCAGGCCTGGCGATGACTTCTCTGACTGGTATGCTGGATCGGATGGAGTCCGCTGGGCTGATCTACAGAGACCGCGGAGATAAAGACCGAAGAAAGATTCTGATCTTCCTGACAGATAACGCCAGAGCTCTGGAAAAGGATTATAACGAAGTGACCGAAGAAATAGAAAACATATATTATAAGGGCTTCAGCGAAGATGAGATCGACCAGTGCGAAAACTATCTGCAGCGAATCCTTCATAATGTCGAAGAACAATTATAGTATAATGGAGTGACCCAAATGTCTGTTTGTATCAAAGACCAAATCCAGAATATGAATCTGGTGATCGGCTGCACGATTGGATGCAGCTACTGCTATGCCAGGAATAATGTCCGCCGTTTCCATATGACAGAGGATTTTTCCAGGCCGGAATACTTTCCTGGTAAGCTGAGGCTGATGGACAGAAAACGTCCCCAAAATCTGCTGCTCACAGGAATGAGCGATTTTTCTGACTGGGAGCCCGAATGGAAAAGGGAAATATTTGAGAGAATGGCACAAAATCCCCAGCATCAGTATATTCTCTTGACAAAGCGCCCTGAAAAAATCCGTTTTTCTACTGACCTGGACAATGTCTGGTTCGGTGTTACGGTCACATCAGCAAAAGAAAAGAACCGAATTCAGGCTATGCGTAAAAACATAAAAGGGAAGCACTACCAGGTCAGCTTTGAGCCTATGTTTGACGATATCGGCGAGGTGGACTTTACCGGAATCGAATGGATCGTAATCGGTACGGAAACCGGACGTCGAAAAGGGAAATCCGTGTCAAAGCCGGAATGGGTCCGAAATCTCACAGATCAGGCGCATAGTCACGACATTCCTGTGTTTATGAAAGAAGATCTTCTTCCTGTCATGGGAGAAGATCAGATGATCCAGGAGTTGCCACAGGCATATTATGATGTTTTGGAGGAGCAAAAAGCATGGAAGAACAAGTAAAGGAAGACAATATTCTGATCCGGGAAGTGGAAACAAAGAATATTATGACAAAATCTACTCTGCCTGTGGGCGGATATTCTGTAAATCCCTATGTCGGATGTACCCATGGCTGTAAATACTGCTATGCCTCATTTATGAAGCGTTTTACTGGCCATACTGAGCCCTGGGGCTCTTTTCTTGATATAAAGCGCTGGCCGGAGATCAAAAATCCATGGAAATACAGAGGCCAGCGAGTAGTCATTGGCTCGGTTACCGATGGATATAACCCACAGGAAGAACACTTCGGAAACACACGCAGGGTTCTGGAACAGTTGAAAGGAAGTGGCGCGGAGGTTCTTATCTGTACAAAATCTGATCTGGTTGTCCGGGACCTGGAGCTTCTGAAAACGATGGAAAAGGTCACCGTATCCTGGTCTATAAATACGCTGGATGAACAGTTTCGGGCGGATATGGATCATGCAGTCAGTATAGAGCGTCGGCTGACGGCAATGAAGCAGGTATATGATGCAGGAATACGAACCGTCTGTTTCATTTCTCCTGTATTTCCCGGTATCACTGATTTTGAAGCAATTTTCGAAAAAGTCAGAAACCAGTGTGACCTTGTATGGCTGGAAAATCTCAATCTCCGGGGCGGATTTAAAAAAGACATTATGGAATATATTAAAGAAAAATATCCAAATCTTTTCCCGCTCTATGATGCCATTTACAATAAAAAAGACCGCAGTTATTTTCAAATGCTGGAACAGAAGGCCGAACAGATGGCAAAACAGAATGACTGTCTGTTTGTAGACAATGAGCTGCCTTACGGCCGGGCCAAGAAAGGGCATCCTGTGATCGTTGATTATTTTTATCACGAGGAAATCAGAGGGTCAGAAAATACCGGCAAGCGAAAAACAAGAATATAAAGCAGAAAGAAGGACTCTGTGTGGATGATCCTTCTTTTTTTGTTGCAAAATAGCCCAAACGGAAGTCCTTATATCCCAAACGGAAGGATAAAAGGGCAAATTATTGACTTTGTAATGCACTGTGAATATCATAAAGGCAACGATTAAGCAAGCGTTTAATCAGAAACAAAAAAACAGAAAATAAAGGAGATTTTTATCATGAAGAAAACTTACAAAATCGATGTAGACTGTGCAAACTGTGCAAATCTTATGGAAAATGCCGCCAAAAAGACTGAGGGTGTGCAGAACGCAACTGTAAACTTTATGACACAGAAAATGATCGTAGAATTCAACGAGGGAAAGGATCCTGCTTCTGTTATGCCGGCTGTTATCAAGGCCTGCAAGAAGGTGGAACCGGATTGTGAGATTTTTCTGAAATAAATTATAGAGAGGAAAATAAAAATGCAGGAATGGATTGAAACGGGTCTGCTGGCTGTTGTCGCTGTATTGGCTGTAGTCCTGCTCCTGATCGGGCAGAAAAACAACAGCGGTATGACCAGAAAGCAAAAAGTGATGTTGGGAAGGATCCTGGCTGCCAGCCTGATCCTGCTTATGCTGCAGTATCTGGGAGCCGAGGCTTTTGATCAGCTGGGAGCTGCCGGGCGATGGGTTCGGCTGGCATGCTACTTAGTGGATTATTTCATTATTGGCTATGACATTTTAAGAAAGGCATTTAAGGGCATCCGAAACGGGCAGGTGTTCGACGAAAACTTCCTGATGGCGGTAGCCACTGTCGGAGCCTTCGCCCTGGCGATCTACGAGAACGGCGACTATCTGGAGGCAATCGCGGTCATGCTGTTCTACCAGGTAGGCGAGTGGTTCCAGAGCTACGCAGTAGGAAGAAGCCGCCGGAATATCAGCGATCTGATGGATATCCGTCCTGATTATGCCAACATTGAAAAGGACGGAAGGCTGGAAAAAGTAGATCCCGATGAAGTGGCTGTGGGAAGTATCATTGTCGTACAGCCCGGCGAAAAGGTTCCGATAGACGGAACGGTTGTAGAGGGATCTTCCACCTTAAACACTGCCGCTCTTACCGGTGAATCGCTTCCACGGGACACAAAGGCTGGAGACGAGGTCATCAGCGGCTGCATCAATATGACTGGCGTGCTGAAGATTAAAACCAGCAAAGAGTTTGGTGAGTCCACTGTCTCCAAGATCCTGGATCTGGTGGAGAACGCAAGCTCCAGAAAATCAAAATCCGAAGACTTTATCTCCAAGTTTGCCCGGATCTACACACCGGCTGTCTGCTACGCAGCTCTGGTTCTTGCCATCCTGCCTCCGGTGATCCGTATATTTGGACTAGGCCTGTCTGCCGGTTGGGAGACATGGATCTACCGCGCTCTTACGTTCCTGGTAGCCAGCTGCCCCTGTGCCCTGGTCATCAGTATCCCGCTCAGCTTCTTTGCGGGGATCGGAGGAGCCAGCAAAGCCGGCGTACTTGTAAAGGGCTCCAACTATCTGGAGAACCTGTCCAAGACAAAAATCCTTGTATTTGACAAGACAGGAACTCTGACAAAAGGCGTATTTGAGGTAAACGGCATCCATCATAGCGAGATGGAAAACGCAAAGCTGATCGAGTATGCAGCTCTGGCAGAGAGCGCCTCGTCCCACCCCATCAGCAAAAGCCTGCAAAAGGCGTATGGGAAAGAGATTGACCGCAGCCGCGTGTCAGATATCAGGGAAATCAGCGGAAACGGCGTCATTGCAAAGGTGGATGGAGTTGAGGTCGCTGCCGGAAATGATAAGCTGATGGATCACCTTGGGATCAGGTACATTCCCTGCCACAGTGTAGGCACGATCATCCATATGGCAATCGATGGAAAATACGCAGGACACATTGTAATCTCTGACATCGAAAAGCCCCACTCCAGGGAAGCGATCAGGGCTCTCAGGGCTGCCGGCGTTCAAAAGTCAGTCATGCTGACCGGGGATGCGAAAAAGGTCGCTGACAAGGTTGCAGCAGATCTGGGCATAGACCAGGTTTACAGCGAGCTGCTTCCCGCCGATAAGGTTGAAAAGGTTGAAGAGCTTCTGAAGACAAAACCCGAAAAATCCAGACTGGCGTTTGTCGGGGATGGAATCAATGACGCCCCTGTTCTCCGCCGCGCAGACATCGGTATCGCTATGGGCGCCATGGGATCCGATGCGGCCATTGAAGCAGCTGATATCGTCCTGATGGATGATGACCCGCTTAAGATCTCCAAGGCGATCCGGATTTCCAGAAAATGTCTGCGCATCGTTTATCAGAACATCGTTTTTGCGATCAGCATCAAACTGATCTGCCTGGTTCTGGTAGCACTTGGATTTGCAAACATGTGGCTGGCCGTGTTTGCCGATGTAGGCGTCATGATCATAGCGGTATTCAATGCCATCAGAGCACTGTTTGTGAAAAATCTCTGATGCGGCAGGATGAAAGGAGGAAATTCAGACGGACAGGAATTCATTATATGCATCCGACAATAAAGCCCTGGAGCATTTGACCCAGCTGTTTAAGGCTCTCGGCGATCCCTCCCGGGTCAGGATCATATTTCAGATCTTTTTATCCGACGCCTGTGTCAAAGACATAGCAGAGAAACTGCAGATGTCCGAACCCGCGGTCTCGCACCACCTGCGGATACTGCGTATGAATGGTTTAGTAAAACGGCAGCGCAATGGAAAAGAGATATTTTATCAATTAGATGACGAGCATGTCCGGTCAATCCTCGAATTGGGATGCGAGCATGTGCAGGAATTTCTGGATACTGAATAAAGCAGATATACATGCGTCATCAATCACTCTGGGCAGAACCAAAAAACCGGTTCTGCCCTTTTTGAAAGTCCTCTTTCTTCTCTATAAATTCTCTATAAAATTTCTATATCATCATCATGGAGCATCAGGATACCTACTGCAAAAATCAGACCACTGTACTGCTTCAAAATGTCATTTTCCAGAAAGAGCTCCTTTGACACTGACATCATATGATCCATCTCGCCTGCCTTTTTCCCATTCAGGAAAATTTGAAACCTTCTGTTTCGTGACTGACGGACAGTCACTCTGTTGCCGCGGATTACAATATCAGTCTGCACAGCCATTGGAGGTCTCCAATATGCTGTCTGAGTATATTGATTATCTGCCGGATATTGCAGCCTGCAATGAAGAGTTTTCACTTCTTCTCCGCTGATTATAATTTCACCATCTCCCCGGCTGACGGTATATGCAGTCTTATGATCCATGCAGTTTACTGTCAGCTGATTATTGGTGGACAGCCTTCTTTCCACTATTCCTGCAAGATGTTTACTTTCATCATATATCCTGTACTTTTCCATTCCATATTTTATGACAAACCTCATCTTTCTCATCCTCCGATCAAAGATATTGCTGTGTTGGCCACTCCTGCCAGAACCATGACCCATATCGGATTCATCCTGCATTTCTGAAGCAATAAGATACCTGCCGCAAATATACCCACCATTAACCAGTTTGTCTCTGCCAGGACGATCTTTCCCTCATTTCCCCAGAATGCAGTAATCAGAATGGATACTCCTGCTGATGCAATCATTGCCACAACTGCCGGTCTGAGTGAATTCAGAATTCCCTGAAGCATTTCCATTCTTCTGTATTTCAGATATAGCCTGGCAATCAGCATAACGATTATACAGGATGGTAGAATACAACCCGCAGTGGCGACCAATGCCCCGGGAAGCCCGGCAATCTTAATCCCCACAAAAGTTGCCGAATTGACGGCAATAGGTCCGGGTGTCATCTGAGAGATTGTGATCAAATCTGTAAATTCAGCCATACTCAGCCACCCATGCTCTGTAACAACCTGCCCCTGGATAAGCGGCATAGCAGCATATCCTCCCCCAAAACTAAACAGCCCAATTTGAAGAAAACTCCAAAATAATTCAAGATAAACCATTGTTATTTCCTCCTTTTTTCTGCCAGTGTCCTTATAATACCTATCAGTCCACAGACAAGGACCACATAGATCACATTTAATTTCATAAAGCAAGCTGCTGTAAACGCAAGCACCATGATCATCACAGATACCGGATTTTTCCCATGGATAATTCCCCCCGCCATCTCAAATACCACTGCTGCAATCACTGCGCCAACCCCCGCCTGCATGCCTTCCAACATTTTCCCCACAATCAAATTATTGCGAAATGCACTGTAACAAATCGAAATGATAGAAATGATAAAGAACGGTGGAATAATCGTAGCTATAATCGCAGTCAAAGCTCCCGCCACTCCCGCCAGCTTATACCCAACAACAATTGCCCCATTGACTGCAATCGCTCCTGGTGCGGATTGTGCGATTGCAGTCAGATCCAGCATTTCGTCCTCTTCAATCCAGTGATACTCATCTACAAACTTTTTTTTCATCAAAGTCACAATCACATAGCCGCCGCCAAATGTAAAGGCACTCAGATATAAAGTAGATACAAATACTTTGAGTAAAATAGTCCGTTTTTTCTCCATTGCTTTTCCCTCCTTCCTCTTAAGTATATTTCTTCTTGATTTATTATGGAAATACTATTATTCTATTAAATAGATAGCTATTTTCTTATATAAGGAGGACGTTTATATGACTCTTCGCCATATGAAGATCTTCACAACAGTATTCCGCCACAGCAATATCACAAAAGCAGCAGATGAACTACATCTTGCGCAGCCTTCTGTCAGCGTTGCCATCAAGGAACTGGAAGAATATTACGGAATTCGTCTGTTTGAAAGGTTTGGACGCCGGATTTTTCCGACAGAGACAGGAAAAGAATTTTATGGATATGCATTGCATATTGTGTCTATGTTTGAAGAAATGGAAAAGAAGATACGCAACTGGGATACACTGGGCGTCATCCGTATCGGAGCCAGTATTACTATCGGCACTCATATTCTTCCTCTGCTTCTGAAAGAATATCAGGCTCTGTTCCCCGAGCTTCGTATAGAAGTAATGATCAAAAGCTCTTCCATAATTGAGCAGTATATTTTAGATAATAACATCGATATCGGGCTGATCGAAACGCAGCCTGAATCTCCGGACATCATAGCCCACCCTTTTATGGAGGATTATATGCAGGCCATCGTAGCGCCAGACCATCCTCTTTCAAAATACAGCCAGGTTACTTTAGAGCAGCTGGCTGAATATCCGTTTCTTATGAGAGAACATGGAAGCGCCGGGCGAGAAATTTTAGATGCATGTTTTGCATTACGGCAGATCACTGTACATCCTCTCTGGGAAAGCGCCAGTACACAGGCTATCATCCGCGGCGTCTCCGAAGGACTTGGAGTAGCAGTTCTTCCCTGTCTGCTGGTCAAGAAAAACATAGACGAGCATAACGTAAAGATGATCCCCTTTCCTCAGCCACTGACAAGAAAGCTCAATATCATCTGTCACAAAAGCAAATATCTGACTGAGAATATGAAGACCTTTATTGATCTGTGCAGTCAATCAAGGCCACCGGCTTAGCCGGTGGCTTGCTTTGACCCTATATGGGGCACTCCAGGGTAAACCGATACTCCTACAAAGAAGGCTCGTTTAGTTTCCCTGTATAAACCTGTAAGTATATAGCGCAGTTACAGATAGGGCTGCCAGGAGCGTCCGGCCAGTTGCTCATAGTGTTGGTACAGCACCCCAAAGCGGTAGATGTAGCCCGGCTTCCAGGGCTTCGCCTTTCCGCAGAAATGCAGGATGGCCGTGTTTTCCATGACCCACTTCACATTGTATTTCCCGGAGCTCCTCATGACGTAGTTGTTGTAGTTGCGGGCGTCGTAGTTCCAGACAGCGTCGTCCAGGGGGAAGATGCGCTCCCCGAACATGGCGTTTAACAGATCCTGGTCCGGCAGCACCAGCTCCATGCGGTGCTCCTCCACATAACGGAAAATCTCCTCCGGGATGATTTCCTCACGCCCCAGCTCCAGGTCCATCAGCAGTACACCGGAATTGTAGTAATCGTGCTCCACTCCCAGCCGGAGCCGGTTCACATCGTTGGCCAGCTCTGTCTTTCCCGTGTGGGCGGCGGCTCCGAACAGCCACCCGGACATATTCGTCTCCCAGAGGGGACGCAGGGGATTGATGACCAGTATATCCGGATCCAGATAGATGATCCGGTTCAGCTCCTCCGGCAGCAGGCGGGGCGCCAGCAGACGATAGTACATCTCCGCCGGATAACGGCTGCTCACAGGAGCGCTCCCGAACAGGTTCCCGTCCATCCGGATGGGGTGAAATTCGTATCCCGCGGCCCGGCACCATCTCTCCACTGCCTGCAGCATATGCTCCGGCAGGTCACTGTACAGCAGGTAGATGTCGAAATGCTCCCCCGGAGCATTCAGCCGCAGCGATGTGAGCAGCACGCGGAGCTGAGGAAAATAATTCTCATCAAGAGTGATCAGGATATTCAAAATAAATCCTCCCTTTTTCGCGTCATTCTATATTTTTTATACCAGAACAGGCATCTGCCCGCCATTCTCAATATATGCAATCTGTATAGACAGATTTCCTGAAATGTCAAGACAGCCTTTTCTCATTTTCATGCTGAAGCCGAAGATGTACAAGCGGGACGAGAGCCACGGCTTTTACAGAGCCCGGAGCCGGGACAAATCGGAGTGGGGCGAGGGCGTGGCGGAGGAGGGATGGGATCTGGACCTGTCCTCCCCGTAGAGTATTTCCCCCTTTTTCACAGAGAGTCTGAGCCCTCTGTAGGGCTCCCGCTGATGGCAGCAGATGGTTCCGCTGTTGACCTCCACGGTGATGGTCTTCTGCCATCCCTCCGGGATGTAGATGATGACCTTTCTGCTCTCTGTATAGTGCTGGATTACCAGGTTGCTGTTAAACCCGTCCCGTATCTCGATCTGCGCATTTTTCTCTGAGATGAGATAATCCCGGGACTCTTTCTCCCTCATGACAAAATTTCTCATATTCATCTTTTTTCCCTCCCACTGCAGAAGCTTCACACAGCTTCTCATGAGTCCGCCAAATACGGTTTCTCTCTTTGATGACTTAAATATACAGGAGATTTTTTTAAATAATGTTGGGAAAATGTTTAAGAATTCTTAAATTTTGCATCTTGCCCGGAGCAGACAGGCTTCCTCTATCCCGGTTGTCTTGTTAAGCATATTACATCAAATACTCGGCACATATCGATTGCACTAAGAAACAAATTACTCCTGGGAAAAATCAATGGAAACAGCCTTATATGATGTCGTGTAATCTATGGAAATGGTTCTTCCTTTCCATTCCATGCTCCATTTTTCCCCATCCGCCAGGTCATCCCAGCTCCCAGACGTACCCAAATACTCCTCCATCTGGCTCACACACGTCTCAAATACGTCTTGAGTATTGCTGGCCGGGATATAAAAATAGGTGGAAGTAAAATCCTCATAAAAATTGATGTCTATATATTCCTCCCCAAAAGCCGGAATCTCTACTCCCGAAGTTTCTGTTTCTGTATATGGATATCCGTTCTCATCCAGCCACTGGCAGGTTTCTTCCAGACTGGACACTGGACATTCGGCAATGACCTGGGGCAGGATGTCCACCGAAAATGTATCAATCTCAGGAATTCCCTGTCTGGAAACTGAAAGGCTTCCGTATTCACTGTTATATTGGATAGTATAATTGTTTGTCTCATCCCCAAATGAATAGTAATCCTCGGATTCTTCTGCATAAATTTCCTCATAGTCTCCATGCTTAAAATAGCCAAAAAGAGCATTAAACGTTGCCCGGTCTGCTTCACCTGCCTCCGCACTATTCCATACTATAGTCAGATATCTATTGTGAATTCTCCCATGCCAGTCTCCGGCAGTAAAGGTAATTCCATCATCTGACTCGTTACAATCGTAACCAGCCGCAGCCAGCCAGTCCTCGATTTCTTCCTGGGTTCCGGTCAGCGGAAGTTCCGTAAAAAGGCCTTCATCCAACCCAATTTCCTGCAAAGTCGCCTGTGCCTCCTTCTCCGACGGTACTCCCGTTCTGCTTACGAAACAGACCACTAGAGCCACTATGAACAGAGCCGCAATTCCCAGAGCCCACCAGGGCTTTTTCTTCCGGGAATCTCCGGTTCCGTTCTTTTCTCCCTCCCCGGGCTCCGTACGGGAATGGAACTGAAAGCCCGGCGTTATATCCGGTTCGGACGCCTGCTTCGGCTGTTCCTGTCTTTCCATGAATACAGATACAGTCTTTTCCTCCTGAAAATCCCGGTCCTGGGCCCCAGAAGGTCCCGGAGCGCCGGCAGCCTCTGCCGCCTCCTGCAGAAATACCTTCCGGCTTTCTTCTTCCGCCCGAAATCCGTTTTCCGCTTCCCGCTTCCGGAACCAGTTCTCCAGGTCCCGATGCATCTCCCTGGCATGCTGATATCTTCTGGTCTTATCCGGCTCGCTTGCTTTCAAAATAATCTGTCCCAATTCCTCGTCAGCGTCCGCCGGGGCAGGAAACGACTCCTTCTGAATCCGTCGAAGAAGGGCATTTTCTTTGTCCCGGGGAAACAATGTTTCCTTTTCAGAAGGAAGCGGCTCAAAGGGCATACGATTCCTGTTTAATAACCGGTACATCACCAACCCCAGAGAATAGATATCCACATTGTAGCTGCTGCCGCTCTCTCCAAAACCAAGTTCTGGCGCCATATACATCTCCGTCCCCTTCCGCGACAGAGTACTCTGGGTTTTCTCCATTTGCCTCGCAATTCCAAAGTCTCCCAGCTTAAAATTGCCGTATCCGTCCACAAAGAGATTGGACGGCTTAATGTCCCTGTGGATAATCCGGGATTTTTCGCAGTAATCCAGGGCGCTGCTGATATCGAGCCCCAGTTTTGCCGTCTCCCGAAGTCCCATCAGATGATTTCTCCGGTACAGATCCAGATTTTCCAAAAGTTCCATACGGATATAGACTTCCCAGCCGATGCCATCCTCTCGCTCCCTGACTTCAAATTCTTCAATATTGACCACATTTCCGGCGGATTTTAATGTCTCCAACACCCGGATTTCGTTCATCAGACCTTTGACAATAGACTGATAGTAGGACTGGATGGACTGGCTGGTCATTCCGTCGCTTATCATCTCCCGGACCTCTCCTGCGTCCTGGGGAATCCGGATAACCTTGACAGCGCTGTAAAAAACTTCCCCCAGCTCTTCCCGCCTTACTTTAAACACCCGGCCATAGGCGCCCTGGCCGAGGGGCTCTTCGGTATGCCATTTGGGCCATATTTCATTGATTCTGTCCATGATTACCCTCTTTTTTAATAGATGTATGCTTTCCAGATACCCTGGTTTGAAAGGTCATCAGCGCTTGTGTAAAACCAGTAACGGCCGCTTCCTCCCTCTACATACACATACTGAGATCCTGCTTCCTCCCGAATGCAGGAAAATGTCCCGTTCTCGGCATGAGCCGTCCCCGAATCCGCATCACTGCCGTCCGGGTGACTCCAGCTGATCGCAATATCGCCATTGAACAGATTCCCCGACACATTACCGGAATAAGTCCAGTTCCACTCTTCGCCATTGGAGTCCACTTCCCTGTATTCAGAATACGTGCACTGCCCATTGGCCGCATCCCCGCTCCAGACGCCCTCTGTCACGGTATACTGGGTATCGGAATCTGCATAGATTCCAAACTGCTTTCCATTTCCATTTCGCTGGCTGTCCTGGACATCCCCGGCATATACCCCATACGTGCTGAGAATCATGCCGGATCCTTCCGCAATCTCATCAAGCTTCTGTCCGTTCTGATAGTAGTAAATTCCAGTTCCAAGCTGAGCCCTGTCTCCCTTAAAATAAGCCAATAGTCCGGCATAATCAGAAGACTGCATCATACTGTATATCTGCTGCAGGGCACAGGCATCCTTCAAATCATCTACTTCGCCTTCAGAAAAAGAGTATTCCCCGGCATCCAGAGAGGCTGTCACCTCATCGATACGGTTCTGCCGGATAAGAAGCGTCATCAGCCCGCCCGGGGCCTCCGTCCTTGAGTCATCCATTTCTATGGCCTCCTTGTAGGCCGCTTCTGCCCCCTCAAAGTCTCCGGCCTCCGCCAGTCCATCTGCTTCCTCTATCTTATCCGTATATTCCTGATCCGCTTTTTTCTCTTCCATCTTCGAAATCAACAGGGCAATTTTCCCGTCTGTATCCTGGCAGGCACTGCTTCCATCGGCCAGAACCTTCAGGGCCTCATCATATTCCTCCTGAGCCCCGTATACTTCTGCCAGGCCCAGATATCCCCTTTCATCTTCGGGATATTCTTCCATTCCCTCCTCAAACCGCGTCCTGGCTTCTTCGTAATCCCCTGCCTCCAGACTGCTCTGGGCAGTTTCAAAAAGCCTGTCTCTTGCAGACTGAACCCGAAAATGCCAGATTCCAGCTACCAGCGCCACTACCAGCACAGCCGCCACGGCGATAAAGGCATAGCGGTTCTTCTTCCCGCTCTTTTCCGGCTTCCCGTAATCCGTGCTTTTGTACTGCTGGAAGGAATACAGCGGAGGCTCTTCTCCCTGCTTCTGATCCTCTGTCTTCGGACTCTCCGTCGTCTGATTTCCTGTCCCTTGGTCTTCTGCCATCTGATTTCCTGCCGTCTGGTCTTCTGCCGTCTCTGTCGAATTTGCCTTGGCCGCGTCCGTTTCTGAAAAGTCTGTCTTCCTTTCGCCAAACACGGAAACCGTCTCGTCCAGGCGGTCCCCCCTGCTATCCTCGTACGGGTTCCGGCTCTCCTTAACCGGAGTATCTTCCTCTTTTTTCACAGTTCCACCGGCTTCTCTTCCTGCCCCGGCCATCTTGTCTGCCGGTCCAGAGGCCGTCTTCTGCCCGTTCCGGTTCCAGCTTTCCAGGTCCTGACGCATCTGCCGGGCGCTCTGGTAACGCTTTTCTTTGTCTGCCTGGCAGGCTCTCAGAATGATACTTCCCAGCACCGGGTCCGCATCTGCCGGAGGGGACGGTTCTTCCCCTTTCAGCCGCCGCACCAGGGCTTCTTCCTTGTCCTGCTGAAGGAGAAATTCTTTTTCGGAGGGCAGAGGTTCAAAGGGCATCCGGTTCCGGTTTAAAAGGCGGTACATCACCAGGCCCAGGGAGTAAAGGTCCACATTGTAGCTGCTGCCGCTCTCCCCAAACCGCACTTCGGGCGCCATGTAAAGTTCCGTGCCCTTCCGGGAGAGGGTGCCCTGGGTCTTTTCCATCTGTCTCGCAATCCCGAAGTCGCCCAGTTTAAAATTTCCGTACCGATCCACAAAAATGTTGGAAGGTTTGATATCCCGGTGGATAATGTGACTCTGCTCACAGTATTCCAGCGCCTTACAGATATCGCCTCCCAGTTTCGCCACTTCCCGGGCATCCAGAGGGTGCTCCCTACGGTAGGCGTCCAGATTCTGCAGAAGCTCCATCCGGATATAGACCTCCCATCCGATGGCGTCCTCCCGCTCCCGCACGTCAAAATCTTCAATATTTACTACATTTCCGGCAGATTTCAGGGTCTCCAGCGTCCGGATTTCATTCATCACTCCTTTGGCAATGGACTGATAATAGGACTGAATCGACTGGCTGGTCATTCCGTCGCTTATCATTTCCCGGACTTCTCCCTCTTCCCGGGGTATCTGAATTACCTTTACCGCACTGTAAAAGGTTTCTCCCTGAATCTCCCTCTTCGCCTTATATACTTCACCATAGGCTCCCCGGCCGATCAGCTCCACTATATGCCAGGCCGGCCATATCTGACTGATTCTGTCCATCTTCTCATCCCCGTCCTTTGTCTTTTACTCTCTAACTCCGGATAATCTGCGTCATAATTTGCTTTACGTTAACACACATACCGATTATAAAGATAAAGCCAGCAATACTCACAAATGGCGGCACCACTCCTGCAATAAAAAGCAGCATCATAAAAAGAGCTACTGCACTACCAAATGCTCCCAGCCAGGCTCCGGCGGCTTTCTTCTTTTTCATCAGTAGAAGCCCTAGCAGGATCAGAACAATGATTAAAGGTATTGCCCAGATAGCGCCCACCGGAACGGATGTCGCTGCTCCCACCATCATAAGCAGAATCAAGAAGCCAAACATACCGTCTTCATCAATCTCCGGCGAGCTAGTCTCGGCTTTCTTTTTTTTCGGTTTTGATGCTGTCTTTCTCTTCTTTGGTTTCGCCTCTGCCTTCGCTTCTGTCCTCTTCTCTGCCTCCTGCTTTGTTTCCGTCTGGAGCTTCTCCGGTTCCTTCTGCGTTTCTTTCACCGCTTTTTCCTGCTTTTTCTCCTCCCGGATGTGAATCCGGAAATACATATCTCCTGCAGGGCCTCCGTTTTCCCCGGACTCGCCCTCTCCTTTCAGCCGGATGGACTGCCCTTCCCGGATTTCCGGAGGAATCGTTACCTGCATCTTTCTTCCGCCCACCGACGCCATAATATATTTCTGTCCCGGGTGAATCTCTTTGTCTAACCAGATATCTTTTCCCGGCCTAGGCTGTTTTTCCTTCTCTGGCTCTTTTGGTTCCTCCTGAAAAAAGGCAACCGTTTCTTCCGAAAACTCTTCCTGCCTTGCCGTGGACTCCGCAGCTTCCTCCCGGAACAATTTATCCTCTGCAGCCTGCTCCGTCCGACTTTCTTTTCCAGTCTGAGCGGCGTCTTCCGGACTTCCCTTCCAGAGCAGCAGATCCCCCTTCATCTCTTCCGCGCTCTGATACCGCTTCGCTTTGTCCGGCTGGCAGGCCTTCAGAATGATTCTGCCCAGTGCTTCTCCTGCATCCACGGGAAGGGGTAGTGCTTCTCCCTTCAGCCTTCTGACTAGTGCCTCCTCCTTCTCCTGGTAGGAAAGCATCTCACTTTCCAGAGACTCAAAGGGCATCCGGTTCCGGTTTAATAACCGATACATCACCAACCCCAGGGAGTAAATGTCCACATTATAGCTGCTTTTACTCTCCCCAACTCGCACCTCCGGAGCCATGTAAAGCTCTGTCCCCTTCCGGGAAAGTGTACTCTGGGTTTTCTCCATCTGCCTTGCGATTCCGAAATCTCCCAATTTAAAGTTTCCGTAACGATCCACAAAGATGTTGGAAGGCTTGATATCCCGGTGAATAATATGGCTCTGCTCACAGCAGATCAGGGCCTCGCAGATATCCCGGCCCAGATTTGCCACTTCCTCCCGGCTCATCAGTCTTCCCTTTCGGTAGTCGTTCAGATTCTGCAGAAGTTCCATCCGGATATAGGCAGTCCAACCGATGGCGTCCTCCTTCTGCTGTATTTCAAACTCTTCGATATTTACCACATTTCCCGCAGACTTCAGGGTCTCCATGACCTTAATCTCATTCATCAGCCCCTGAGCCACGGATTCAAAGTAATACTGAATAGAGGCGCTGGTCTGACCCTCATTCAGCATTTCCCGGATTTCCTCTTCGCCCTGGGGAATCTGGATAATCTTAACGGCACTGTAAAATGTCTCCCCCAGTTCCTCCCGTTTTGCCTTATATACTTCTCCAAAAGCACCCCGGCCTATCAATTCCACAGTATGCCAGGCCGGCCATATCTGACTGATTCTGTCCATCTTCTCATCCCCGTCCTTTGTCTTTTACTATCTAACTCCTGATAATCTGCGTCATCTGGCGCTTTATCCGGACACAGAGCCAGATTATAAAGAAAAAGCCGGCAAAAATCACGAAAATCGCGGGAACATATAAAAACGGCACCATCATCATGACTCCCATAATATCCGACAGTATCATAAATAAAGCCACCCCACTTCCCAGCGCTCCAAGCCAGGCTCCGGCGCCTTTTCTTTTTTTCATCAGCAGAAGACCCGGCAGAATTAGAACGGGAATCAGAGGCACTGCCCAGATAGCGCCCGCCGGTATAGAAGCCGGTGTTCCCACTATTGTAAGGATAATCAGCAGTTTCTGAAGCTGCTGTTCATCCATGTCTTTCTGGCGAGATCCGGTCTTTTCCAGATTTTTAAAATACGTCCTGTTCTTCCGTCCGGAACCCGCTCCGCTCTTCTTTTTCTCCGCCTTCGGCTTCTTTGCTTCCTGCTTTGCCTCCGCCTTTGGCTTCTCCTGCTTCTCCGGCTCCTTCTGCGTTTCTTTCGCCGTGTTTTCCTGCTTTTTCTCCTCCCGGATGTGAATCCGGAAATACATATCTCCTGCAGGGCCTCCGTTTTTCCCGGGCTCCCCCTCTCCTTTCAGCCGGATGGACTGCCCTTCCCGGATTTCCGGAGGAATCGTTACCTGCATCTTTCTTCCGCCTACCGGTGCCATGATGTATTTCTGCCCAGGACGAATCTCTTTGTCTAACCAGATATCTTTTCCCGGCCTGGGCTGTTTTTCCTTCTCCGACTCTTTGGGTTCCTCCTGAAAAAAGGCAACCGTTTCTTCCGAAAATTCTTCCTGCCCTGCCTGGGGCTCCGGCGCTTCCTGCCAAAACGGTGCCTCCTCTGCGGCCTGCTCCGTCCGGTTCTCTTTTCCTGTCTGAGCGGAGGTCTCCGTTTTTCCTTTCCAGGCCAGCAGGTCCCGCTTCATCTCTTCCGCGCTCTGATACCGCTTCGCTTTGTCTGCCTGGCAGGCTTTCAGGATGATTCTGCCCAGCTCCTCTCCTGCATCCACAGGGAGAGGCAGGACTTCTCCCTTCAGCCTTCTGACCAGCGCCCCCTCCTTTTCCTGGTAGGAAAGCATCTCACTTTCCAGAGGCTCAAAAGGCATCCGGTTCCTGTTTAATAACCGATACATCACCAGCCCCAGAGAGTAGATATCCACATTGTAGCTGCTGCCGCTCTCTCCGAGTCGCACCTCCGGAGCCATATAGAGCTCCGTTCCCTTCCGGGAAAGAGTACTCTGGGTTTTCTCCATCTGCCTTGCGATCCCGAAATCCCCCAGTTTAAAGTTTCCGTAACGATCCACAAAGATGTTGGAAGGCTTGATATCCCGGTGAATGATACGGCTCTGTTCACAGCAGATCAGGGCTTCGCAGATATCCTGGCCCAGATTTGCCACTTCCTCCCTGCTCATCAGTCTTCCCTTCCGGTAGTCATTCAGGTTCTGAAGAAGCTCCATCCGAATATAGGCCGTCCACCCAATGGTGTCCTCCTTCTGCTGTATTTCAAACTCCTCGATATTTACCACGTTTCCCGCGGATTTCAGGGTCTCCATGACCTTAATCTCATTCAGCAGCCCACGGGCCACAGATTCGAAGTAATACTGAATGGAAGCGCTGGTCTGGCCATCGCTTAGCATCTCCCGGATTTCCCCCTCGTCCTGGGGAATCTGAATAATCTTTACGGCACTGTAAAAGGTCTCTCCCAGCTCCTCCCGCTTTGCTTTGTATACTTCTCCAAAAGCGCCCCGGCCAATCAACTCCACGGTGTGCCAGGACGGCCATATCTGATTGATTTTGTCCATACTCTACTCTCTTTTCTACTCTGTAATGTCACACAGAACAATCGTAATATTATCCCTGCCTCCCTGGTCAAGAGCCTTCTCCAGCAGGCGTTCCACACACTGGGCTGTTTTCCGCTCCTCACGGAGAATGCTTTCTATATCCTCCTCCTCTATCATATCCGTCAGTCCGTCACTACACAGAAGAACTCGGTCTCCCGACATACAGCTTCCCTGCTTTACAAAGGGTTCCATCCGGACTTCCTCTTCCCCCATTCCCAAAAACTGAGTCAGGGTAGGCTTTCTTCCCAAAAAGCCCTGAAGCTCCGGGGGCAACCGGCTGACATGGGCTTCCGAAAGAAGCGTCAGCTCCCCCCTGCTGAAAAGATAGAAAGGGCTGTCTCCTACGTTTCCCATAATATACTGATTTCCTTTTGCAAAAAACAGCACTGCCGTGGTTCCTATCTGGATATATTTTTCTCTTTCAGCAGCTTCTGTGACAGAACGGTTCAGATCCATACAGAGTTCTTTTACACTTTCCTCGGAAAAAGTTTTCTGTCCGGACAGCTCTCTCATTTTTTCCGCCGCAGTAAAGGAGGCCAGCTCTCCGGCCGCCTCCCCTCCCATGCCGTCAAACACCGCCACCGTCACCTGGCCTTCCGGCTTCACCTGAAACTCCAGAATTCCTTCTGTTCCCTCGTGCATCAGGGGAAGCACAGTACCCATAACGCAGAAATTGTCCTCGTTATTTCCCCGCACTTTCCCTTTATGGCTGACTGCCGCAATACGGAATCCCACCGGGCCTGCCTCTTTTTCCGCGCCCAGCAGGTCTTTTAAATACTTGATTACATTCATGGGTTTTCCTGTTATTCCTCTCTGAGAAGTCCTGCCTTTTTGGCCTCCTGCTCCAGAAGAGCCAGCCTTTCCAGATATCCCTCTTCCTCCTCGTTACAATAGCCTTTTTCCAGCACTTCTTCAATTTCGTTTTCATTAAAGCAGTAAAGATTTCTCTTTCCGTACATTCCGGCAGGATAGCCGGTCCCCACATAATCCGTCACGCCCTTCTGGCTGACAGGCATATAGCCGATGATAATCACGGTACGGATTTCTCCTGTAATCCTGACTGCCGTTCCCAGTGGAAGATAGTGTTTCACTGCTTCTCTCCTCCGTCCTCTTCTGCTTTTTCCCGGATTTCCTGGAGAATCTGCTCCAGAAGAAGGGCCTGCCCGGGCTCCATGGCCTCCAAACTGTCCGCGTACTCTGTGACATAGTTCCAGAACTCTTTTCCTTCCCCGTCACAGTATCCCCTGGAGATGACTTCAGAGATATCGCCCCGCCGGATAAAGTAAAGCGACTCCTCGCCCAGATAGCCATAGGGCCAGGGCACGCAGAAATATCCTGCGGTCATTGTTCCATTTATCTCTGCCTTCTGAAAACCGGTCAGAAGAACCGTCTGTCCTCCTGCTTTTACCACACTTCCTATTGGAAGCATTTCTTTTTCTAATGTGCTCATTTATTTCCCCCAGTCAAATAGTCCGCCGGCAAAGCTCCCTACCTCGTCCAGAACCATTCCCCCCGTTTCCAGGGTATCGGAAATATGAAGTGTAGAATCCACTACACTCGTGACAACCTCCACGGAACCTCTGATTACAATGTCTACAAATCCATAACCGATTGTACCGGCGACACCCAGGTAGTCCCCGTCTCTTAACTGCTCCAGGGCCTTTGCCTCCATTGCTTCTTTTCTGCTCATGGTCTCATCGTCAAAGACATAATCCAGGGTCTCCTTCACCGCTTTCTGATAGGCTGTGTCCCCTGGAATGACCACATCCTTTGCCTTCAGGGCAATGTCTTTAAATTCGTCCCCATTGATGATCATTCCGCTCAATTCCACGGAATCCATCAGTTCATCCCCGAACAGTTTCCTGGCCGCTTTATCCAACGCTTTCTGTTCTTTTTCATCCAGGCCGTCATAGAACGTTTTCCATTGCTGCAGAAGTTCTTTGGCGTTTTCCTTATTGCTCTTTACCCCTTCTACTGCCTCTTTCAGCAGATCCATTCCTTCCTCCGCGCCTGTGCCGGCTGTGGAGGATGTAGTATTTTCTTCTTTTCGGAAAGAAATGGAAGCGCCTCCTGCAGTTTGGGACGCAAGAGCCTGTCCTGCCTTTTTATCGGTATTCTGATAGGTGGTGCAAATTTCTGTCAGAACCGTTTCCAGATTCTTCACATACTGCCGATGGTCTTCCGTCTCCTGAGCCGCCTTTTTAACGCTGCCGCAGTATTTGGCTGTAGTAGAATTTCCGGACAGCGCCTGGCTTACGGAGCTTAACCGCTCCGACAGAGAGGCCAGCCTGGAAACCACCTGATCCTCTTCGGCAATGGCGCTCTGCATCCGGTCAAACTGTACTGAAAAATTCGCCATATTTTTCCCTCCGACTTATGCTATACCATAAAGTTACTGTCCAGACTTTCTGCTTTGGCCTGAGCCTCGCTGATAGTCTTCTCCACTTCTCCCGTGTAGCTTTCCAGATCCTGAATGTTCTGCTGTAGCTTGTCCCTGGCAGCTGTTACATTGGTCACAAGCTTCTGCATCTTACTCTGGTAGGTATTGGATGCCTGCTCATCTTTCCAGGCAGAACGGATTTCGCCAATATTACTTTCCAGCGAAGAAATATCATTGCTGATCTGGGATTTGCAGGATTCAAATTCACTGATGGCTTCTCTTAATTTCTGGGGATTTACAATAATCACGTCACTCATTTCGATATTCTCCTTTCACTGTTTCGTACTTCTTTTAGCTGTTT
Organism: Faecalicatena fissicatena; assembly: GCF_016900595.1. NCBI lineage: Bacteria > Bacillati > Bacillota > Clostridia > Lachnospirales > Lachnospiraceae > Faecalicatena > Faecalicatena fissicatena. Next base: position 48,842 of record NZ_JACLYY010000012.1, read on the forward strand.
TCCGGCTTTGCATAGGTCGTCATTTCTTCCTGCAGGGTAACCAGATGGTCCCGTCCATTGTTGTAAAGGCTGGTAAGCGCCGCCCGGTAAGTATCGAAGTTCTTTACATACTCCGAGCGCTTCGGTCCTTTCCACACGCTTTCATTCATCATAGCCGACTCAATCTCTCCCATCCGGTCAATCTGTTTGCTCAGGTCGCTTAAGATCTCTGACAAATGGTCTGCTGCCGCCTTCATGGCTGTAAAATTCACTTCATATCCTGACATCTTTTTTCCTCCTTCTGTTTAAAAACTCCGGCTGCTGCCGCCGTGTTCCGTCAGTCTGCTTAGTTCCAGGCTCTTGATTTTTTCTGCCTCTTCCCTGATGGCCTCCGCAATCTTCCCAATGCCGGTGGCCGTCTGTTTCATCTGTTCCTGCCGTTCATCGACCTTCTGAATATAAAGAGAAGCATTCTCTCCTTTCCAGCCCGAGACCAGGTCTGCTGTCATGGCGCCAAGGCTGTTGGAGGCAAGGCCCCTCATCTCCGAGGCAATGTTTTCCAGTTCTTTGGCCTGCCCGGTAGCCCTATTGTACTCAAGCTCTATCTCCCATCTGGTTTTCAAACTGTCACCTCCTCTACTGCATGGTAAATTCCGAAAGTGCTTCGGCCAGCGCCTGTGCAGCTCCTATAGTGCTTCTGGCGATTCCCGCCCGTTTCATCAGCTCCTGGGGGTATTCTTCAAACATATGAAGGGTGTCCTCCACCTGCCGGAAGCGCTCCTCGAAGGCCTTCCGATACGCTTCCCTCCCTTCGCCTTCCCAGTAGCTGGAAGTGTTTTTTATCAGTTCATTCATGGTTTCCAGCTGGGCGCGGTACCGGGCTATCCGTTCCGTGGCCAGCTCCGCCCTGCTTTCCAGGTGCTCTGCGTCAATTTTTACAGTTCCCGGAAATACCAGTTCTGCCATACGGTTTCCTCCCTTCCTCAAAGCTTCTGAATCAGATTTCTTACCTGCTCTTCGCAGCCTGTATAGTCCCTCTGTGACTGCCGAAGTGACTCCAGATAAACGGTCAGGCTCTGTCCAGCCTGCACCATCTGCTCAAAGCTCTGGTTAAAGTTACTGACAAACGTATCGTGGCTCGGCCCTTCCCAGGACTGATGCAGCTCCTCCACGCTTTCCTTCATCTCCTGCAGACACTTCTCCAGCTCCCGGATCCCGCTCTCAAACTGGGAGCAGTCCCGCTCCAGCCGGGCTGTGTCTATTTTTACTGTCTGTGCCATAGCCTTCCTCCTTCTATATCAGCATCAGCTGACTGCCCTGCTTTGTACGACATTCATACAACGTCTTTCCCAGAGGGAGTATCCGGTGTCTGCCGCAGTCGCACAGCAGCAGGGGACTTTCCTCTGTTTTCCAGGTTTTCTGCTCATACTGGGCGATAACGGCAGCTATCTCTTCGATGATCACCTTTACCTTCGCGTTTTCATTTAAGCTGAATTCATATGTTTTTTCCAGGGCCGGAACCTGAATTTCCACATGTAACATGCTTTCACCTACTTTCCTGCCAGGGGAATCTTCACTCGTCCGGTAAGGGCAGGATTCTCTCCAGCCGCCAGCCAGCCGGTTCCCCGTCTCTCGGCGCGGCTCTTCTGAGCCAGTCCGCCCATATAGTCAAAGTCCAGAATATCCTGGTCGGAAGCGCCGCCGCCAAAGAGGATACCTTCCCCGTCCTTTACAAAGGCCCGGAAAAATTCTCTATTGCGGCTTCCGTATCCGCCTTCTCCCTGGTATTCCGCAAACATGTAAATTCGGTGCATTCTGCCTTTGTTGGCCAGCATCTCAAAGAATCCGGCCATATTCGGCTTCCCTTCTCCCGGTTCATACAGAATATTCAGGAAGGCCTCCATATCCTGGATGAAAATGAAAATGGCCTCTTCCGCTTTCATCTCTTCGTAGATTTCCGCTTCATCCATTCCATCTGCCGCAAGGGCCGCCTTTTTCTGGTTTCTCTTCTGGATTTCCGGCATCAGTCCGTGGAAGTATTCCAGAATCTCTTCCGGCGTCTTCAGATACACCGCCTGGCTTTCCTTCGCGGTTCTTTCCAGAACGCCGCTTTCGTCAATAACCGAAAGTCTGCCGCCTTTTTCTCCGGCCATCCGGATAACGGTCTGAAGGAAATTGGTTTTCCCGGTTCTCCGTTTTCCCATGACCAGATAGCAGTAGAACCGGCTCATATCCAGCGCCGCCACTTCTCCGCTTGCCATATGATAGCCGATGGGGAGCATCCGGTCGTCGGACAGCAGCTTTTTTACCTGGGGAAGCTGTGAGAATTCGCTGTAAACCGGCTCTTCGGGAACCTCCGGCACTGCCGGCGCCCTCTCGCCGTCCCAGGCCCCGCTCATGTCCCGGCACTTCTTCTGAATGAGTTCCAGTCTCCGGTAATCATCCTCCGCCTTTACGGCCACTGCGGTCTGGAATTCCAGCATTCTGCCGAACACAGTCAGCAGGCCTCTCCCTTTGTACCGGGTATCGGGCAGGATGTTCACCCTTCCGGACTTTAATACATCCGCATACTGGTATTTATCGTTCATGGCCAGGCAGACGGCGCCCCGGATGTTATCTGTAATGGCTGCGGGCAGCTCGCTGCTTCCGTAAGCGTTTGCGGAGATAACCAAGTACATGCCGCAGGCGGTGCCTTCTTTTACCAGCTCCAGAATGGCGGCCTGATATTTATTGTCCGTTTTCTCCCGGAAGGAACCATACTGATCCAGTACAATCACGATGGCCGGAAGCACCGGTCCGTTTGCCCGGATATACTGGGTAAAGGTTCCGCCCCGCAGAATAGCTTTTCTCTCGTTCAGAATCCGTTTCATCATATAGAAGAAGCGTGCCAGTTTCTCCGGCTGATTTTCGTAAATGATGTCCCCGGTATGGGCATCTCCCTCAAAAGCACCCAGCATATGACTGCTGAAGTCCACTCCATATACATGAAGCATCTGCGGGCTGTAGCGGGTAATCAGAGAGTACACCAGGGTCTGCAAAAAGGTACTCTTTCCGGAGCCCACGGTCCCACATACAGCGTAGTGGCCATTTTCTGCCAGATTCAGCACTACCGGAGCCTGCCTCTGGTTCTCCGGATCGTCATACATTCCCACCACGGCTTCCAGGCTCCAGTCCTCTCCGGTAAAGCCCCTCCATTCCCCGGTAAATTCTTCCTGCTGGTACCTGGGGATGGTCTGAAGGGGAATTGTCTGGGGAAGCACCGGAAGCCACAGTTTGTGCTGAGCCTTCCTCTCCTGGCTTACCGGGATATCCGCAATATAGTCCACAACCGCATCCAGCTGGGTCTTTTCCCTGCTCTCCGGATATTTGAGGCCGGTTATCTCCGCCCGATCCAGAAGCTTTTCCGCCAGCTCTTCCCCGTCTGTCTCCCCTTTTCTGGCCCCGCATTCGTAGCAGGCCTCCAGAAAATTCCATATTTTCCCGGTATTGGCCTCGCTCTGGGGATAATCTGTTCCCTGGCTCCAGAGAACCTGGTAAAAGGCCTGGCAGATTGCCTCTCCCTTTCCCGTACTGCCCAGGCAGGTTTCCAGGGAGGTGCCCTGCTCTATTAAAATCCTTTCCAGAAGCTTCCAGAGTCTCTCCAGCCACTCTTTCTTCCTCTGTTTCTTCTGCTTCATCCTCTGGTGATTGCCCACCAGAATGGTTTCTCCGGTCAGCCGGTACATCCGCGCAAGCTCGGTGCTGTCGTTATCCATGTCTTTATCATACACCGCCCCGCTCCAGGCTGACTGGAACAGCTCATAAGTGCCGCCTTCTCCCACCTTCAGGTAGCCCCGCCCAGTCTGCCGGATATAGACGGCATCGTCTTTTCTCAGCATATCCATACTGTCCTGGCGGCTCTCCACCTTCAGGCAGAGGCGAAACTTCATGTTGGAACTGATATTGTCGTCCACGACGCCCCCCGGCTTCTGGGTGGAAAGGATCAGGTGCACCCCAAGGCTTCTGCCGATAGTGGCAATATGGATGACCTCCTTCATAAATTCCGGCCGTTCCTTTTTCAGTTCCGCGAATTCATCAATCACCAGCACAAGATGGGGCATGGGCTGACGGATTTCCCGGTTCTTATACCGGCGGATATAGGTGTCTATCTTAGTGACTCCGTTTTCCCGGAACACGGCCTGGCGCCGGTTCAGTTCACTTTTCAGGGAAATCAGGGCCCGGTCTATCTCACTGCCGGACAGGTTGGAAATCTGTCCCTGCATATGGGGAAGCCGGGTAAACAGATCTGCCATACCGCCGCCCTTGTAATCAATAATAAAAAAGCTTAAATCTTCCGGGCTGAAATTCACGGCCAGGGCCAGCAGCAGCGTCTGCAAGGTCTCGCTTTTTCCGGATCCTGTGGTTCCGGCTACCAGTCCATGGGGGCCGTCGCCCTCCGCCCCGGCCTCAGAGCCGTCGTGGATATCCAGATAGCAGAGACTTCCTCCTTCTCTTACACCGAAGGGTACCTTCATGCTCTCATAGACACGGCTGTTCTTCCACCGCTCTTCCACCTGCAGTTCCTCCGGCGTATGTACCCCGTACATCTCAAAGAACGTGACAGTATCCGGAATTTTGGCATTCTGACCCATGGGCCGTACCTGGACAGCCGCCAGGGTATGGGCATACTGCCCCAGCTGATGAGGGCTCACCGCGTCCAGGTGAAGGGGCCGCACCTTCCGCATTCCCTCTTCTGCGGAGACAATGGCCGTTTCTGTTCCCTCATTCTGTATATAAATCTCACAGGCGTTGGGGAGCTCCTCCCTGCGCTCCGTGCAGACAATCGTCGTAACTCCCAGATATTCTCCATTATCCAGAAGGGCTTCCTCCGGCGGGGTATTTTCCAGCAGCTTTCTGTCCAGGGCAAAAATCAGATACCGGGGAAGGGGCGCTTTCTCATTTCCTCCATGGGACTGCCGACTCTGTTTGGCGCGGATCATCTGGCTGATTCCCAGAAGAAGTCCTGCCGCGCTTTCCGGGCCGTCCGCCGCATACCGGATATTTTTTTCCTCGTCCCACAAATGAGGAAACCATTTCACCGTTTCCAGAAGTTCCCTCTGCTCCGGGCTGTTTCTGTCACAGAGGAACACCATCTTTACATCCGTATAGCTACAGGAAGAGGTTATCTGTGCCAGCAGGGCACGCAGCACGCTGTAAATCCCGGCCTTCTTTTCTCCTCCCGTAATTCCCAGGATCCGGCAGCCTTCTAGATCCACTCCCACGGGTGCTCCTTTCAGCACCTGGTAGGTATCCCGGATCCGGGCCGGTTCTTCCGCCAGGGTATCGCGAATCAGGGTAAACCGTTCTCTGGGAATCCGGATATCCATCTGCTGATCCCGTTCTCCGGTTCCCAGACGGAAAAACAGGAAATCCGACTGTGTATCGTTTCGGTTCCAGAGCCGCCCGGAATCTGTCCCGAAAGTGGTGCATCTGCCACCATCCGGATACTGCCGTATCATTTCCTGCAGGTTCCGGCTGGTCTTCTCCTTAATTTCCTCTTCTTTTTTCTGCAGATATTCACTGTATGCCTGGAATCTCTGCTCCTCTTCCTCCACCGCCTTTTTCTTCTGGGCATTCATGTTCATCCAGGCCCAAAAGGCCCCGATGACGGCAGAGCCAAGCATGGTAATCAGACCGATTATAAGACCTCCCATTCCCGTGATAATCACTCCGATCAGCATGGGGATAGCCATGGTAATGGACGGGCCGATGGTCATGAGAAGGGAGCGTTCCCCCTGGTTTTTCGGTGCCGGAGGCGCTTCAATTTCCACCGGCTCGATCTCATATTCCGGCAGGACCCTGGTAGGCCTGTTAAAGTATCCGTCGTTCCTCTCCTCTTCTTCGCTATAAAACTGAAGACTGGAGAGCCATTTAATCCGCTCGTTGTCCGCCAGCTTCAGTTCTTTTCCGTAAACTGCCTCCTGGCAGGAGCTGACCGCTAGAATATCTCCCAGAAAAATCATCCGCAGCCCATATATCTCTATCTCATCTCCCGGCTCCAGGGCAATCCAGGAGCCTCTTAACTGATGATGGTTATAGAAGCTGCCGTTTGCGCTTCCCAGATCCTCGTAAATCCAGCGATCTGTCTTTTTCAGGCGGCCATGGTGTCTGGACACCAGTCCCGCCCGCTGGAACTGTATGGTATTATCCGGGCCGCTTCCTACTGTCACCGTCTGATTTTTATCCAGGGAAAATTTCCGGTACACGGGAATCGTGTTCCCTTTCCGCTGGGCTATCATCAGCAAACGGCTCCCCCTTTTGGAAGTCAGCATCAGGATCTCATTTTCATGTACTTTGTGCAGGAAAAACACTTCGTTCTTCCAATGAACGGAATACTCCCTGGATTCCGGGAAGCACCATTCCCCGTCCAGTGCTTCCAGATGAAGGGTAATATCCTCCGGTATCTGAAACAGGTCGCCGGAAATCCGGATATTGCACTGCTCCTGTGAAACAGGAGGCAAATCAAACACCTGGAAATATTTCATTCCGTAAACTGCCAGTCTTATCTCGCCGCTTTGCATATTCTCCTCCTTATGACGATAACTCACCGTCTGACCCGGACCTGCCACATACCACAAAAGAGCGCAGAATGACTCTTTCTGTCATCTGCGCTCTTTCTCATCCATTCCTTTTATACTGTTAGCCATGTCCGTTTCCCCCCGGTGTCATATTATTTCTTAGCTCGTAACAATCCGTCTGGTATCTTTTTGTCTTAATATTCATTATACAGAGTATCCGTAAAACCGTCAATATAGGAGGGACGGCCAGGCTCCCGGATGAACGCTTCCAGAGCGCCGATCCCGGCTCCGGCCAGCACCGCTGCCAGGGCCACCTCCGGGTTGTGGCTGGACAGGCCGATTGGCGGATCACTCCCCGCTGTTTCAGCTCTCCTGGTTCCGGCAGTCATCCCGGGGCTCCCCGAGGAGGCCCCGCAGCATGCGGGCAAACTCCTCGATATAGTAATTGCTCTGCTCCTTGACCCAGAACAGGCAGTAGTTTCTCTCCAGCTGCCTGCCGCCCTGCATGATGGGGAGCCGCCGGATCGCCGCGCCGGCAGGGGGCAGGGTCCCCACGCTCTCGATGGGCAGAAAGCCTCTGTTTCCCGCCACCATCAGCCGCCCCTCCTCCAGGTTCTCGGCAAAGAGGAAGGTTCCCCCAAAGCCCAGCGTATTTTTAAAATAGTCCTCCTCCGTGTTCCGCTGTTCCCGGGAGGAGATCAGGATGCAGGGAGTCCTCTTCAGATCCTCCAGCTCCACGCTGGCCTGCCCCGCAAGCGGATGCCCAGCTGAGAGCTCCGCATAGCAGCCGCAGCGGAGGAGCTGATAGTTGGCATATTTGTCCGAAAAGACCCTGCGCTGGTCATTCAGCACAAGATCCACCCCGCCGAACCGGAGGAGGTCATAAAGCTCCTCATGGGTCCCGTTCACGATGTGGATCGACACCTCCGGGTAGAGCCGGGAGAACTCTGCCACCGCCTGGTTGAGCTCCTGGCCGCTGTAGCAGCGCAGATACCCGATGCGCAGCCGGAGCTCATCGTCCTGGCCGATGCGGATGGTCTGCCGCCGGATCGCATCCACCTCCTCCAGCACCCCTCTGCTCTGGGCGTAAAAGTATTCCCCCGCCGGGGTGAGGGAAAAGCGGCGGTTCTCCCTGTGGATCAGCTCCACCCCCAGCTCCTTTTCCAGCGCCCGTATCTGCTGGGAGATGGCTGACTGGGAGATATAGCACTGCTCCGCCGCCTCTGTAAAGCTGCCCCGGACCACCACAGCCACAAAATATTTCATCTGTCTGAGCAGCAAAAAATCACCTTCCATTTCACTGTCTGTACCTGCTTTTCAGTTACAGTCTAGCAAAAAGGAAGGCGGTTTGTCTACTGCGTACTTTTGTCTGACGTATTTTGTCTTTCTATTCCTCCGGTCTTAAGGGGCCGTAGAAACAGGAGGCTGTGGCTCCCCCGTCAACGAGGAAATCTGCGCCTGTGATAAAGGCGCCCTTGCCGCTCATGAGCAGCTACGCCACATTGCCCACCTCGTCCGCCGCCTCGTTCACACATCTGAGGGCATTCAGGCTCCTGGGATAGCCGATAAAGGGAAGACACTGGGAAATGATCTTGATCAGAAATGCCTTGTCATTTCCCACCATCATATTGTTCACGGCGTGGGAGGTGAGCTGGGGCTCGCAGCCTCCCTGGGCCGACAGAAAGCAGAAGGTGATCATCTCCCGCTGCCTGTAGTCCAGGCCTCCCCTCGTGTAGTAATCCCCGAAGCAGTTGTCTGTGAGCCATCTGTTGATATGCCTGCTCTCTTCCGGTCCGGAGCCGGCAAATCCTCTCATGGACTCTCCCATGATGTCCACCATGGCCTGCTCTCCCGCCTCCAGCCTGTTCTCTGTAGTCGTCGTCGCCTGGGGCTCCAGGGGAAGCGCGACGCCCCGCTGCTCCAAAATGTCATTTACAGCATGCAGGAAGGGGAAGACTCTGCCGATCCCCAGGTAGGCCACAGCCTGGTAGACGATCTCTTTTACCTCCACCGGTGTCACGCTAAAGTTCAGGGCCGCCGGGACCATGGCCTGAAATTCGTCCACGCTCTGGCTCCCCACCAGGGTGGCCAGGATGGCCATCATGCGGGTCCGGTCGTCCAGGTCATCGCTGTTGACCACCTCGTCAAAGGCAAAGTTGTCAAACCGCTCTATGAATTCCGGGTCTGTCTCCAGGAATTTCGACTTGTATCCCGGGAACATCCTCTCATGATACCTTTTTGAAGCCTCTGTAATGCTCATCTCTATCACTCTCCTTATGCTCACATGGTCTTTTTCACCCAGGCCTCCACCTGGGCTCTGGACCCGGCCGCCTCCGCGCCGTGGATGGATAGGCCCTTCTCAACTGCTGCTCCCGGGCAGATCTTCTTTAGATCTCTCTCACTGCTGCCCATGCCGCTTCCCTCGTTGGTGCAGAAGGGAAGGATCCGCTTGCCGGACAGGTCATAGTGCTCCAGAAATGTAAACATGGCCATGGGCATAGTGCCCCACCAGTTGGGGTAACCCACGAAAATCGTATCGTACCCGTCCAGGCTGTCCATATAAGATTTCAGCTCCGGGCGCGCGCCCTCCCTGAGCTCGGCCTTGGCCTCCTCAATGCATGTATAGTAATCCGCGTCGTAGGTCTTCACTGTCTCCACCTGGAACAGGTCAGCTCCTGTCATCTCCGCGATCATCTCCGCCACGATCTCTGTGTTTCCTCTGGTGAGGTTCTTGATGCTTCCGTTCCAATAGTTCTCACCTTTTCTTGAATAATAAACGATCAATGTCTTTCCCATTGCAAATTCCTCCTCCATTTCTATTTCCTGGTCGGGAAACTGCTGCCTGCCTCAAACTTTGCCGCCACGTCCTTCAGATAGTCGGTGATGGGCAGATGCTGGGGACAGGCCCTCTCGCACTGCCTGCAGCCGATACAGTCGCTGGCCTTCCCGTGCTTCAGGCTGATATTGTTATAGTAGACCGCCTGGCTGGAGAAGCTGCCGGTAGTCCGGGAAATGCTGTTGTACAGCGCAAAATACTCAGGGATGGCGATCCCCTTCGGACATCCGTGGGTGCAGTAGGAGCAGGCCGTACAGGGGATGGGCGTATTTTTCTCTATGATCTCTGTCACCTGGCGGATGACAGCCATCTCCTCCTCTGTGATGGGCCTGAAATCCCTGAACGTAGCTGTATTGTCCATCACCTGCTCCATGGTGTTCATGCCGGACAGCACCCGCACCACACCCTCCTGGCTGGCCGCAAAGCGAAAAGCCCAGGACGCGAAGGAGGTCTCCGGCGCATATTCTCTCATCAGCTTCTTCGCCTCCTCCGGCAGGTTGACGAGGGTCCCCCCTTTACAGGGCTCCATGACAAACACGGGCTTGTGGTACTTATTGGCCACCTCCAGGCAGCGGCGGGACTGCACGTTGGGCTGCTCCCAGTCCACATAGTTGATCTGGAGCTGGACAAAGTCAAGCATCTCCCCGTAGTTTTCCAAAATCTCATCCAGAAGCTCCGGCATGTCGTGGAAGGACATGCCCAGATACCGGATCTTCCCCTCCGCCTTTTTCTTTGCCGCGAAGCCGAAGGCGTCGTATTTACGGCACTTTTCATAGACATTGGTGCCCATGTTGTGGAGGAGGTAATAGTCAAAATACTCCACGCCGCAGTGCTTCAGCTGCTCATTGAAAATGCGCTCCATATCCTCTGCATCTTTAAAATCCCGCAGGGGGAGCTTGGTGGCCAGCTCGAAGCTGTCTCTTGGATGGCGCTCCACAAGAGCCTTTTTTACCGCCTCCTCGCAGTGGTAGCCGTGATACGTGTAAGCCGCGTCAAAGTAGGTAAAGCCCCGCTCCATATAGGTGTCAAACAGCTTTTCTATCAGGGGATAGTCAAAAGACGCCGGATCATCCGCATTGAGGAGGGGAAGACGCATGCATCCGTAACCAAACTGATATTTTTCCATTTCCATCATCCTTTCTTTTCATTTTCCTGCTTTATATTTTATATCGCTCTCAAAATACTGCAATTTCAATTTCCGATCATATCTATAAGTGGAACTTATGCGAAAAGCAGAGGCCTCCTCCCCGGTCTCTGCTTTTCTCTTTCTGTCCATATTCCTATTTCCATATACTTTCTGGTTTATCTCCCCCTCCTGCAGGCCAGGAAGGGCACAGTCAGGCAGATCACAAAAAGACCTGCCGTCATCAGCGCCGCCGGGCCCGCAGGCCAGTGGAAGGCAAACCAGGATATCCGACTTCCCATGAAGGCCCCCAGGGCCGCCAGGATGGCGCTCCCCACTGTCAGAAGGAGGGCGGCCGCGGCCAGGACATAGAAGCTCCCTTCCGCCGCCAGCATCCACCGCAGCTGCCGCCTGGTCATGCCGATCCTCTCCAGCATGTCAAATTCCCTGCGCCGGGACAAAATTTCGGTGACGCAGACATTAAAATAGTTCAGGAGCCCGGCAAAGATGAGAAGGACCGCGATGACGCCAAAGACCAGGTTGCTGACAAAGATGTAGCTTCCGGCCTCCTCAAGAAGATCCTCTGCGCTGATGAAAAAGACGCCGGCCTCCCCCGCCTCCTCCCTCCGCCTGTTCTCCGCCGCGGTGATCCTCTCGACATCCTTCTGGACGTCCGCCTCCCGGCCGTCCTCTGCGTCCAGCTCCACAAGGAGGGTCTTAGCCTCTGTGGGGAGCTTGTCAAATCCCTCCCGGCTGATGACAAAATAGAGGATGTTCTCCCCGTGCCAGCTTCTGGGGAAATCCGGGAAACCCTCCGCCTTCGTGTCCATGTAGCCACACAGGATGAGTGGCCGGGAGGTCTTTCTTTCCACCTCTCCCATCTGCTCCAGTTCCTCCTGGGTGGCCTCCATCCTTCTCTCCCTCTCCTCCTTTGTCCAGAGTGTGGAAAAGGTGATAGGCTCCCCCACGCTCTCCCCGGCCAGCCTTTCCTTGGCCGGGGACAGGATGTGGTCGTGGAGAAGAAGAACGCCGGTACCTGCCGCCAGGCTCTCCATGTCAACCTCCAGGTCATGCTCCCTGGCAAAAGCTGTCAGCTCCCGTATCTCCTCCTCCGACAGGATCTGGACTGTGCAGTAATCCGCCCCCAGCATGACCTCCACCGGAAGTCCGGAGCTTCCGTACTCCTCCTCCAGCTCCTTTACGCTGTCATCTGTGTCGTTCAGGGGCTCCAGCCCCTTCCTGCTGAAGGTGGGGGACAGATAGCCTCCCTCCACCAGCTTCACGCTGCTCTGGTCCACGCCCTCCGCGGCCAGGAGCTGCTCTTTTACCTCCTGGCTGATGGGAGAGAATTCGTCATAGTCGTTGTCATAGAGAAGGGAAAATCCATCCTTGCCGGTGAGGAAGGGATCCCTTTCCAGGTCTCCTCCCAGATCTCCCTCCCCCTCCTCCGCCGGATAGCAGGAGCTCCCCGCCACCACAAAATCCGGTCTCTGTGCCACAGCGCCCCTGTAGTCCGCGCCCCGGGCCACCACAAGAGCCCCCAGGGCCGCCTCCACCCCGAGGAACAGGGACAGGACGGTGAGGAGGAACCGGGCCCGGTGACGGGTCACGTTCTGCCAGGCCATGAAGACAAGCTCTCTTCCTGGCGAGCAGGGTCTTCTCCTCTTTTTCTTTCCGGCAGCCGCCCTTCTCTTTCTCCTCTCTCCCGGTCTGCCCCCGGTGTAGGCGGAGGCCTCCGGGCCGCTTAAGCGGATCACCCTCAGGATGGCCGGCAGAGCCGCCCCTCCTGCCGACAGCAGGGCAAAGACCGCGCAGGCCGCCAGGATGCCGGGCCGGAAAAAGGTAACGCTTTCGGCCCCGCCCCAGTCTCCCAGATACCGCTCTCCCAGTGCTGTGGGCACCCACGTAAGAAGGAGAAGGGCGGACAGGGCAGTTCCCCCCAGCACGCCTCCCAGGATCGGACCTTTAAGCTGTCCCAGATAAAAATCCCGAAGCTGGCCGTCCGTCATGCCCAGAATGTGCAGAAGTCCCATTTGCCGGACATCCCCGGCCATGGAGATCTGCATCACATTGTAGATAAGAAAGAACATGCCCGTCAGGATGACCGCTGCCGCCAGGGCCGCTGCCCCGTAGCCTCCGGCCAGCCGCCTCACCGCCTCGTAGGAGGCCGTGTTTCCTCCTGTGAACCGCTGATCCTCCGTCTCCAGCCCCACATCCCGGTAGAGCCTCTCCTCCGTCTGCTGTCCGCCAAGAGTGTCCCTCTGCAGGATGAGAAGCTCCAGCTCCTCCTCCAGGCTGCCTCCCCACTCCTCCAGCTTTTCCTCAGAGATGTAGCCCTGGGCCTCCTGGCCGGAGCCCGCCGTGTAGTCTGTGTACCAGCCGCTTAACAGAAAGGTCTCCCGGCGCTTCTCAAAGAGCCCCGTCTCCACCTCCAGGGAAATCTCCATGCCCTCCCGGGGCCGGCTGATCCCCAGGTCTTCCAGAGCCCGCACCGGCAGCATGATCTCCTGCTCTTCGGCGGGGTAATGGCTCTCTATCCCCGTGTAGGCGGGGCTTACCATGATCTCCCAGGCAGTCTCATCCAGGGCCGACAGCCGGCAGACATAGCCCTCCCCCTTGAGATCCCCTCCCTCGGGTTCCTCTCCCTTGGGGCTCACTGCCCGGCCGGCAGGGGCCTTTCTCCCCACAGCCCGAATGTAGGAGAGGCTGCGGATAGACTCATACTGAGATATGTCCGCCCCCTCCAGGCAGGTGGAGGCTGCTGTCCCCGCCTGCCGGACAGAGCGGATCCGCTCTGCCTCTAGCCTTCCCGTGGAGAAGGCAAAGATCACGGCCAGTGCCGCTGTACAAAAGAGCACCGCAAAAAAGAGGATCCTGTTTCTCCCCGCAGCCGCCCGGGCCCCCCGCCTGGCCAGCATCCTCATAGCCTGCCGGGCGCTCCCGGCTATTCTCCCTCTGTGCTCTCTCATACCTTCTCACCCCCTGACAGCTTCCCGTCAGACATGCGGAGGATCCGGTCCGCCATCTGGGCAGCCGCCTCCTGGTGGGTCACAAGGATCACTGTCTGATGGAATCGGTCCGCGCAGGTCCGCAGAAGCCCCATCACCTCCATGCCTGTCACAGAGTCCAGGCTGCCTGTGGGCTCGTCGGCAAGCAGAATGGCGGGCTTGGTGACCAGAGCCCGGGCGATGGCCGCCCGCTGCTGCTGTCCCCCGGAGAGAGTCTGGGGCATCTGGCCCAGCTTCTCCTTTATCCCCAGGGCCGTCACCAGCTCCTCCAGAAAGGTCTCGTCCGGCTCCTCCCCGTCCAGCCGCAGGGGCAGGACGATATTTTCATACACATCCAGCATAGGAACCAGATTGAACTGCTGAAAGACAAACCCGATATTCCTCCTGCGAAAGACCGTTCTCTCCTCCCGTGTCATATCCTTCAGGCTGTTCCTGCGTATCCATACGCCCCCCGCTGTGGGCTCCTCCAGGCCGCCCAGCAGGTTCAAAAGAGTGGTCTTGCCGCTTCCCGATGTGCCGACGACGGCCAGAAATTCCCCCTCCTCTACGCAGAGAGTCACCCCGTCCAGGGCACGGACCTCATAGGTGTCTGTCACATAATATTTCTTCAGGCCTGCGGCTCTTACGATCTCCATCTTCCTGTCCTCCTTCATAATGCACCAGCGGCAGGGACGGACACGCGCCCCTGCCGCCGTATTCTGTTTTCAGTATAGAGGATAAATCTTACAGACTCCTAACAAAAATGCAGTCTTTTCGTTTTTCCATCTCTTCAGGAAATGACATTCGCTCCTCTCCTGTCTTTTATACGCGGCGCTATATGTCAGGCAGGCAGATCCTCACCTCCACGCCGGGATCCCTGCGCTGTATCTCCATAAAGCCTCCATGCCGGGCCGTGATCTCCCTCGCCAGATAGAGGCCCACGCCCAGCCCCTCCTGAGAGGCTGCCCTTCTTCCCCTGTAAAACCGCCGGAACACCAGGGCCTCCTCCCCCTCGTCGATGCCGATCCCCTCGTCCGCCACCCGGATGGTCAGATACAGTTCGCCTCTGGATACCCCCACCCATATGTGTCCGCCCTCAAGGCTGTACTTGACTGCGTTGTCCAGCACATTCCACAGGGCCTCCCCCAGCCAGCCCGGGTCATGCGGGCAGTCCAGCCCTCCGGGCAGATCTTCCAGGATCTCCACGCCCTTCTCCTTTGCCCTGGGGCGGGCCTGGGCAAGGGCCGCCTCTATGGTACCGGCAATGTCCCTCTCCTCCTTCCGGATGCGGATGATGTTGTTTTCCAGCCGGGAGATCCGGATAAACTCCTCGGTCAGGAAGCGGAGCTTTTCCTGGGAGCTTCGCAGTGCCTCCAGATACAGGGGCACGGGATCGGGCACAGAGGCCTCCCCCGCACATTCTTCTCCGGCGCCCCTCCTCTCTGAGAGCTCTCCCTCCAGCAGCTCCAGGTAGGTGCCCCCGTTTGCCAGGGGCGTGCGCATCTGGTGTGCGATCTCCGTGATCAGCTCCTGGATCCGCCTCCGGCTCGCCGCAAGCTCCTCCTGCCGTCCCCGGTTCATGCGCTGGATGCGCACCAGCATATGCTCTATGCGGCCGTAGAGGGTCTCCTCCCCCGCCGCCCTCTCCTGTATGTCCCTTTCGTCCAGCACGTCCCGCGCAAGGCCTGCCAGCTCCTCCAGCTCCTCCGCCCTTCTCCTTCTCTGCTCATGAAGGACAAGAGCAGAAGAAATCCCCGCTCCCAGGACGGCTCCCGCCGCAATCCATATCCACACAGCGCTCTTTCCCCCTCTCACTCTCCGAAGCGGTATCCCAGGCCGAAGACATTCTGGATGTAGCTCTCCTGCCCGGGCCGGGTATCGATCTTTTTGCGCAGCCGGTTTACCGTGACGCTCACAGTCCCCTCACCCACAAACCGGCCGTCCACATCCCAGACCTGTTCCAGGATGCTCTCCTTTCCAAGGACCCGCCCCTGATTTCTCATGAAGAGCTCCAGGAGACGGTACTCTCTGGGCGTCAGGGGGAGGGGCTGTCCGGCCAGGCTTGCCTCCTTCCTCTCCGGCCAGAGGGTCAGCTCCCGGCAGACAAGAACCTGCCCCTGCCTGGCCTCACTCCTTCGCAGCACGGCCCTGATCCGGCGGGAGAGCACCTGCATGGGGAAGGGCTTCACCACATAGTCGTCAGCCCCCGCATCGAAGGCCGCCAGCATGTCCCCCTCCTCGTCCCGGGCTGTGAGAAAGATGCCGGGGATCGGCCTGCTCTTCGTCAGCTCCCGGTACAGACGGATCCCGTCCCCGTCAGGCAGCGTGATATCCACAAGGAGGAGGCAGACAGAAGGCTCTAGCCGCTCCCGCGCCTCCCGGCAGGAGCGGGCCAGAGCTGTCTCATATCCCTCTTTTTTCAGAAAAATTTCCAGGGCCTGCCCCAGAAGCCGGTCGTCCTCTATGATCTCTATCTTCATGTCCCTTTTTCCTTCCCTTCTGCCCTGGAGTGCACGGCCTGCCCACCCGCAGCTCCCGGTAGACATTTTCTCATACTGACGCTATCATACCATATATACCGGCTTCTGTAAAAAAAGAAACTTTTTCAGGAAAATCTGTAACAAACATACCGGGATCTGCGTCTAATGTGCAAAGAGGGGAGGTGACGACACGGTGAAGGTTGATTTTGAAGAGCTGTACGACCGTTTTTTCAGGGATGTGTATCTCTTTGTCCTCTCCATGAGCAGGGATCCCCACACGGCAGAGGAAATCACCCAGGAGACCTTCTTCCGGGCCCTGAAGGACATCCGCC
This sequence comes from Faecalicatena fissicatena, assembly GCF_016900595.1. Lineage (NCBI taxonomy): Bacteria > Bacillati > Bacillota > Clostridia > Lachnospirales > Lachnospiraceae > Faecalicatena > Faecalicatena fissicatena. Next base: position 65,136 of record NZ_JACLYY010000012.1, read on the forward strand.
ATTTTAAAGGAGGCTGCTCTGTCACATCCTGGCTGTGTCAGATCGCCAAGAACCTCTACATGGATCAGCTCCGAAGGGGGAAACGCCTGGTGCCGCAGGAGGCCGCGGGCGAGAGTCTGGCCGAGCGGCAGATGCCGGCTCCGGACGTGTCCGAGGCCTGTATCCAAAAGGAGGAGGCTCTCTCCATCTACCGGGTCCTCCACTGCCTGGACGAGCCCTACAAGGAGGTCTTCACTCTGCGGACCTTGGGGGAGCTGAGCTTCCGGGAGATCGGGGATATCTTTGGAAAACAGGAGAACTGGGCCAGAGTCACCTACTACCGGGCCAGGATGAAGATCATAAAAGAGCTGTCCCAGGACAGCCTGCAGTAAATGCATGAAAGGATGTGTATGTCATGAAAATTTCCTGCGATATTGTGAGGGACCTGCTGCCCCTGTACAAGGACAATGTGTGCAGCGACGCCAGCAAAGACATGGTGGAGGACCACCTCTCCGGCTGTGAGAACTGCCGGGCATACTACGAAAAGATGAGCGCAGAGCTTCCGGAAATCACCTCCGGCGGCGAGGACGCGAAGCAGATAGAAAGGGACCGGGATTTGTTTGAGAGGCTTGCCCGGAAGCTGACCTTCCGCCAGGTCATGACCGCCGGCGCGGCGGCCCTCATCCTGCTGGCCCTGTACGCGGCCCTCACCTCCTCCGCCCCCTTCATGGTCTTGGCCAGAGAGTGGGTGGCGGAGGCTGTGCCAGTGCTGGATAAGAGGATTTCTGTGGACGACGTGGAGGTACAGGATGTGTACCGTCTGGAGGACGGCTCCATCTACTGCTCCTTTAATGTGAACACCTATATCTCCTCCTTTGACCGCCAGTATGTGGTGGAGGATAAGTCCAGCCCCGAAGTGGATGTCAGCGCCTCCGGCGGCAATACCAACGGCATCTCCCTTCAGAGATACTGGTCTGATTTTCCAAAAGCAGAGGGCTATTCCTCCTCCTTCTATTTCCTCGTGCCGGAGGAGCTCACCTACTACCGGGAGGATCCTGTGACAGCGGAGCACAGGCTTGTCCGCCGGACCTCTGACGGGGTCTACTTTGTGGGGAAGGGAGGCGAGATCCTGCCTCTCTATGAGGAGGGGGATCCCATCTCCGACGCGCCCGGGGACATAGAAGAGCTGGTGCGGGAAAATAGGTCCGCGCACGAAACAAAGGAGAGTGAGGGATGGATGCCCTCCGTCGACTATTCCGAAAACTACTGCTATGTCCTCTCCTTTAACGAGAAAGAGTAAAAGCCTATCTTCTGATCCGGATCCGGTAGGACGCCTCAAAGACCTTTCCAGGCTCCAGACTGTTCTCCCACTCCCGGTCCTTCAGCTCCCCGTCAAAGCCCTCTCTGTCGCAGCGCCCGTACCAGGGCTCGATGCAGACAAAGGGGGCCTTCTTCTTCGGCGGAGACCAGATCCCCACAAGAGGGGCTTCAAAGGACACCTGCAGGTACTCCCTGCCCTTCGGATCCACAAGGGAGACGCTGCCGGCCTGGCCGTTTTCCAGGATCAGGGCATCTCCGTCAAAGAGGTGCTCGCTGACAGGCAGCAGGCCGTCCTTCAGCTCAAAGGTGACCTCCTGGTCCGTGGCAAGTCCCCCCTGCCCGAATACCCGGTTCACAAAGGATGGCCGCTTCTCCCCCTGTCTGTCCCGGATGCAGAGGCTGTAGTCGACCTGCTTCTCCCACTCTCTCACAGGGCAGCAAAAAGCCGGATGTGCGCCGATGGCAAAATACATATCGCTGCTGCCGGTGTTTGTCACCCGCCACATCACCAGGAGCTCCTTATCCTCCAGCCGGTAGCCGATCTCCAGCCGGAAGGGGAAGGGGTACACCTCCCTTGTCTCCTCATCGTCCTCCAGGACAAACCAGGCCTCTCTCTGTGTCACGCTGGCCAGGGCGAAATCCTTATCTCTGGCAAAGCCGTGCTGGCCCATGGGGTATTTCACGTCCCCGATCCTGTATTTTTTATCCCGCACGCCTCCCACAAAGGGGAAAAGAACCGGAGACGTCCTTCCCCAGTAGGCAGGATCCCCCTTCCACATATACTCTGTGCCCCTGGCCTTCTGCTTCAGCGATTTCAGCTCCGCCCCGTGGAGGCTGATCTGGGCCTCCAGCGACTCATTTTCCAGTTTTATCTTAATCCCTTCCAGTCCCATCTTTCACATTTACTCCTTCTCTTTTTCTCCAAACAGGAAGTCTCCCACCATTTTCAGCTCGTCCAGATACATGCAGTTTGGCAGGGTGTCTTCCTCCACCTGCCTCCAGCACTCCCGGTAGTCCATCCAGCGCACGGCCTCCACCTCCGACTCCTGGAGGGTGAGGGCGGTCTCGTCCACCGGCTCCCGGTAGATATAGACGGCGCTCAGCTCATTGTCCCGGAAGGGCCTGCCGTAGAAGACATCCTCAAACTGTGCCCGGCGCATGCCCACAAAGTGAAGCTCCTCCTCCCGGGCCCGGATGCCCAGCTCCTCAGCGAGCTCCCGGATGGCGGAGGGGAGGTAATCGTCCCCCGCCTCCACATGTCCAGCGGAGGAGATATCCCAGCACCCCGGATTGGAGTCCTTGCAGGCGCTCCTCTTCTGCAGGAGAAGATCCCAGCCGCCCTCCTTTTTCCGGACGATCCAGACGTGAGCGGTGGGGTGGAGGCTCCCCTCAAGATGGGCCACGCCCCTCTCCCTCACAAGGCCCGTCCTTGTGCCGTCCTCATTTAAAATGTCGAAGAGCTCCAGCGGCCTTCCGTCCAGGGCGGCCTCCAGAAGGGTGTCCGTCCTGTCGTAGACAAGCTTCAGGGAGAAAAAAGGCCGCCCCTCATTCAGGAGGCGGAAAAAGATCTTGTCTCCCTCCCAGATGTTCAGGCAAAGCACTTCCTCCTTGTCCACCCACTCCAGCTGTCCCTCGTCGCAGGGGTGGGGCTCCCCGGTAAATCCGTCCGCCGTGTAGAGGGACATGTACTCCGTGGTGTCCTCCCCGTAGATAAAAGTAACGATCCCCCGGTACTGCCAGGAGGTAAGGGTGTACCCCGTCTCCTCCCACACCTCCCGCAGAAGGCACTCCTCCGGGCTCTCGTTCCTCTCAAAATGTCCGCCCACACCGATCCACTTGTCTTTATTTACATCCTCCTTCTTCACCGTCCGGTGAAGCATCAGGTATTTCCCGTCCTGCTCAATGTAGCAGAGTGTACTCAGTCTCGTCATGGCCCTCCCTCTCATCCTCCTTCGGCTCCACAAGGAACCCTCTTTTTCTCAGGTCCTCCTCTATCATATCCAGAGTCTCCTCGCTGTCCGCCGTGATCCTGTGATAGTGATACCCCGAGGTAATATTTTTCAGAGGGCTGGACTTCCCGCTTTTGATGTCGCTGATAAATTCCGCCACTCTTCTCCTGGAGGTGATGTGCAGATCCGCCTCCAGGTGCCCGTACACCCTGTGGTTCACCATGACGTTCTCCACCGCGCCGCCCAGATCCACGATGGCGCACAGCTCCTCCTCCAGCTGGTCGTCTGTGTGCTTCACCTTCAGCACCCGGCTGACAGAGGGCGCTGTCCCCAGTATATAGCCCCGGTTGGTGGAGATGATCTCATAGCCCGCGGCCCGGATCAGGGCAACGTCCTGCACGATCACCTGCCGGCTCACATGGTAGAGAGCGGCCAGACTCTTTGCGGGAACCGGTCTTCCGCTCTCCTGGATCCTCCGGACGATATCTTCTCTTCTATCAGAACCAGTCATTTTCTTCTGGCCTCCTTTGCTTCTCGTTTTTCCGACTGCCTACAGGGCGTGGAGATTTTTCATAGAAATGTCCAGTATGGGAGCCGAATGAGTGAGGGCCCCGCTGGAAATATAATCCACCCCAGTGGACACAAGGCTGGCAATATTCTCCTTTGTCACGTTTCCCGAGCACTCGGTTTCAGCCCTGCCGTCTATGAGGCGCACCGCCTCCTTCATCTCCTCCGGGGACATGTTGTCCAGCATGATAATGTCGGCTCCCGCCTCAACGGCCTCCTTCACCATCTCCAGATTTTCCGTCTCCACCTCGATCCTGCGCACAAAGGGCGCATACTCCCTTGCCATGCGGACGGCTTCCCTCACGCCGCCGGCGGCGCCGATATGGTTGTCCTTCAAAAGCACCCCGTCGGACAGATTGTAGCGGTGGTTGTATCCGCCTCCCACGCGGACCGCATATTTCTCAAAAACGCGCATATTGGGCGTGGTCTTCCTTGTATCCAAAAGGCGGATGCCCGTCCCCTCCAGGAGATCCGCCACGGAGCGGGTGTAGGTGGCGATACCGCTCATCCGCTGCAGATAGTTGAGAGCCACCCTCTCACCGGACAGAAGTACCCGGATGTCTCCCTCCACCTTGCCCATGAGCTGTCCTTTAGTCACTCTCTCGCCGTCCCGGCAGAAGAAAACGACCTCCGTATTCTCGTCCAGAAGCTGGAAGACTCTCCGGAACACATCAAGGCCCGCAATCACGCCCTCCTGCTTGGCGATCAGATCCACCTGCCCGGGCACGGCCTCCTTCATCACCGCGTTTGTCGTCACATCCTCGCTGGAAATATCCTCCTTCAGCGCCTCCAGAAGCAGGTGATCCACCTGCAGTGTCATTGTAATTCTGTTCATCTCATCTCTCTCCTTGCTGTTTTCCATTATACTATTTTCTGCTCTGCCATGTCCAGAGTCTCCTGTGCTGTTCTGCGGGCAATATCCTTTGCCGCCCTTCTGGCAAATACAAGGCTCTCCAGCAGGGAGTTGCTGGCCAGCCGGTTGGCCCCGTGGACTCCGTTGCAGCTCGTCTCCCCCGCCGCGTAGAGACAGGGCATGGATGTGCGGCTCTCACTGTCCACCCAGATACCGCCCATAAAATAGTGCTGGGCCGGCACCACGGGAATCCTCTCCCTTGTCACATCATACCCCTCCTCCAGGCAATGGCGGTAAATATTGGGGAAATGGCTCAGGATCTTCTCCCTGGGAATGGGGGCCATAGACAGCCACACATGATCCGTCCCGTCCTTTTCCATCTGCTTTTGGATCGCCTCCGTCACCACGTCCCTGGGAAGCAGCTCATCCACAAATCTCTCTCCGTCCCGGTTCAGCAGCCAGGCTCCCTCTCCCCTCACTGACTCGGAGATGAGAAACCTGCGTCCCGGCTTCCTGGAGTAGAGTGTAGTGGGATGGATCTGAACATAGTCCAGGTGCTCCAGACGGATACCATGCTTTTTCGCAATGTCGATGGCGTCCCCGGTCAGGTGGGGAAAATTAGTGGAATGCCTGTATCTGCCGCCAATGCCTCCGCTTGCCAGAATCGTGAATGGCGCCCGTATGGCGATCCTCTCCTCGCCCTTCCTCGCGAGAACCCCCGTGCAGCGTCCCTTCTCTTCTATAATATCTGTCATCTCCGTATACTCATACAGCGTGACATTCTCCAGCTTTCTCACCTGATCCAGGAGATGGCTCGTGATCTCCTTCCCCGTGATATCCTCGTGGAAGAGAATTCTGGGCCTGGAGTGGGCCCCCTCCCTTGTGTAGGCGAACCCACCGTTGCTGTCCTTCGCAAATTCCACGCCGTACCCAACTAACTCCCTGATGATCTGGCGGGAACCGCGGATCATAATATCCACAGACTCCCTCCGGTTCTCGTAGTGTCCGGCCCGCATAGTGTCCTCAAAATAACTGTCGTAGTCCTCCTCGTCCCGGAGCACACATATCCCGCCCTGTGCCAGGAAAGAATCGCTGCTCTCCAGGTCAGCCTTCGTGATCATGACAATATTCAGATTCCGGGGCAGGCTGAGGGCGGCAAAAAGTCCCGCCACGCCGGTTCCCACGATCACTGTGTCCGCATGTATCTTCATGCTCTTTGCACCTCCTTTTATCTTATTTCGCCGCCAGGTCCATCATCCTCTCAAGAGGCTTTGCGGCCTGGCTGGCAGAGCTTTCTTCCACATGGATCTCATTGTTTCCCGTCCTCAGCACATCTCTGATCTTCTCCAGGGTGATAGTCTTCATATCCTCGCAGACAGGCTCTGTATCAGGAAAATAAAATGTCTTGCCCGGATTTTTCCGCTCCAGCTCCCACCGAACCCCGCTCTCTGTGCAGACGATGAACTCTCTGGAAGGGCTGTCCTGGGCATACCTGATGATCCCAGAGGTGCTTCCTACATAGTCTGCCATGTCACAGATGGCAGCGGGACATTCCGGGTGGACAAGAGTCAGCGCCTCCGGGTGCTGCCGCCTTGCCCTCTCTATCTCCCGAACCTTCATGCTTTCATGGACGGGACAAAAGCCGTCGTTGAAGACAAAGTGCTTTTCCGGCACCTGCCGGGCCACGAACCGGGCCAGATTTCTGTCCGGAATAAAGAAGATATGCCTGTTGGGCAGCTCTCGCACGATCTGTACCGCATTGGCCGAGGTAACGCACACATCGGAATGTCTTTTCAGCTCTGCCGTGGAGTTGATGTAGCACACTACCGCCAGGTCATCGTATGTATCCCGCATTTTCTGAATAGTCTCCGGATCCGCCATGTGGGCCATGGCGCAGTCCGCCGACACCTCCGGCATGAGCACCACCTTCTCCGGGTTCAGGATCTTGGCGCTCTCCCCCATGAAAAACACGCCGGCAAAGACAATCACCCGGCAGGTCAGCTTTTCTGCTGTCCGGCTCAGATAAAAGGAATCCCCTGTATAGTCGGCAATCTCCTGTACCTCCGGCCGCACGTAATAGTGGGCCAGAATCACCGCGTCCTTTTCTTTTTTTAATTGATTGATCTCCTCTTTGATATCCATATCATTTTCTCCTTTTTAACACGAACTTTCCCCATTATACCACTGTTATTTACATGTGACAAGACACATGTATTTACAAATATGCGAGAGTAAGATTACATATAAGGCCTTGCGTCCCCGTAATCTGTATGCTATACTGTTTAGGTTGTTAATAGTTTACCATGATAAAGTAGTAGAGGAGAAAAGTACATGAAGAAAATCGCATTTATCGGAAGCAGCGGAGGCAATCTCTTTAAACAGGGCGGGAATGACATCCAGGGCATGATGAAGGAGATCCTTCTCCAGACAAGGGCCGCCCAGATGGAGGTGGCCGCCGTGCAGTATATACTGGCCTCCTCCAGTCTGGACACAGCAGGGCAGGACAGCCCCGCAAAGCTGTACACCTGGAGGGACGGGGAGCTGTATCTGGAAAAGGAGGGCACCCTCTCCCAGATCAACGACGCCGCCCTGGAGGTGGACGCCCGCATCGCCCAGATGGTACGTGAAGGGCAGATCGACGGCGTCATGTTCGTCAGCGCGGAGCCTGACAGGATCAACCACCTCGCTTTCCAGGCCGCCATAGAGGCCCAGCTTCCCCTGGCCGGCACCGGCGGCAGCTCTGTGGCAAAGGTGCAGAGCATGGGCGGAAAGGTCCTGTCTGCCTCCGGCACCACCGGGACCACCAACCGGACGAGAGCCGTGGCCTTCACCACCGCCTTCGCCAGGGAGTGGGGCATCCGCTACCGCCCCGTCATCGGAAAGACCGGGGCCCAGGCCGCGGAAAATCTCCAGACCAATATATGGAAGCGGATCAATTTCCGGGGCATCATGATGACAAGTCTCCCCGCCTTCATCGCCATGGCCCTCTGCCTTGCCATCAGCCGCATCCCGGTCCTGACGGACCTGTCCAATGTGTTTGACACGCTGGTTGCCTCCATCCCTGTAGTCATCTGTGCCATAGCCGCCAAACAGGTGTCAGGCCTGGACGAGGTAGGCGTAGTGGCCGGCATTGTCTCCGGCGTGCTGGCTGTGGACGGCGGCATCATCGGCGGACTCATTGTGGGTATCGTGGCCGGCGTTTTCTCCTATTACATAAGCATTTTCTGCTTTCGCCACAACATTCCCGGTACAACGGCAAATATCGCCGCAGGCGGGCTGGGCGGACTGGCCGCGGGCCTCATCGGCATGTATCTCATATCGCCTGTTGCCCTCTGGCTTGGCAATCTGATCTGCGACGCCATCAACGCGGCCATTGACATCAACCCGGTGCTTGCGGGGGCCCTGGCCGGCGTGCTCATCTGGCCGGCTATCATCGGAGGCGTGTACCACGCAGCCATCCTGCCTATCGTTCTTCTGGAGATGGAGGAGGCCGGCTTCAGCTTCCTGGGCGCTATCGACATGACAGGGCTTGTCATGGTGTCAGCTGGCATCACACTGGCCAATGTGCTCTTCCCCAAGGACAAAGGGCAGGCTGCGGCAGCCCTTCCCGGCTTCCTTGTAAATGTGTGCTTCGGCACCTTCGTGGAGGCCGCCTATCCCTTCATGTTCTCCAGCCGGATCGTCTTTGGCGGAGCGCTCATAAGCGCCTGCGTCTCCGGAGCCCTGGTGGGACTTTTTAACGTCAGGGGAACCGCCTATGTGCCTTCCGTGGTGGCGCCAGCCATGGCCAACGAGGGGCACGGACTCCAGTTTCTGATCTGTATGCTGGTGGCTGCGGTCCTGGCCTTTATCATCACCTCCCTGGCCAACGTAAGGGAGAAGAAAAAAGCATAAATCTCAGGCAGCGCTTCCGGAAGGCGGCGCTGCTTTTCTTGACAACGGAAGAGCCCGCTCCTATAATAAAAAAAGCATGCGGCTTTTGGATAAGCTGCAGCTGTGGAACATTCGGATTTTATTAATCAAAGCAGGTGCAGACAATTGATGAATTACAAGAGCGGGGGATCTGTCCCCAAAGCAAACAAAAAAGTGCAGACTCTGACTATGTGCGGCCTTTTTACCGCCCTGGTGGCCATCGGAGCGTTTATCCAGATCACGATCCCCGTACAACCGCTTCCCATGCACTTCACACTCCAGTTTTATTTTGCTCTCCTGGCAGGATTTATCCTGGGCGGGAAGCACGGCAGCCTGAGCGTGGGGATCTATCTTCTCCTGGGGCTCTGCGGCGTGCCCATCTTTGCCTCCGGAGGCGGCCCCTCCTATCTGCTGCGGCCCACCTTTGGCTTTCTCCTGGGCTTCCTGTTCACGGCCGCGATCGTGGGCTGGCTGACGGAACGGTTTCACCCCAGGCACATTTTTTCCTATCTGGCCGTCTCCATGGCGGGCTTTGCGGTGATGTACCTGTCCGGTAATCTGTACTATTACGTTGTCAGCAACTATGTGCTGGACACTCCCGTCCCGTGGAGCGTTGTGATCTTCAACTGTTTTATACTGACCGCGTCGGGAGATTTTCTCCTCTGTGTTCTCGCGTCCCTGACGGCGCGGCGGCTCATTCCGATCATAAGCAGGGTTCTCTCTTGATCAAGAAAGAGACTTCCGACTGGAGAAGACAGGAAAGCAGTGAAACCCAATGACAGAAATCCCTGTACCAAAAAAAGAGATACGGCAGGAGATAAAATCCGCCGTATCTCTATTTTTTTGAGAACAGATGCTTCAAAAATACGTACATGACAATGACAAAGGCGATAAGGTAGCCGAAGGCCCCCAGCGCGGGGATGCCCCAGATCTTTGGCCTCATGTCTGTGGTACAGATGATGCTGGAGCTGATGAGAAGGGCCATGACCCACAGGCCCATGACAATATTCTGCACCATCCTCCGAAGAAGCCTGGCAAGCTCCGGCGAGGCGTGCAGATCCAGGTTCACCTTTGTCTGCCCCTTCAGATATCCCTGCACCGCGTCCGAGACGAGGACCGGAATGTCCAGGGCTCTCTGCACCGCCCGGTACAGCGTCTTCCCGCCGCTTTTCAGCTCCTTTTTCCAGTCAAAATTCTTGACAATATTTGCCTTGATGCGGCCCGCGGCGATCTCCACCATATTGATCTCCGGGGCAATATCGGCCAGCACTCCCTCCATGTGAGTCAGGCCCCTGGCCAGCATAGTCAGTCCGTGGGGCATGATGATCCGGTTCTCCTTCATGACCTCCATCAGATCCATCATGACCTCCGCCACATCGATATCCCCCATATCCACAGTGCCGTACTTGGCCAGAAGATTGCTGATATCCTCGTAAAGCCGGCTCGGATCCGGATTTTCCTTGAACTCTCCCAGGGCCATGACAGCCTCCTGGATCAGTCCCACGTCGTTCACGGCCACGCCCCGGACAGCCTTGGCGATGAGCTCTCTGTCCCGCTCCGTGAGCCGACCCATCATGCCCATGTCGATCCAGATGATCTTGCCATCCCGGATCCGCAGGTTCCCGGGATGGGGATCCGCGTGGAAAAATCCGTCCTCTATCACCTGCTTCATGTAGTTGTCCGCCAGGCGGCTTCCCACTTCCTTCAGGTCATAGCCGTTTTCCACCAGCTTCTCCTTCTCGTCTATGCCAAAGCCGTCGATGTACTCCATGACAAGCACGTGGATGGTCGTGTACTCCTGGTACAGCACAGGAAAGCCCACATAGGCGATGCCCTCGTTTTTCCGGGCAAACTCCTCCATATTGGCGGCCTCTGTGAGAAAATTCATCTCCTCCCGGGTCACATCCCACAGCTCTCCCAAGACCATATCCAGATCCACCATGCCCTTGATGCTCACCGGCGGGAGAAGCCTCACCGCCTTTCTAAGAAGGGAGATGTCCCTGGCCATGATGCCGTAGATCCCCTTCCTCTGCACCTTGATAACCACAGGGGAGCCGTCCTTTAAGACCGCCCTGTGCACCTGGGCGATGGAGGCGGATCCCAGCGGCTTCTCGCTGATCTCCCGGAAAATGGCGCCCCAGGGGCAGCCGTAGGACTCGTCCAGCACCTCCGACACCTCCGAGAAGGGCATGGGCTTTACGTCCGAGCGGAGCTTCATCAGCTCGTCGCAGTACCGCTTTGGAAGGATATCTGAGTGCATGGACATGATCTGCCCGATTTTTATAAAGGTGGGGCCCAGATCCTCCAGTATCATCCGCAGCTTCTCCGGCGTCAGCCCTTTGGTGATCTCGTATTTGTGCAGGACAGACGTCATCTCCCTAAGACGGCTCTTGTACTGCCCCGCCTCCCTGTCGTCAGACTCCTGTCTACTCATGGGCCTTATCTTCCTCCGGTCCGCCGGCCTCCTCCTGGTCGGTCTCCTCCTCTTCTCCGTCCGCCTCAGCCTCCATGGCCTGGATGCGGGCCTTCAGAGCCTCGATCTGCTCCGGCGACATGCGATCCAGAAGCGCGTCCAGCTCCTCCGGCGTGGACGCCTTCACGGACACATTGACCTTCTCCTTCATGGTCTTCTTGATATTGTGCTTGAGTTCCTCGTTCAGGGCCTTCCCCTGCTCCACGGTCAGCTCACCCTTTTTCACCATATCGTCCAGTACTTCTTTGGACTTCTCCGTCGTCACTGCCACGGCTCCGATGCCTGCCAGCAGAAGTTTTTTGATGCCGTCTCCAAAGTTTTCCATAGAAATCTCTCCCTTCACTATATCTGTCTTACTTATCCTGTTCTTCTCCGCCGTTTTGCCCTTCTCTTAGCCCAGCAGTCCCAGAAGGAACTGCCAGCCCTTTGGGATAAAGATGATGAGGCCCGCCGCTGCCGCCATGATGGAGGCAATCAGCACAGCCCCCGCCGCCGCATCCTTTGCCAGCTTGGCAAGGGGATGCCGCTTCTCCGTCACCAGGTCCACCACTGACTCCACAGCCGTGTTCACAAGCTCCAGGGACATGATCAGGCCAAAGAGAACAAAGCAGACGCACCACTCCAGCGCCGATATCTGAAAAAACAGCCCCGCCGCAATGACCAGAGCCATCATACAGCAGTGTATCTTCATGTTTCTCTCTTTTTTTATCACGGCAAAAATGCCCTCAAAGGCATAGCCGAAGCTCCTGTAAAGAGGTGGCTTTTTCTGTCCGCCCATGCTCCTTCCCTCCCGGCAGAGATTTGTCTTCATTATAGCAGAAAACACCAGCTATGACAGCCGTTTTTCCTCAAAAATCTCCACGATAGTCTTCTCTGTGCCCGTCATGCCCGGGGAGGCGATCCGGCCCATGTTCCGCATGGTCTCCTCCGGCGTCTTCCCGTTGATGCCGTGGACGTCCGCTATATAGATGTCGTTCATGGCAAACTCCACAGACTTGTACGCCGCGTCCACCGCCGCGATGCCCTTCATGGTGCAGCCCTGGTTCCCGCCGTCGCAGATCATGCCCGTGATGCTGCTGGCCATGTTGTTCAGGGTGTGGGCCATCTCCTCCACAGTGCCGCCCCGCAGCCACACAAGGCCGCAGGCCATGCCCGACCCCGCCGCTATGGCGCACCCGCAGAAGGCGGACAGCCTGCCCGAGTACTCTTTGATGTACATGCACACAAGGTAGGAGAGGGCTGTGGCCCGAAGAAGCTGCCCCTCTGTGTAGCTGTTCACCTGGTAGGCCGCGTAGAGCGGCATGGTGGCGATGATGCCGTGGGCCCCGGAGCCTGTGATGCTCATAGCGGGGGCGTCCAGCCCGATGACCCTGGCCTCGATGGCGCCATTGCACAGAAGGGACGCTGTGGCCTGCTCATTGTCTGAGATCACCTGCCCTCCATTGAGCTTCAGAAGGTGACGGGCAAAGGTGGTCTTAGGGCTCTCGAGTCCCAGGTGGAAGAGCCTCAGATTGACCTCATAGGCCTCCCGGATGAAGTCCAGCTCCGCGGCGTCCACCTTCTCTATATAGTCTACCAGCTCCGCCAGCGTATACCTGTGGATGGCATGGCCTTCCTCCCCTGCGCCGCTGTCCGCCTGCTCCTCTGTCTCTTCTCCTGCCTTCTCTCCGTCCGTCTCCCCGGCCAGCTCCCGCGCCTTCTCGAAGATCGTTTCCCCGTTCACAGTGATCTTCACAATATTGGTGTGGGTGTCCCGTATGGTGACGGCAGCGGTTCCCGCCTCTGTCTCCACGCTGGCCTCGATAAAGATGCGGCTGGAGATGCTGTCAAGGATCGTCTTTACCTTTCCCTCCCGGATCAGCTCCCTGGCCTTCGCATTGTCCTCCTCCGACACGCAGGCCAGGCACTCCAGCCCCTTCTTTGGGTCTCCGGCCACTGTCCCGAGGGCCGCCGCGTAGACGCTCCCCACCTGGTCAGTGCCTGGGATGCCGCAGGTGAAAGCATTTTTGTACATGCCGCTGTTCATGGAGACAGTGACGCTTTTCACCTCCCCCGGCACACAGCTTCTGGCCTTCGCCGCCGCAAAGGCGATAGCTCCCGGCTCCGTCACTCCGAGAGCCGGCTTCATGTCCTCCCGGATCATCTCTGTCAGTTCATGCATCTGTCCATCCTCCCCTCTGCTTTCAATTCTTTCCCCAGTAGGCTGCCGCGTATTCTTCAGCCTGCTCGGGCGGGACGGAAAACTTCTCCGCCACCTTCTGTCCGGCTGTCTCCTTTGTCTGCCCCAGCTCCCGGCATGTCTCCACCAGGGCCCGTATTCCCTGGAGCCTGCCCCGCTCCACGCCCTGCTCTATTCCCTGTTCCCTGCCAGTATCTACGCCGTTCTGATACAGATCCTCCAACGCCTTGCACATATTGACCTTCGTCTCCTTTCTGTCCTTTCTCACATCTCTCAGAATTTTCTCTGAGTGCAGCAGCTCCCGCAAGGCCTGGTATGTCTCCAGGTCCACGCTCTCAAAGTACTCCCTGTGCTGCTCCACGTACTCTCTCAGCTTTTCCGCATCCTGTCTACATTTTAACATGCCGAAAATCACTTGTAAATCCGTGTGGAACCGGCTCACATCCTCCACATTTCCCACGTCGATGAGATTGGAGAGTTCCGTTAAACAGATCCGCGAACCTGTCTCTGTCCTGCAGCCACTGATTGACAGCAACATTTCCTTTTCCCATAGGCTTTTTCTCCTTCCCTATTCTGTTGTCCCGTGGCCGAAACCGCACAAAGATCCCTGCCACGGCTGTTAAAGCTGTTAAAATGGAATTTCCGGCTGAACCAGCCATGAATTCACAGGAAAGTCAGATCTTTCCATGAGTTGATGAACAGAGTATAGCACCTGCGCCGGAAAAGCGCAATATGTCCGGATTATTTTTTCTTCTCCGTTTTGGTCAGCCACAGCACGCAGCCAGCCACAAAGCATATCATATATATGCCGGAAGAATAGGTAAATATAAAATCCATCATATGAAAATAGATGTGGCCCAGCACCGGGCCAAAGTTAAATCCGTAGCTGCGCATCGTCTTTTCCGGATACAGCAGCACATCCGCCCAGGCCCAGATCTTCATCGCTATAAATGAGAGAGAATAAGGCGCCATAAAAAACAGGCAGCCGGCAAATGGTACAAGAACTGTTCTGTGAACAACGCTTTTTCGCGCCAAAAAGGTCGATTTTCCCCCTGTCACGGCCATGATCAGGGAAGTCACCGTACTGCCGGTCCACAGAAACAGGACAGGATACCCTGTAAGTCTCATAAAGAGACTGATGCACGGCATCATATACGTGGTTCGGGCCGCGTCCTCCTCGTACCCGGCAATGACTTGGGAAATCACATACAGCAGCAGAATGACAGCCAGCCTGGCCGCCGCTCTGCGGATCTCTTTCACGTTACGTTTTTTCGGTTCTCCGTATATAAACAGCTGTATATCTGTGTCCAATGCCTCCGCCAGTCTGGTGAGCATCTCCACATCCGGATTAGATCTTCCGGTCTCATAATTGGATATTGTCTGTCTTGTCACATAAAGCCTGGCCGCCAGCTCCTCCTGGGACAGTCCTTTTTTCATCCTCTGTTCTCTGATATTCCTGCCAATCTTTGCCATCTTTCTTCCCCCTTCCGTCATAATGCCTGTCTATTTATCTTCATCATAGCCGGTTTCAGCGGAAAAGTCACGCAAAGAACCTTTGCCTGCACTGAGATAGCCAAAAAAAGAGCGGAAGACAATCTTCCACTCTTCTTAATTCCGCTTTATGCAAGCTTTATTTCACAGATGTATTTCTGATGATCTCACGGATTGGAAGCACGCTTCCTGGTGTCACGGACAGCTCGTCCACACCCATCTTCAGGAAGTCCTCCGTCAATGTGGTGTCCGCTCCAAGCTCTCCGCAGATACCCACCCAGCAGCCGCCCTTGTGTCCGTTCTCCACTGTCATGCGGATCATCTCCAGCACGGCCGGGTGATGGGAGTCGTAGATGTTGTCCAGCTTGGCGTTCTGACGGTCAATAGCCAGCGTGTACTGGGTCAGGTCGTTGGTTCCGATGCTGAAGAAATCTACTTCCTTCGCAAGCTGCTCACTGATGATGACTGCGGCCGGCGTCTCGATCATGATGCCCAGCTCCACATCCCCGTAGGGGATGCCCTTCTCATCCAGCTCCGCCTTGATCTCAGCCACATACTGCTTGGCCTGCTGCACCTCCTTCACGGAGATGATCATGGGGAACATGATGCCGATGTTGCCGTATGCGCTGGCACGAAGAAGCGCCCGCAGCTGAGTCTTGAAGATCTCCGGCTGATCCAGGCAGATACGGATGGCCCGGTAGCCCATGGCCGGATTGTCCTCGTGGGCCAGATTGAAGTAGTCCGCCTGCTTGTCCGCACCGATGTCCAGTGTACGGATGATGACCTTCTTTCCGGCCATCGTCTCCGCCACTGTGCGGTAAGCCTGGAACTGCTCCTCCTCTGTCGGGAAGGTGTCCTTCTCAAGGTAGAGGAACTCACTTCTGAAAAGTCCGATGCCGCCCGCATCGTTGGCCAGCACCCTGGCCACATCGCCCACGCTTCCGATGTTGGCGTAGAGACGAATCTTCTTTCCGTCAAGAGTGACATCCTCTTTACCCTTCAGCTGCTGGAGAAGCTCTCGCTGCTTCTTCTCCTCGTCTTTCTTCCCCTGATAGTAGGCCAGCGTCTCCTCGTCCGGATCCACGATCAGCTCGCCCTTCACCCCATCGATGACCGCCATCCTGCCATCCAGCTCCTGGCTTACCGGAATACCGATCAGCGCCGGAATGTTCATGGTCCGGGCCAGGATAGCTGTGTGGGAGTTGGCGGATCCAAGCTCTGTCACAAAGCCAAGGAGCTTGGACTTGTCCATCTGCACGGTCTCACTGGGAGCCAGATCCCTGGCAGCCAGGATCACAGGCTCATCTCCCAGATCTCCTGCTGTATGCCTGCCCTGGAGGATCCCCACTACCCTCTCCGCTATATCCTTGATGTCAGCGGATCTGGCCTTGAAGTACTCATCCTCCATCTGGGCGAACATCATGGAGAAATTGTCCCCGGTGGTGGCCACCGCGTACTCCGCGTTGACCTTCTGGTTCTCGATCATATTTTTGATGGAGTCGTTGAAGTCGTCGTCCTCCAGCATCATGCCGTGCACCTCGAAGATAGCGGCTCCCTGCTCGCCCACCTCCTTCAGCGCCTTCTCATAGAGGGCATTCAGCTGCTCTGAGGCCTGCGCCTTGGCGTCCTCATACCGCTTCCACTCCGCCTCCGGGTCATCTATGCTCTTTCTCTGCACCATCTGCTCTTCCTTGGAATAGTAAAGGATCTTTCCAATGGCAGTTCCTTTCAGTATGGATTTACCCTGATAAGTTTTCATGGCGCACTCCTTTCTTCTTACTTACCTGCTACGCTTTCCGGATCCTATAAGTTCTTCTCCAGAAATTCCTGCATAGCTGCGATAGCCGCGTCCTCATCGGCACCCTCAGCTGTCACTGTAAGCTCTGCGCCCTGCTTTAATCCCATGCCCATGATAGCAAGGAGTTTTCCTGCCTCAGCAGATTTTCCATTTCCGGACAGAGTGATCTTGGACTCAAACTTCTTTGCCTCTTTTACAAGAAGTCCTGCCGGTCTTGCGTGGATCCCCAGTTCGTCCTTGATGGTGTAGTTGAATGTCTTCATTTTGTTTTCTCCTCTCTTACTTATACAAAATCATTGTTTCGTATGGTTTTAAAGCCGCTTCCGTGCCCTTCAGTTCCTGCTCGTCATAGTTTCCGAGCAGACACTCATAGGCCTCCAGGTCCTCTCCTGCATCCCAGCGGACCGGTGTGCCATAGAAATTACCTATCACCAGAAGCTCCTTTCCTCTATAATACCGCTTATAGGCAAAAATGGAAAGATTTTTTTCTGCTTTTGGCTCAAAATCTCCGTACGCGATTATGTCATAGTCTTTTCTCAGCTGTACCAGCTTTTTGTAGAAAGCAAACACGGAGGTCTCGTCCTTCATCTCCGCCTCAGCGTTGATGGTGCTGCAGTTTTTGTTGACCTCTATCCACGGCTTCCCTTCCGTGAAACCGCCGTTCTCGCCGGCCGTCCACTGCATGGGCGTACGGCTGTTGTCCCGGGAGTGGATCTGCAGGATCTGGTAGGCGTTCTCCTCGCTCAGGCCCTTCTCCTGAAGGATGCGGAAATGGTTCAGGCTCTCCACGTCCTTATACTGGGAAATGTCCGTAAACCCGGCGTTTGTCATGCCCAACTCCTCACCCTGATAGATGTAGGGCGTGCCCCGCAGGCAGTGGATAACAGCGGCCAGCATCTTGGCCGACTCCTTCCAGTACTTCTTCTCGTTTCCAAACCGGGATACCACCCTTGGCTGGTCATGGTTGCACCAGAACACCGCGTTCCAGGCATGGTGCTCTGCCATGTGGGTCTGCCAGTCAAAGAGGATGTTTTTCAGCTTCAGGAAATCAAAGGGCACGATGACCCACTTCTCATTCCCCATAAAATCCACCTTCAGATGATGGAAGCTGAACACCATGGACAGCTCCTTCCCATCCTCGTTAGCATAGTGATAGCAGTTCTCCATAGTGGTGCTGGACATCTCCCCCACGGTAATGATCTCAGCGTCCGTGCCGAAGGTAGCCGCATTGAGCTCCTGCAGGTATCTGTGGATGTTGGGTCCGTCGGTGTAGAAGCGGCGGCCGTCTCCCTCGTAGTCGTCCTCAAACCGATCCTTGCTGATCAGATTGATAACGTCAAAGCGGAAGCCCTTCACGCCCTTGGACATCCAGAATTTCACCACCTTCTGGATCTCTTTTCTCACTTCCTCGTTGTCCCAGTTCAGATCCGGCTGGGACACATCGAAGAGGTGGAGGTAGTACTCGTCAAACTTTTCCACGTACTCCCAGGCGTTTCCACCGAACTTGCTCTCCCAGTTTGTGGGGGGCTCTCCGTTGGCCTTCCCCTTCTTAAAAATGTAGTAATCCTTGTATTTGGGGTCTCCCGCCAGCGCCTTCTGAAACCACTCGTGATGGCTGGAGGTGTGGTTGAAGACCATGTCCAGCATCAGCTTGATGCCCCTCCTGGCGGCCTCCCTGGAGAGCTCCTCAAAGTCCTCCATGGTGCCGTATCTTGGATCAATGTTGTAGTAGTCCTCCACGTCGTAGCCGTTATCGTTCTGGGGGGACACGAAGAAGGGGGTCATCCAGATGTAGTCCACACCCAGCTCCTTGATATAGTCCAGCTTTGCCGTCACGCCCTTCAGGTCGCCCAGCCCGTCGCCGTTTGTGTCGTAAAAGGATTTCGGATAAATCTGATATACAACGCTCTTCTTAAAATCTGCCATCTTACTTTTCCTCCTGTCTACTGAAAGCGGATCACCGGTGTCTCCCCTGCCACGGCCTCCATGCCGGACAGGTACTGGATCCCCTTTGCGTTTCCTTCCTCTGTCACGATAAATACTGTCACGGACGGATGTCCTGCCGCGTGGATCTTCTCCTTGTCAAAACGGATCAGCGGAGTGCCCGCCTTCACCTTCTGTCCTTCACTTACCAGCAGAGTAAATCCGTCTCCGTTCATATCCACTGTGTCCACACCGATGTGGATGAGCAGCTCCATGCCGTTGGCGAAGGTGAGTCCACAGGCGTGGCCTGTGTCTGCCATGACCGCATTCACTGTGGCGTTAGCCGGCGCCACCACTGTGTCGCTCTCCGGCTCAATGGCAATGCCGTCCCCCATGACATGCTGGGAAAATACATTGTCCGGCACATCGTCAAGAGGAATAACCTTTCCGGTCAGGCCGGCCTTAAGCTCTGTGAGGGGCTCTGCCGTCTCCCCGTCGCTCTCCTCTGCCGCCCTGACAGACTCATCAGACTGTATCTCAGACCCGCTCTGTGTGCCAGCTTCCTCTTCTGCCACTGCGTCTTCGCCGAGGAGGGCCTCCCTGGACAGCTTTCTGCTGCCGACGATCATGGTCAGGATAAAAGGAACTACGATGGCTACTGCCATGGCCAGCAGGAAGTACAGATAGAACTCCGGCTTAATGGACAGGATGCCCGGAAGGCCGCCCACGCCGATGCTGAAGGCCTGCACGCCGCTTCCCACGGAGATCATGGCTGCGATGGCGGAGCCGATCATGCCGCACACAAGGGGGAACCCGTATTTCAGGTTGACACCGAAGAGGGCCGGTTCCGTAACACCCAGGTAGCAGGAAATGCACGCAGGGATGTTGACCTGCTGCGCTCTCTCATTTTTCTTCTGCAGGATGGACATAGCCAGAACAGCGGAGCCCTGGGCGATGTTGGAAAGAGCGATCATGGGCCACAGGATGGTGCCCTTGTAAAGGCTTGTGAGCTGTGAGTCGATGGCGTTTGTCATGTGGTGCAGACCAGTCATGACGATAGGCGCATACAGGAGACCGAAGAGTCCTGCGAAGGCCACGCCGAAGGGTGACATCAGTCCATTGTAAACTACGTTTGCGATGGCATCACCGATCTTCCAGCCGATGGGTCCTACGATAGTGTGGGCGATGATGACCGCGGGCACAAGAGAGCAGAAGGGGACAACGATCATGCTGATCACTTCCGGACAGTACTTCTTAAAGAATTTTTCCAGGTAGACAAGGACAAAGCCCGCCATCATGGCCGCGATGACCTGTCCCTGATAGCCGATCATCTCCACCTTGGCAAAGCCGAAATCCCACACCGGAATATCCGCCGCGGGGGTGTCCGCAACGCTGAAGCCGTTGAGAAGCTGGGAGGACACAAGCGTCAGTCCAAGGACAATACCGAGGATCTGGGTGGTTCCCATCTTCTTTGTGATTGACCAGACGATACCGACGGGGAGCAGGTGGAATACCGCTTCACCGATGAGCCACAGGAAGTTGTATGTACCTGCCCAGAACTGGGAGATATCTGCCAGACTCTGTGTACCGTCGTTAAAGAAGTTGATCTCACCGATCACGTTTCTGAAGCCTAGGACAAGACCTCCGCAGATCAGGGCCGGGATCAGGGGAGCGAAGATCTCGCCCAGAGCGCTCATGATCTTCTGCAGCGGGTTCTGGTTTGTCTTTGCCGCTGCCTTCACCGCGTCCTTGCTGACTCCCTCAATGCCTGCGTACGCGGTAAATTCATTGTAGAACACAGCCACATCGTTTCCGATGATGACCTGGTACTGTCCCGCCTGTGTAAAGGTTCCCTTTACGCTGGGGATCTTCTCGATGGCTTTCTCATCTGCCTTTTTCGGATCGATCAGGACAAACCGCATCCTTGTCATGCAGTGTGAGACAGCCTGGATGTTCTCTTTCCCTCCTATGAGGGTCAGAAGCTGTTTGACATCATTTTCATACTTTGCCATTGTTTCCTCTCCTTTTTCCACGATAATCCGTTCCAACTTGTTTGAACAAGTATAAAATAACACACTTGTTTAAACATGTCAAGCACAATTTGTTTAAACAAGTTTGACTGTTTTTCTTGACTTCCCTCTTCTGTATATTCTATAATAGTATTAAATTGTTTAAACAGGATTATTCATGACTGGATGTGAAGCGATTGCCTAGAAGTAAATATGAAGCTATCTACAGAGATTTAAAACAGAAGATTGAGAACAACGAATTTGCCAGCCATGCCCTGCTTCCCTCAGAGCACGCTCTTGTGCAGGAGTACGACTGCTCCAGGAACACGGTGCGCCGGGCCATAGCCCAGCTTGTATCAGACGGGTATGTGCAGACACTGCAGGGAAAGGGTGTGCGCAACATCTACCGCCCGGTGGATCAGGCCGCCTTCACCATAGGGGGGATCGAGTCCTTCAAGGAATCCTCCGCCAGGAACCACAAATGGGGCGTCACCAGAGTTCTCCAGTTCATGGAGCTGACATCAGACGAGAAGATCGAGAGGCGTACCGGCTTCCCCGCGGGGACCCAGCTGTACTACATACAGCGCCTCCATTACCTGGACGGGAAGCCCCTCATCATCAACCACAACTACTTTCTGAAGGACGCGGTTCCGGGACTGACACCCCAGATCGCCTCCGACTCCATCTACGAGTATCTGGAAAAGGAGCTCCACATGACCATCGTCAACAGCCAGCGGGTCATGACGGTAGAGAAGATCACACAGATCGATGAGAAATATCTGGAGATGGATGTCAACGATTACAACTGCGTGGCCGTGGTGAGCAGCCACACCTACAACAGCGACGGCATCATGTTCGAGTTCACTCAGTCCCGCCATCGGCCGGACTACTTCCGGTTCCAGGATAACGCGGTGCGCCGGGCGCCGGAGCCGGCACAGGCCAGAAGCGCGGGATAGCTCTTTAAGAATAGAAGAAGAGATAAAAAACGGATGGGAGAAAGCACATCGCCTCTCCCATCCCTTTTCTTTTTTTACAACTCAACAGAGTACAGGGAAATCTCTGCCCCGTCTGCCTCCGCCTCCAGGGTGCGAGTCTCCGGATAGTACCTGGTGGTAAAGACATATTCTCCGCCGTTCACGAACACCTCCACAGAGGAGGCATCCCCCAGTATCTTCACGCTGTCCAGGCTTTTCATCTCCTGATACCTGAGTCTCCTTCCGCCGGAGATCCTCTCTCCCTCCGGGCCCTCAAAGCGCATTTCAAAGCGGCTGCCGGTGTATGTCAGCGCCAGACCGCCGCCCAGCACCGCCCGGAAGGCTCCGCCCTGGATGCCTGTGATGTCTGCCTCCCAGGCCGACGGGCACTCCGCCTCAAGGCGGTCCTGCGCTTCCTTCACCTTTCTCTTAAGCTTCTCCAGCTCCCGGACAGGCCTCTGGCGCACAGCGCCGTCCCTGATAAAAATCTCCCTTGGGAAGGTGAAGCAGTGCTGCCACCCCTCCGCGAGAGCCGGTTCGTTGCCGTACTCCGGGCAGTCCGGCATGCCCATCCAGGCCACCAGGACCACCCGGCCATCCTCTGTCACAAAGCTCTGAGGCGCATAGAAGTCAAATCCGCAGTCCCAGAGCTGGTACTCTGAGAGGCTGTACTCTCCCAGGATATCCCCTTCTATATAGAAATAACCGGACTGGTACACATTTTGGTCCCTCCACTTATCTCCCTCCAGACCCTGGACGGAGGCCGAGAGGAGCTTCTGCCCGTCCACATCCATGTAGTCCGGGCACTCCCACATGTAGCCAAAGGGCTCCCCTGTGCGGATCCGCTTCAGAGGGCTCCAGGACAGCCTGTCACCGGACACGAAGATCTGGGCCTCCCCCACATCCTCCTTTGTCCTGACTCCCTGGATCATGTAGTACCGGCCGTCCTGCTTCCACACCTTCGGATCCCGCACGTGACAGCTGAGATCCGCAGGGTAATCCTCATTTCTCATGAGGAGCTGCTTTCTCCCCATGCTAAAGCCATCTTCACTCTCCACCAGCACGGTGTTGCCCTCCCGTCCGGCCAGCACATAGTCGTACTCCCGGTCCTCCAGCTTCACGTTACCGGTGTAATAGAGGTACATCCTTCCGTCCTCCACAAGAGCACATCCGGAGTAGGCGCCGTGGCAGTCAAAGGGCTGGTCCGGATAGAGGGCTGTGCCCTGGTACTCCCAATGCACCATATCCCTGCTTGTGCAGTGTCCCCACATTTTCACGCCCCCCTCCGGATTGAAGGGAGAATACTGAAAAAACGCGTGAAAAAGGCCCTTGAACTGGCACAGCCCATTGGGATCGTTGAGCCACCCTGTGGGGGGCATCAGGTGGATCTTCTGGCGGAAGTGCCCCCCGGCCGGCGCTGCCTTCTCCGCCAGCTCCACCAGCTGCTTTAAATCTCTCGTCAATGCGTTCATATGCTCACCTGCTTTTTATGCTTTCTCAATCTTCATGACAATGCTGGACGGATCCACCTGGCCCGGCTCGGCCTTCTGCGTGCTGGCATAGTCGTCCGCATTGGTCAGGATCATCATGGTGGCCGTGTCGTAGCCTGCGTCCCGGATAGCGTCAAGATCCGCCTCCACCAGCACATCTCCCGCCTTCACCTGGTCGCCGTCAGCGACCTTCTTTGTAAATCCTTTTCCCTCCATCTTCACCGTGTCGATGCCGATGTGGATCAGAAGCTCTCCGCCTGTCCTTGTGGTCAGGCACACGGCGTGGCCTGTGTCGTAAATGCTGGACACGGTGGCGTCGCAGGGTGCCAGGATCCTTCCGTCTGAGGGGACCACAGCCACGGTAGCGCCCAGGATCTCCGATGCAAATGTCTCATCCTTCACTTCTGTGAGGGGGATCAGCTTTCCCACGGCCGGGCTGTGGAGCTCCTCCTCCTTCGTCTCCTCCTCCTTTGTCTCCTCCTTTGTCTCTTCCTCCTGAGCGTCCGCTGTCTGTACATCTGCCGGCTGCGCATCCTTATACAGGATAAAGGAGAGGACAAAGGCAACGCCCACAGCGATCACCATCTCGATCAGGTACTGCACCGGTGTGTCCAGACAGAGCAGGATGCCGAAGATACCGGTCACGCCGGTCCCCTTTGCCCCCAGATGGACGATGGAGGCGTAGAGGGCTCCGCAGCCTCCACCGATACATCCTGCGATGAAGGGCTTGAAGAACCGCAGGTTCACACCGAAGATGGCGGGCTCGGTAATGCCCATGAAAGCGCTCAGGGAAGAGGGCAGAGCCAGTGATTTGATCTTCTTGTCCCTGGATTTAACCGCCACAGCCAGAGCCGCCGCTCCCTGGGCGATGTTGGCCGCGCTCGCCAGGGGCAGCCAGTAGGTGACGCCGTACTGGGCGATCTGCCCGATATCGATGGCCGTGTACATCTGGTGAATGCCGGTGACAACGGTGGGCGCGTAGAGCGCTCCCATGACAAGGCTTCCCAGCCCAAGGGGCAGGGTCAGCAGCCACTGGATGCCTCCCAGGATGGCGTTCTCAGCCCAGACAAAGACAGGGCCGATGATGGACAGCGTCAGATAGCCGGTGACAAACACGCTGACAAGGGGTGTGACAAACAGGTCCAGCACCTCCGGCACCACCTTGTGAAGCTTTTTCTCGATGACGGACAGAAGCCACACGGCGATGACCACAGGGATCACATGGCCCTGGTATCCCACCATGTCAATATCGTAGAGCCCGAAAAACACGGACTGAGTCTGCTGCACTCCCTCCGTGGCCACTGTGTAGGCGTTCTGCAGGGACGGGTTGATCATGATCATGCCGATGACCGCTCCCAGATAGGGGTTGGCTCCAAATGCCTTGGCCGCCGAGAAGGCGATCAGGATCTGCAGAAACGTGTAGGCCGTGTTGCTGAACAGGCTGGCAAACACGTAGATAGAGCTGCTCGTATCCATGTTAATAAATCCGTTGTTGATCATAAAGTCCAGGGAATTCATGATCCCCATCAGGAAACCGCTGGCGACGATGGCCGGGATGATGGGCACGAAAATGTCACCCAGCAGCTTAATAGCCCGCATGAACACGTTCTGCCTCTGGGCCGCCGCCTCCTTTGCCTCGGCCTTCGTGCTGGCTGTGATGTTGCCGATTTCAATAAACTCGTCAAACACTTTGTTTACGGTTCCGGTTCCCAGAATGATCTGGAGCTGTCCGGAGGCCTCAAACACGCCCTTGACTCCCTCCACATTTTCAAT
This sequence comes from Faecalicatena fissicatena, assembly GCF_016900595.1. Taxonomy (NCBI): domain Bacteria; kingdom Bacillati; phylum Bacillota; class Clostridia; order Lachnospirales; family Lachnospiraceae; genus Faecalicatena; species Faecalicatena fissicatena. The sequence continues at coordinate 89,826 of NZ_JACLYY010000012.1, forward strand.
GGCCTCCTTGTCCGCCTTGGAATTGTCAGCGATGACAAGTCGGAGCCTGGTGGCGCAGTGGGCGGCGGACACGATATTTTGGCTGCCGCCTACTTTGTCCAGAATTTCCTGCGCGGTCTTTCTGTAATCCATAAGTTCTCTCCTTCCTTTATATGTAATCGTTTTCATATTTTCCATATAAAATAATATCGGCAAAACTCCCGTTTGTAAAGACGGAATTTTTGCCGATTTTGGTTTCCCTGTTTTGTGCATGTTGCACTATTTTGTGAAATCGATATTATTTTCATTCTCCTGACCACTGACCAGCCGGAAGCCCAGCTTCATCTCCACAGGGATCTGCTCTCCCCTCTCGATCACGTCCAGGAGCAGCTCCGCCCCCCGGATGCCGCTCGTCTTATATCCAAAATGTACAGTGGGAATCCCCCCTGTGACAGCCTTCAGGAACTGGTTGTCCCCAAAGCCAGTCACCCGGATCCCGGTGCGGTTCAATATATATTCCATCCTGCCGCCGGACTGTACAGCGGATCTGGGAATTTCCGCCCGGGTGTAGACCAGCAGGGCCTCAATGGCCCCCGCCGCGATGGTGTCTGTAGCGCAGGACAGAACGCCTATATCCCGCTTTTTTTGCAGAAGCTCCAGAGCCGCCGCAAAGCCCGAGTCCATGGTAAACTGAGCCCGCCGAAAGCAGTCCTCCTCAATCTCCATGCCTGCTGCCCGCAGTCCGGCCCGGAAGCCGTCCTCCCGGGATACACCCACGGCCCGGTCCTCCCTTGTCACGCCGATGTAGGCTATCCGGCCGCGCCCGGCCGCCTCCTTTGCCGCCAGCTTCCCCATGGCCTTCCCGGCGCCGTAGTCGTCGTGATAGATGCAATTGGCATATCTGGTGTACTGCCCTACCACGACCACCGGCGCCCTGGCGCCCTTCAGGAACTCCCGGTGCTTTGGCGTAATCACCGTGCCGATAAGGATGATACCGTCCACCGGGTAATTTTCAAACAGCTTCAGGTATGTGAGCTCCTTTGCCGGATCGTTGTCCGTGCTGGCCAGCAGCATCTGATATCCCCTGGAGGAGAGGACGCTCTCGATGCCCGCTGTGATCCGGCTGATGGACTCGGAATTAATCTTGGGCACCACCACCCCCACAAGGCAGGCCCGCTTTGTCCGCAGCATCCTGGCCTGGGCGGAAGGCTGGTAGCCCGTCTCCTCGATAACCCGCCTGATCTTGTCCTTCTTCTCCTCGCTGACATAGCCCCCGTTCAGATACCTGGACACGGCGGCGCTGGACACACCGGCCAGCTGCGCGATTTCCTTGATAGTCATAGGTTCAGTGTCTCTCCCTTCTCTCCAGCTTCAGCAGATATTCCTTTTTGTCCAGTCCCCCCGCGTAGCCGGTAAGCTGTCCGCCGCTTCCCAGGACGCGGTGGCAGGGAATGATGATGGAGATGGGATTGTGTCCCACAGCTCCGCCCACAGCCTGTGCGGACATGCCTGTCTTCTCCCCGGACAGGGCCTTCGCCAGATCTCCGTATGTCCTCGTTTCCCCGTAGGGGATTGCAAGGAGGAGCTCCCACACCTGCCGCCGGAAAGCGGAGCCCTTGGGGGCAAGAGGAGGCCGGGACATAGGGCGCTCCCCCGCGAAATAGGCGTCCAGCCATTTCTTCGTCTGCCCAAACACAGGGATATCCTCCCCCGCCCTGTGCTCCGGCAGCTCTTCGCGCTCCTTATCCAGCGTGCTTCCGAAATATTTCTGCCCGTCAAACCAGAGGCCCGTCAGATGTATGCCGTCCGAGGCCATGGTCATCTCGCCAATGGGGGAGCTGTACCCGCATGTGTATTCCATTCTCATTTATCTCCTTTCCCGTAATGGCCGGGATTCAGATTGCCCTGCCCGTCAAACTCCAGCGCTACCGGCCCTTCCAGCAGGCGGATCTGCGGGTTGTCCTTCAGCTCCCCATACAGCGCCTCCGACACATAAAGCCGTGCAATCTGGTTCGTGTTCTCAATGCGGACCCCCCTGGCCTTTTCCGCGTCCTCCAGTCCGGCCGTCTCCAGAGCCGCCCGGATGGCTTCCCTGTCATTTTCCAAAATGCAGGGGATCTTTCCCTGTGCCGGAGCCATAGAGGCCACCGCGTTCTTTGCCGTGGCGGCAAAATCGATTTTCTCCAGCACGGCCCTGGTGGAAAAGTCCGCCAGCCCGATCCCGATGGCATTGCCTTGGGACTCCTCTGTAAGGCCCAGCACCGCCAGCCTTTTTACCCTGGGGCTCTTTGGCTCCTTCTGACCGGTCACGTACACCCGCCCTATGACCTTTGTGTCCATGCCGGAGCCGGAAATATTTTTCCCCATCTCATCCACGATCAGCACATCGATCCTGTCTGAGGGAAGCTTCATGCGGCCGCTTTTCACCTCTTCCAAGAGTCTCTTCTCCGTCTCCAGAAAATTCTCCGGTCTTTCCATATAGATACCGTTCAGCTCATGGACTGCATTCTCTGTCAGGAGCACGCCGAAGAGCACCGGAGCCCCCGTCTCCTCCTCCGTCACGCCCAGAGAGGCCAAAATCTCCCGCTGCCCCCGGGCCGTGCCGTTTCCGTGGGAGCCCATAGCGCCGAAGATATACGGCTCTCCCCCTGACTTTCTCACCGCCTCCACAGTCATGCGGACGATCTGCTGTATCTTGTCAATGCCCCTGCTTCCCACAGCAATCCCCACTCTCTTCCCACGAATCTCCTCTGTGGAAAGCTGAAGACCCTTCAGTCTTTTTTTGAATTCTTCCTCCACATCCCCAAGTCTTACGCTGTTGTAGTCCTGATTGTGGATGAGTGCCATACGAGGGAACATGCAAACACCTCCCATTTTTTTCTTTATCTGCATTATAGCTTTTTTCTCTCCGGCGCACAAGATAAAAGGGCGTGCGGGGAAAAGCTCCGCACGCCCTTTTATCCTGTTTCCTTTTATGTATCCGATTTCATATGCCGCAAATATCTATGCGTCCTCGTCCATATCCTCGCATCTCTCTGTGGGATATACCACGCCCTCCTTCATGACAAAGGCGCAGTCGAGAAGCGCCTTGGGATCTGTCATCAGATCCCGTTTCCATGCGGAGATGTCCGCCAGCTTGCCCTTTTCGATGGTGCCGATCCTATCGTCCAGCTGCAGGATCTCAGCGTTGATCCTAGTGGCTGCCTCCAGGGCCCGGAAGGGATCCATGCCGCTCTCCAGCCATGCCTTGTACTCATAGCCGCTCTCATAGTTCTGGTGGGTAGCCACCTGGTCTGTGCCGTAGCCCAGCTTACACTTGCAGTTCTTGATGACCTCACGCCCGGCCTGAAGAGCGTCCTTGTAGTACTCCAGCTTGGCCCGGAACTCCGGCTGCTTGGTCTGGATCTTCACCGGATCATAGTGGACCGCCTCCTCGTAGGGGCAGAAGGTAGGAACAATGTAGGCTCCTGCCTCCTCTACGATCTGGGCTGTCTCCTCGTCCAGAAGGGAGCAGTGCTCCAGTCCGTCGATGCCAAAGCCCACCAGCTTGCGGATATGGTCCGGGCTGTACACGTGGGCGGTGACTGTCTTACCCCACTCATGGGCGGTGCGGATGACTGCCTCCATCTCCTCGTCATTCATCTGCTGCTGCCGCGGATTGTCGTAGGGTGTAAAGAAGCCGCCTGTGGCCATGATCTTGATAAAGTCTGATCCTGCCTTGATCTCTTCGCGGACCGCGTTTGCGAAGAAGTCCTTTCCTGCCCCCAGAGAGCTGATCATATTCTGGACAGCAAAGGAGAACTCCGGCCTCCTGGCAAAGGTCTGGGAGAGATCCCCGTGGCTCCCTGCCGTGCAGATCAGCCTTGCGGCCGCCACGATCCTGGATCCGGAGAAATATCCCTGGTTGATCATATCTCTCACATCCAGCACGCCGAACCCGTTGGAGGTGATCCCGCCGGGATGACGAACCGTCGTAAACCCGCGGGAGAGAGCCTTCTGTGCCGTCCGAAGAATGCCAAGCGCCTTGTGCTCCTCGGAGGTGTAGTAGACCTCCTGGCGGATCGTATGCCAGTCAATATTGTCCATGTGCATGTGGGCATCGATCATGCCCGGTGTGACTGTGGTGTCTGACAGGTCAATGACCTGGGCTGACTCGGGCTGCTGTACCTCCGGTCCCACCTCCACGATCCTGTCGTCCTCGATCAGGATTTTTTGATTGTCCTTCAGCTCCCGGTCTATGCCGTCATAGAGCTTTCCGCAGATAATGTACGTCAGTTTTCCCATGATTACTCCTCCTTTTCTTTTCCTTTCTTATAATCCACGATGTAGATCGCCGCAGAGACAGCGATAGCGATCAGCATATAGTAGGCCCCGCTGATAGGGGTGAAATAACAGCACACAAGGCAGACCGCCAGGGGAACAAGGTAAAATCCGAACTGCTTCTTCCCCTTCAGTATCGTCTGGGCCACCAGTCCTCCAAAGAGGGCAGGCACTACGTAGTCAAAGGCCGGCTGCAGCGTAGGCGAGTTGAGCACCGGCGAGAGAGGCGCCGCGACCACAACGCCGATGGCCACGATGGCCACTGTAGTGATAACCGACGCGCCGCAGGCAATGATAGCCATTGTGTGGCAGGCATCTGTGTTGGGCTTGATCCCCAGGGAATTGATGGTCCCTACCGTGGCGGGCATCCTCAGGTTCGTGACATTGCCCGTGATATAGGACATGTACAGAGCTCCCGGTCCCATGACGGGCATGTACCCGATGGTCTCAGCCGGCCAGTAGGGGGCCATGAACAGGATCACCGCGATAAACCCGGGCCACAGCGCTCTGAAGTCCGGCCACAGACCGTACACCGCGCTGGCCACTACCGGGAATGCGGTCATTCCCACAAAAAGTATCAGGCTGGACAGTATGCCAAATCTGTGTGTCCACTTGTTGAAATCTTCTCTAGACTGTAGCTTCATACCGTTCCCTCCTTAAAAAATGATGCACGCTGCCGCCATTCCGATCAGCATGCTGATAGCCATGATATAATCAGATAGCCATTTCAGCTTTGGAAATTTCTTATGTAGAATAACTAAAACCGCGCCCGCCGCAAAGCTGATCAGGAAGACCACGCCCTGGGTGGACATCTGTCCGAAGCCGTATGCCACAGAGACATATGCCATTACACCGGCCAGGCAGCCGCTTCCGATAGCGAGCACAAGGCCCATATCAATCTTCTCCGCCTTATTGTAAAGGGAGGAGATGGGCTTGATCATGATGGTGGACCAGAGGATACAGGCGCTTCCTCCCACTGTCATGACCCAGGCAGCCGCGATCCAGCCTATAGCCGAGTACCCGTTTACCGTCAGGGACTCGCCCACGCACTCCAGCGCGGTAGTAGCCGCGTAGGTCTCATAGTACGCGGATCCGATCACTGAGAGCCGAAGCCAGGGCAGAGGAGCCCCGAGAAGAGGCATGAGGGACAAAAATACGACCAGGACCGGCAGAGTCGGCACAATGCTGATGGTCACTCCCGTGGTCAGGCCTTTTCTTATCTGCTGGTTGGAAAGGCCCAGCCCCCTCGCCCTCGTCCACGCCTTTTTCATGAAGATCAGGCACTGGACAATCACTGCGATCAATAAAACTCCTACCCAGATGTACATCCACGGTGCGTTGCATATATCACTATAACTCATAGTATCACTCCTTCCTTTAGAAACCGTGGTCTGTTGATTTTCGTTAATTGTATCACGATCTTCGCTTTCATACAAGTATGTTGTCCCTATAATATGGATTTTTGTGAAATATTTTCTATTTTATTTGTGAATGTTAGATAATTTTCAGATAATATTTTGTGTATATTTACCCTTGAAAAAAAAGACCGCGGTTTGCTAATAGATAAAAAATCGCAGAAGAGAAGATTGCCTCTACTCTTCTGCGTCCTTCCCGGATGGCTCCAGAAATTCCATATAAAGATTAAAGCTGTGGGCGCCGAAATAGCCCAGAGAATACCCCCCGTCCTCCACACACCAGTCTGTGAGGAGTCCCCGCTCCACGAGGAGTATATGCTTGACCAGCTCGTCCGCAGTCAGGTCTGACCGTATCTCTCCCTTCTTCTGCCCCTCCGTGATCAGTCTTTTGACAAGTCTGATATAATATCTGTTCGGATCCAGAAAGTGGGTCTGCTTCTTTTCAGCCAGCTGAGACCTGTACAGGGACGCCAGAAGATCTACCTTTACATTCCCCTCGATAAAGTAGAACACATACTGGTTCAGCAGCTTGATCTGCATGATGTAGTTCAGGGATTTGTCCATGCTCTGATAATACTTTTCATATTCCCGGTCAAAGAAATAGTACAGAGAGTTCAAAAGCTCGTCCTTGGCATGAAAATAGTAGTAAAATCCGCCCTTGGACGTCCCCGCCTTCTCGATGATCTCATTGACTGTGGTCGCTGTGTACCCCTTCTCCTGGAACAGCTCCCAGGCTGCCTCCATGATCTTTTTCTTCAGATCCATATGTGCTGTACTCCTTTTCTCAGTCTATCTTTAGATATTATCACAGAAACCGCGGTTTGTAACCATAAAACGCAAAAAAAGACTGTGCTTTCACACACAGTCTTTTCCTTATTCTATCCTGTAGCCGGAGAATATCTGCCGCACTCCTATGCTTCCGCCTCGGCGTCCTCCTCGGCATCCTCCACCGGCTGGTTGTGAATCTCTGTGACAGCCACAACCGTTGTCTCCGGATTGGTGATCAGATCGATATCTTTATTCTTCGCGATATCCAGATCCTTAACCTGGATGGAGTCTCCCAGCTTCATATCTCCTACATCTATCTCGACTTTCTCTACCAGCGCAGCGGGAACAGCCTTGAAGGCGATCTCATGGAGCATCTGGTTCACAAGCCCTGTGTTGACCTTCTCATGGTTCAGCAGGATCACCTCTGCGACAGAGTGTACCTTCTCACCGCTCACCAGAGCCTGAAAATCAATCTCGTAAATCTCTGTCTTGAGGGGGTTGAAATCAATCTCTTTTACAAGGACGTCCATGGTCTGTCCGTCTACCTCCAGCATAATCTGGCTTCCCTTTCCGTGTGTCTTTACAAGACGCTCCGCATCGGCCTTCAAAATCTGGATCGGCATGGACTCCTTCATTTCCCTGCCAAATACATTGCCGGTAACAAATCCTTCTCTTCTTAATTTCTTTGCTTTTGTCTGCATGTTTCTCTTTTCAGCTTTTAAAGTATTCATTTATCTTTTCCTCCAAAATCTGATGATGCTTAGCAGCCTTCAACTTTGCAAAACAAAGAGGTCAGTTAAGTATGTTTTCTTGTTACACGTATATTATAACACCTATGATAGATAACACAAGAGTTTTTTTCAATTTTTTTACGGGCAGCATCTGCCGCAGGGTTCATATCCCTCATCAAGGAGCTGCTGCCTGTCCCCGGTATACTCCTCTTTATTCTTTTCCTTGATATCCTCCACGCTGGCGCAGCCCGGGTCGTGGAATTTGCGGGTATTCCTGTTGAGGATGTAGGTTCGCTCCTGGCCGTCGTCCGCCCCCTGTGCCTGGCTGGCATCGGCCTGGCCGCTTTGCGCCTGGCTGCCGTCCTGCGCCTCCCGGCTGTCCCCCTGGGCGTAGTCGATCTCTATGCCGGGCTGCACATTGTAGACGTACACGTTAAAGGAGACGCCCTGGCCGTCGTCCTCCACGGACTCGGCCTCCATCCACACACCGGAGACTACCAGATTGTCCCCCTCGAACACAGGAGTCACCCGGTACAGGACATGGTTCCCTGTCTCCTCCACATAGTCGGCCACTTCGTCCTCAAAGGGAAGCATGCCCTCTGTGTTCATATATCGGGTGCCTGTGATCAGATTTTTCTCATTGGCGTTCTCCGCGGTAAGCTGGTAGCCGATGAGATGACACCGGTTGTAGAGGTAGCCTCCGTCCACCCCGTCATACTCCACGGACTGCCACCCGGTAGGCTTCACCTCGCTGATGCTCTCCCGCTCCCCGTCAGGCATGGTCTCCTGTCCCACACAGGCCTGGGCCTCCTGACATCTGCCCAGCTCGTCCAGGTCACTGTAGGACTCGTAGGGCTCCTCCGTCATCTCCTCCTCCGCAAAGTCCGGCTGGCCGTTCTCCACCTCCACGTAGGGGTCGCCGCTGTACTCCGGTATATCCCCGAGAGCGATCTCCTCCTCCGTGACAGAGACCGTGCCGGCAGACGAGACGGGAGCGGTGGGGGTCCCGGGCAAGCCAGCTTCCGGTATGCTCTGGCAGGAAGAAAGGAGAAGAACCGCCAGCGCAAGAACATATGCGCCGGCCGTTCTTCTCCTGTATTTCCATATTCCGCGGTTCTGTCCTTCTCTCCTATTCGAATGTTCTGTCAAACCGCCTGTTCAGCTCCTTTCCGGTCTGTATCGTCTCATCCAGGCTGTAGATCATATCCACAGCGATCTTTACCGCTCCGTCAAACCGTCGCAGCAGCTCCTGGCTGCTCCTTCTGCACCGCAGGTTATCCCTGTGCTGGTTCATCAGTCCCTTCATGTAGGGGTACTTCCCAGTCAGCTTCATCACTGTGTTGATGGTGTCGTGCTTCAGTCTTCCCGGCGCGGTGAAAATTCTCTTCACCAGTCGCATATCTCTGAGGGCCGTGAGGGCCGTCTCCTCTGTGATGTCATCGTAGAAGGGGCAGATGGCCTCCGCCGTGGTCTCGTCCGCCGGCACCAGATCTGCCAGAGGATAGGCAAAGGGATCCTTCCCGTCCATCCGCAGGAGCAGCTTCTCAAACTCCTCCTCGATCTCCAGGTGCTGTACGCCGCTCTTCTTTATATAGGCCTCCACAAAGGGATGGCACTCGCTGTCCAGGATAAAATGGCACACAAAGCCCAGAAGATAGGCATACTCCTTACTTGTTCGCCCTTTCTCCCTGACTACAGCCGCCCCGTGTCGGAAAAAGGGATAGGCAGATATCTCATGGAGATGATTTCCATATTTGGAGACCTTATTTGGATGCCAGGGCCGGTAAAAGAAAAAGAGATCCGGTCCCTGCAGCCCGATCCGGAACTGCCGGCTGTGCTTTTTGATCGTCTGTTTTATCTCTCCGTCCAGTCTGGAATACACCTTTCTCCCAAACCGGTCATGTGCGTAAAATGCGGGCATGATGATATCTCCAATCTTTTCTGATCTATTTTTGCGGCTCTGTGTTTGTCTGTTGTTCACTTTACCGCCGCATGACCTCATTATAATCCGTTTTTTGACAGATAACAAGAGTATAAAAGCTCCAAAACCCGTATGAGGGATTTTGGAGCCTGCTGTTTTTTCATCCTGTTTTTTAATACAGACACTTCACCGTGGGATAGATGGTGCGGAACTTCTGGTACTTCTCCTCGTACTTTTTCACCAGCTCCTCCTCCGGCTCAACAGTGTCCACGACCTTCACGATCTTCTCCGCGATGGTCTTCACATCCGGGTACTCGCCGCAGCCCACAGCCGCCAGCATGGCGCCGCCCAGGGCCGGGCCCTCCTCGCTCTCGATCACATCCACCTTCAGATTCATGACATTGGCAATGATCTTCTTCCAGAGAGGGCTCTTGGCTCCTCCGCCGCAGATCTTCGTCCGCTCGATCTGGATGCCCAGACTTCTGGCCACCTCCAGGGAGTCCCGAAGGCCAAAGGCGACACCCTCCAGCACAGCCTGGGTCATATCCTCTCTTGTGGTGTCCATGGACATGCCGATGAACATGGCTCTCGCGTCCGGATTATTGTGAGGAGAGCGCTCTCCCATAAGGTAGGGAAGGAAGAACACATTGTTCTCTCCCAGCTTCTGGATCTCCTCCTGCTCCTTTCCGAAATCCTTTGTCTTTAAAATATCCTCCATCCACCACTTATTGCAGGAGGCAGCGCTGAGCATACATCCCATCAGGTGGTAGTTTCCGTCCGCATGGGCAAAGGAGTGGAGGGCATTGTTCTCATCCACGCCGAAATTCTCGCTGGAGATAAAGATCGTTCCGGATGTGCCCAGGGAAATGTTGCACATGCCGTCTCCTACTGTGCCGGTTCCCACAGCGGCAGCCGCATTGTCCCCGGCGCCCGCGATCACTTTTACGTCGGCTGAAAGTCCCAGCGCTTCCGCTACGTCTTCCTTTAAAGTTCCTACTACTTCGTAGCTCTCATAAAGCTTTGGAAGCATCTCCTCTGTAATGCCGCATATCTCCATCATCTCTTTGGACCAGCAGCGGTTCTTCACATCCATCAGCAGCATGCCTGAGGCGTCTGATACATCTGTGCAAAAGGAGCCGGACAGCCTGTAGGCCAGATAATCCTTGGGCAGCATGATCTTTACAATCTTCGCAAAATTCTCCGGCTCGTGCTTTTTCATCCAGAGGATCTTGGGGGCTGTAAATCCCGCGAAGGCGATGTTGGCTGTGTACTGGGAAAGCTTGTCCTTGCCGATCACATTGTTGAGGTAGTCGGTCTCCTCCCCGGTGCGGCCGTCATTCCAGAGAATGGCCGGCCGGATCACCTGATCATCCTTGTCAAGGGCCACCAGGCCGTGCATCTGCCCGCCAAAGCTGATGCCCGCCACCTTTGACCTGTCAAATCCTTCTGTCAGTTCTCGAATCCCCTCCATGGACTTTTCAAACCAGTCCTCCGGGTTCTGCTCAGACCAGCCCGGATGAGGGAAGAACAAAGGGTACTCCTTTGACACAATATTTTTGATATCTCCTGTCTCGTCCATCAGAAGGAGCTTCACCGCTGATGTGCCGAGATCCACGCCAATATATAACATATGTACCTCCTGAAACAGAGGGCGGGGTTATGCTGTCACCCCGCCCTGTTGTATTGTCAATATAGCTGCTCTTTTACTTATCTCCAGGGATTTTCTGTCGGATATCTCACGCCCGCCGGCTGGTTGTATCCGATCTCGTCCACCGGAACGCCTATGTATTTGAACACTTCATACAGCGCTTTTCCGTGATGTCCGAAAGCGACTGCCCCGTGATGCGGGAAGCCTCCCTCGATCAGCACATGGCGGTAGAAGCGTCCCATCTCCGGAATAGCGAACACGCCGATTGCTCCGAAGGATCTGGATGCCACCGGAAGCACCTCGCCCTGCGCGATGTACGCACGGAGGATGTTGTCTGATGTGCTCTGCAGGCGGAAGAATGTGATATCGCCTGGAACGATGTCTCCCTCCAGAGTTCCCTGTGTCACTTCCTCAGGCAGCGTTCTTGCCATGATCTTCTGGTACTTCATCTCGCAGAAGGACAGCTTTGAGGAGGCTGTGTTTCCGCAGTGGAAGCCCATGAACACATCCTGAAGTGTGTAGTTGTATTTGCCCTTGATATCCTCGTTGTACATATCCTTGGGCACGCTGTTGTTGATGTCAAGCAGGGTGACAGTATCGTTGCTCACAACGGTTCCGATGAACTCGCTGAGAGCTCCGTAAATATCCACCTCGCAGGACACCGGAATGCCCTGGGCTGTCAGGCGGCTGTTTACATAGCAGGGCACAAAGCCGAACTGTGTCTGGAATGCAGGCCAGCATTTTCCGGCGATTGCCACATATTTTCTGTAGCCTCTGTGCTCCTCCACCCAGTCTTTTAAAGTCAGCTCATACTGAGCCAGCTTGGACAGGATCTCCGGCTTCTTGTTTCCGGCTCCCAGCTCCTCTTCCATCTCCTTGACAATGGCGGGAATTCTCTCATCCCCTGCGTGCTTATTGAAAGCCTCGAACAGGTCGAGCTCTGAGTTCTCCTCGATCTCCACGCCGATGTTGTAGAGCTGCTTGATAGGTGCGTTGCAGGCGAGGAAGTTCAGCGGACGGGGTCCGAAGGAGATGATCTTTAAGTTGTTCAGTCCCACAATTGCTTTTGCGATCGGAACAAACTCGTGGATCATGTCCGCGCAGTCCTCAGCGTCGCCTACCGGATACTCCGGAATGTAGGCTCCTACGTTGCGCAGCTTCAGGTTATAGCTTGCGTTGAGCATACCGCAGTATGCGTCTCCTCTTCCGTCCAGAAGGTCATTTCCTGACTCCTCCGCAGCGGCGATGAACATCTTCGGTCCGTCAAAGTGCTTTGCAAGCAGTGTCTCGGAGATCTCCGGTCCGAAGTTTCCAAGGTATACGCACAGAGCATTGCAGCCTGCCTTCTTGATATCCTCAAGAGCCTGCACCATGTGGATCTCACTCTCCACGATGCAGATAGGACATTCATAGATCTCCTCTGAGCCGTACTTCTCTGTGTAGGCTTTCATTAGGTTCTGTCTTCTCGTCACAGACAGACTCTCCGGGAAACAGTCACGGCTTACAGCCACAACTCCGATTTTTACTTCTGGCATGTTGTTCATAGTGTTTCATTCCTCCTTTAAATTTTATCAAACATTCTACAGTGTGATGTTCTCTCCTTTTAATCCGTTAAACGCGCCCTCGATCTTTGCTTCCTCGTGGGCGATAAGCCACTTATTCTTTGCGGTGATGAGCCTGTCCTCCCCGTCTTTTCCCACAGGGAAGGTCAGGTCCGTGTTGGTGTCCTTAGGCAGCACGACTACCACGCGGAAGCCTTCCTTGTCCCCCACTGTACAGGGAGCGTAGTGAAGCGTTGTGGCATACACCTCTATGGCTGTCCCGGCAGGAACAAGAAATGCCTCCACCTTCGATGTATCGTAGGTGTAATCCGGCTCCACATCCTGCTGCTTTCCGATCAGCAGGATAGCATCCGTCACTGCCACATTGATCTCTGACGAGCGGTGATACTCCAATGCGTTGAGCTTTTTATTGTTTCCATTGCAGTATCCGATCTCGATCGGCAGACCGCCAAACCCACGGTTTTTCAGTTCCTCCGCCACCGGAAGGGTCTCCAGCTCCTCCACAGAGGGCACATAGATGACATCGTCAGCGGGCAGGGGCGTGTGCTCCATCTCCTTTAACAGGCGGCCGAAATCATAGCCTTCCAGCACCTTGCCGTATGCCCTGAAGGACGCATCCGTCACTTTCTGGATCTGCATGTCCATCTCCTCCTTCTTTTATTCACTAAAGTCAGTATATCAACATTTTTTATTGAATACCACCAATTTTTTGTGCTCTTTATGGCAAATTCTTGTCTTTTTGCACTCTTCTCTCTGCTATATCACTGGACCGTCTGCACGGAGCAGTTCCTCCTTGGCCTTTTTCAGGTCGCTTTCCAAATTGTTAATCTGAACGAGTAGCCGAACTTTACCGCTTGCCGTCAGGCCTGCTTCGTCAAGTTTCTTTGTTAGGCTTAGATGATCTTCGGCAACCATTTTTAGACTTGCATAGGTCTTTTGTTCAAGCGTCTCCTCCATACTTTCCACCTTGCTTTTTAAATTCGCTATTTCGCTGAACACAGGAGCAAATTTTTCATCCAGCAGCTTTGACATCTCCTTTTTTAAAACATCTCTTTCCACTATTGTTCCTCCTTATGGTATCTGTTTATGGTGATATTGATATTACCATAAACAATTTTTTTCGTCCATAAATATTAAGCATTTTTATAGTTTCTATCTTTAGTGATATTCAAAGAATTCGTCTTATTTCCCTTATATACTGCCCTATGCTTATCTCCATTTTCTCTAATATATCATATATAGACAAAGCTTGTACTGCATTAACATATTCCTTTACATTTAGTGGAACTACCCTAAATACATAATAATTTTCTAATTCATATGTTTCCACTTCTAAACTTAATTCTAAGTCTTGGTATAATCCTTTTAGATAATCATTTTTAATATCTTGAAAAAGCTCTTCATCAACGTAATCTAACATGGTTCCGTATAAAGTTTTAAAATCTGTATTGGAACAATATCTTCCGTTATAATCATTTAAACAAATTTGTATTTGCAAAAGTGTAACCTGCTTCCCCAAATGAAGAATATGACAGATAACTTTCTCTTCATTGTCATACAGTTCCTTAGATAATCGCGGTAATATATCTTCAATAATACTTAAACACAAATCTTGGCAAGCTCTTTTCTTAATAGTATCAAACGACATTGGGTCTACAGGGAAAAAAATCTCAATTATATTTTCCAATTGTCTTATCACAGCACATCTATCCAGCTTAAAATACACATCACACTTAGGTAAATATGGGGAATTTATTTTTACAGAATACATTTCTTCAATCAACTGTTTAATTCCACATTCATCAATTTTTCCTATAACAATCATTCTTTTATAAGCCTGTCTCTTATACACATCT